>JAKMEK010000044.1 GCA_022425945.1 Flavobacteriaceae bacterium
CATACGGCGACATGTAGATTTTCTCCTTGAGCATAGAGTGCCGCCCTTGGGAGTGGCATCCAGTTTTCCCAACAATTTAGCCCGCCCACTGTAAAGCCATTCAATTCATGTACCCTAAGGCCATGCCCATCTCCCGGAGCCCAGGTTAGACGCTCGTCATAGGTGGGTTGAAGTTTTCGATGAACTGATTGTATTTCTCCCATCTTATCGATGTATACCAACGAACAATACAGACTGTGTCCACCACGATTTTTTGCCCGCTCTATTATGCCAATGTAAGTAGCTAATTTTAATTCTTTGGCCAATTGACATAAGTCGTTTAGCTCATCTGCTTCTATTTGTATGGCGTTATTTAAGTAATGTGCATGCAGTGCTTTGTTCACGGGTAGTTCCCATTTTGCACCCTGAGTTAATGCAAGCCAAAACGGATAGCCGGGCAAAAAGCCTTCTCCAAAAACAATTAAATCTGCCTTTTGACGCGCTGCATCGAGCATGGCTTCCTTTGTTTTTTCAAGGGTAGCTTGCTTGTTTAGCCAAATAGGGGCCAATTGTGCCATGGCTACAGTTATGCTTTTATTCATGTGATTGATTTAGTTGAAATAGACTAAGCTGGACTTATTCTTAAGGATGATTATTGCTTAAATACCTTTATTAGGTAATAGATGCCGAGTAGTGATAAGCCAATGATCAATAATGTACTCGCACCTGCCCATGACATAAGTTTAAATAGGCAGCCAAAAATCCCAATTGACAAGCCCAAGTGTTTTATTCGAATCATATATAAAATTTATCCTAAAGTACAAAATTAGCGTCGTTTGCCACCCCAACAGCTTCATAAGCTTGTGTCCCTTTTCGTTCTAAATGAGTCAAAAAAAAATCCCCCTTTGATGAGAAAGGAGGATTTTGATCAAAAATGAGTTTTCTTAAAAGGCAATACCAAAGCCAAAGTTTCCAATCAATACTCCACTAGTGCCTACACCAGGGATGGTAGGGAATTCTTCTGTGTTAGTTCCGCTTCCAGTAATGGTTTGTCCATTTTCTCTGTAGCTAAAGTCACCTCTAACATCAATGGTCTCAGGAATATCACCTATACCATAGCCCAATTCCAATCGAAAATAAAATCGCCCACCAGTCTTGATTCCAAGTTTAATGTTTGTTGTACTGATGTCTTGCGAAATAGTTGCTCTACCGCTACCGCTATTTCCATTATTATCAGACAATTCAATGTTTGTGAATACTAGGTCAGTAGAAAGGGATCCCAATCCAATTCCAGCATAAACGCCTTTCCCTTTGTTCCCAAAGTAGATGTTGGCTCCAAATTCTGTGTAGCTAAGCCCAACTTCTACTTCATCTGGATTGACGTCAAAACTACTGTAGTCGAAGAAGGGTGCAACTCTGTTTCCAAGTAGGGGGGTTACGCCTTCTATTGAGAGTCCTGCAATATTTGGTACACCAAATTTAACGCCTATCGCAATGCGTTTAAGCGAGTTTAATTGTAATGAGTCCACAATTTCGATGTCCTCTTGAGCTTCTTGTTCTAGTTCTTGCGCATAAACTAAGGTTGAACAAATGATAAATGTTGCGAGTAATAAATTTTTCATATGAAAATAAGTTAATGGTTGTTATTTGGCTTTGTCAACGATAAGACGATCTTCACGATTAGCTACTTCCCAGGCCGTATAAAAGACCAAGCGCGCACGTTCTTCAAGTAAATCGTATTGAATTTTTTCTACTGTATCCGTTGGTTTGTGATAGTCGGCATGTGTACCATTAAAGTAGAAAATAACAGGAATGTTGTTTTTTGCAAAGTTGTAATGATCGCTTCTGAAATAAAATCGGTTGGGATCATCTTCTGCGTTGTAGGTGTAATCTAATTCAATGTTTGTAGTGGCTTTGTTTGCCGCTTCAGAAATTTCGTGCAATTCAGTGCTCAAGCGATCACTTCCGATGAGATAGATGTAATTGCGGTTGTCGCTTTCTCGCTTTGGATCAGTGCGGCCAACCATATCGATATTGAAGTTGGCTACGGTATTCGCTAAGGGATAGAGTGGGTTGTCAGTGTAGTACTTTGATCCAAGTAAACCTTTTTCTTCTCCAGAAACGTGCAAGAAAATAACAGAACGTTCAGGACCTTTTCCAGCTGCTGCAGCTTTTTGAAAGGCTTCAGCGATTTCGAGTAAGGCAACAGAGCCCGAGCCGTCATCATCTGCACCATTGTAGATTTCTCCATTTTTAATGCCTTCATGGTCAAGGTGTGAGGAAATCACCACATATTCTTCAGGCTTACTTTTTCCCTCGATGATGGCAACTACATTTTCAGTGGATACGGATTTTCCTTTTATGGTCAAATCCATTGATTGGAAGTATTCGTTTGTTCCTTTGGCAGGAGCAATTCCGCACTTTTCGTAAAACTCTTTTAGAAAGGTAACGGCTCTTTTTTGACCTAAGGTTCCGGTTTCTCTTCCTTGGAAAAAGTCGGAGGCATAGACATAGAGTAATTCTTTTAAGTCTTGACGATCAATTGATTCGGCAAATACATTGGCGTCTTCGTATTGAGCATAGCTCAAAGTCGAGAACAAGATTAGGGTAAAGTAAATTAAGTGTTTCATTGTTGAATGATTAGATTAAAACAGTAGTGGGGAGTTCAGACAAAATGCCATCCCACAAACGAATACGCATTTCTAAAGCTTTCTTGGCTGCATCGATGGCTTCTTGAATTTTAGCAGGATCTCTCTGACAAAGTTCTTCCATCATTTGAAGTGCCATTGGGCCGTGTTCATCTCCATCTACTTCTATATGACGGTCAAGATAATAAATTAGATGATGCAAAGCCACTCCCTCGTTTCGAAGATTTTTTACCATTTCAATAAACATATCTGGAATTAAGTCCTCACGTCCAAAGGTGAAGACGGCAGCAATAACATGCAACTTATTCTCTTTGATGGTCGAAAAGGTGAAGTTTAAAAATTCACTTACATAGTCTGGTAGAGATGTTTGATTGATGAGTTCGTGTATGTCTGTGCTATCTTCAAGTTGGGAAATGAATTTTTTGATCGGCAGCGGATCAGCACCTGCTTCTTCCATGGATTGCAAGTACATCTCATAATGACTCATGATTTCCCCATCTTTATTGAGATCGGTTTCCTCTCCCCAAACAATTTCGTTGATTAGACGACCTGCAGTAGGATAAGCAGAAGGGTGCCATGGAAGCGTAGTACAAGTCAATTCGACTTGAAGTTTTTTCACGAGTGACATAAAATCCCAAACCGCAAACACATGTTGCTCCATGAAAATACGAATATCTTCTACCGACTGTATGCGTTTGTACAATGGGTGTTCAATTAACGTCTTCTTAAAAGGAGCTAATTCTTTTTCAATACCTTCCATAATCTTCTTCATTTTTTTCCACTGCAAATATAGCTTGAAAGCGGGAATTCGAAAAAATAATTCCCTTATATTCACCTTAGTATGGAGGAAGTTTTTTCGTTTTTAGTTGCCAGTGTACTTTTAACCCTTTCACCCGGACCGGATTTGCTTATGGTGATAGGTCAAAGTATGGAAAAGGGTTTTCGCATTGCCTTTATTTTTGTATTGGGGTTGGTCACAGGTCTTAGTGGTCATACACTGATATTGGTAATTGGTTGGGCCCAATTTATTGGGGAGCAGCCAAATATTGTTCGTATGGTAAAGGGAGTGGGTTTTGTTTACTTCCTTTTTTTGGGCGTGGGGGCAATTCGTCAGCACTTTACAAAAGCGAGAAGTATCCAGCCAAGACTTCCATCGGTGCAAAAGAGTTTTGGTCAAGGGCTTTTCATGAACCTAATCAATCCCAAAGTAAGTTTGTTTTTTTGGCTATTTTTCCCAGGTTTTCTATTCAACGATCAATGGACAATTGCAGCACAATATAGCTTATTGGGAGGATTGTTTATGATGCAAGCCTTGGTGGTCTTTGGGAGTGTAGCTTATTTTTCCTCTTCTTTCAAAAAATTCTTTGTTGAGCAACCTATGGCTCTATACACCGGACTTATTTGGATTGCTCTGGGACTGTATTTGCTTTTCGACTAAACCAATGTATCTTTGACCATGGAGTCACTTGATTTAGTGGAATGCCCCCGAGATGCTATGCAAGGAGTGAAGCAGTGGATTTCCACCGAACACAAAATTCAATATGCACAAGCGCTTCTGAAGGTTGGTTTTTCTACCCTAGATATAGGGAGTTTTGTTTCCCCAAAGGCGATTCCCCAGATGCGGGATACGGCTGCGGTTTTGAATGCAATAGATCGTTCTGAGAGTGCAACAGAACTCTTGACAATTGTCGCCAATGTTCGTGGTGCAATTGAAGCTTGTGCTCATTCACAGGTCGATTGGTTGGGTTACCCCTTTTCAATTTCCGAAAATTTTCAAATGCGGAATACCCATAAAACAATTGGAGCTTCAAAAGTTGTGCTGGAGCAAATCATCGATCTAGCCCAGAGGAACAACAAAAAACTAGTGGTTTATCTTTCCATGGGGTTTGGCAATCCGTATGGAGATCCTTGGTCCCCCGCTATTGTTTCCGAATGGGTCGATTATTTAGCCAGTTTGGGAGTGACCACCATTTCGCTTTCCGATACAGTGGGAACCGCTAGTACAGGAACAATAGAGCAGCTGTTTACAACGCTCATTCCTGCCTTTCCAAATCTTCTATTTGGGGCGCATTTACACACCCGTTATTCCGACGCTATTCCGAAAGTTGATGCTGCTTACAGCTCTGGCTGTCGTCGTTTCGACACGGCTATCAAGGGCTATGGAGGCTGTCCTATGGCCAAGGATGAATTGGTCGGAAACTTACCAACTGAAAAGCTCTTATCTTATTTAAGCACTCATAAAATTGAACACCAACTCAATCCTCTACATTTCGAATCGGCTTATAATCAATGTTTAAAAACATTTATTTAAATTTATTCTAAATAAGCTTGCTTAGTAG
>JAKMEK010000058.1 GCA_022425945.1 Flavobacteriaceae bacterium
GAATTCATTCTCTTTCTCAACGGATCAGTACTGATTATTCGCTCGTTTTCAGATAAATTAATTTTTGTTGCTTTAGCCTTGTGCTGTATCACTCTATTCCGTGGATATACTATGTTACTGCGTTTTACCACTTTCATCGATATTGGGAAAATAGCTTCAGGACTATTGCTTGCATTAGCTATTTATTCTATTTACATAAAGGCAGATACGAGAGGACATTACAACTACTTGTTACTTTTATTTTATTTTTCATTATCATTATTATCCGTCTATCGACTAATTATTAGACTGCTTTATGCAAGAGTAATTAAAGAAGATAAATTGATCAACACGCTTTTGTTTGGGGCAGGATCTAATGGCTTGCGTACCAAGCGGGCTTTAGATGACAGCAACGCCGTAAACGTGATTGGTTTTATCGATGATGACCCTGCTAAAATTGGCCGCAGTATCGAAGGCTTAAGTGTGGTCAGTATAGGCGAGAAATTAGAGCGATTAATCGATAACAAGCAAGTACAGCAAATCATCATTACCTCTTCTAAGGTCAGTCAAAAGAAGAAAAACGAATTATTCCAATTTTTTAAAGTGAAAGGCGTACGCATATTTACCGTTCCTCCCCTAGATGACCTAGCGAGTAGTAAAGGAATTATCGGGAATTTGAGACCTGTTAAAATTGAAGATTTACTAAAAAGAGATCAGATAAATATCGATCAAGAAAAGAATAAGATTCAATACCAAAATAAGACAATTTTAGTGACTGGCGCTGCCGGTTCCATTGGAAGTGAAATTGTTCGACAATTGATCCAGTTTGCACCCAAAGAAATCATTTTATTCGATCAAGCAGAAACGCCCTTATTTGATTTGAAGAATGAATTGGTCAAGCGGAATAGTGCGGTTGTTTTTCATTATTACTTACAAAGTGTTACCGATAAAGCTGCTTTGGAACAATGTTTTGATGCTTTTTCTATTGATGTGGTGTTCCATGCTGCTGCATACAAGCATGTCTTTATGACGGAGGCCATTCCAAAAGCTGCGATCATAAATAATATATTGGGGACTAAAAATGTTGTCGATGTAGCCATAGCAAACAAGGTGAGCCATTTGGTCCTGGTTTCTACCGATAAAGCGGTCAATCCGTCCAATGTCATGGGTGCTTCCAAACGTATTGCTGAAATATATGTAGCGGGTATTGCAGAAGAGACCGGCACTAAAATCATTACGACACGTTTTGGAAATGTATTGGGATCCAATGGGTCTGTCGTTCCTATTTTCAAAGAGCAAATAGCCAAAGGGGGCCCGGTCACTGTTACAGATCCAGAAATAACACGTTATTTCATGACCATCACAGAGGCTTGTCAACTCGTGTTGGAAGCTGGCGCGACAGGTGATGGGGGAGAAATTTATGTATTCGACATGGGAGAACCTGTTAAAATTGCCGACTTAGCCATTAGCATGATTCGACTTTCTGGCTTAATCGAAGGCCAAGACATAGAATTGATTTACACTGGACTACGTCCAGGAGAAAAATTGTACGAGGAATTGTTGACGGATAAAGAGAGCTTAAAGCCCTCCCACAATGAACTTATTTTCATTGCTGAAAAAGAACATTTTTCTTCCCAACAGCAACAAGCCATACTTACACTCATCGAAGCTGGGACGAGGGGAGTGAAACCCGAAGAATTGGTGAAACAAATGAAAGTAATAGTGCCCGAATTCATCTCCATGAACTCAAGCTATTCAGCATTGGATAAAGCAAATTAATTCTCGTTAGCAGGAATAATTTTTATATTCCTTACGCATACATTAAATGGATAACGTTCAACACCTTGAGTGTTTAACTCCGAAGGATACTTGGTGAAGCTAATGCGAAAATCTGGAATCAATGGTAAAGGGATAATTACTTGTCGAAATTCGGTCACATCCAAGCTACTATCCGACCAAAGTTCAGTGGGTTCAATCGTGAAACTCGAACTCCCACTTAAAACAGGAGTATATCCCAGCGCGATTCTTTTTCTTTCCTCGTTAGTGGCAGGTAAGATTAGGAAATCCATTTTATATTCAAAAACCAGATTTTTTGGCCTAGTACCAAAATTAGAGAATCCTTTTGTTAATTGGGCAGGTTGCTCTTCAAATCCGGGAGAGGATTGATAATATCCAATCATAGAGTTTTCGCAGCTTGCAAAAGTACTCGTTGAAGTTACAGAGCTGAACCATCCCTCTTGTGGATTTTCCCAACCACTGGTTAGTGTTGTGTTTTGAGAGCGTACCTGTAGGTCATCGATGTACTCATAGCTGACAAATTTTTTTTTTGAGTTAACATCAAAGTCGGTTGAATTCGCAACAGCGTGGGTAACATCGTAGCGCCCAAAACCTTCTGGGTATTCAATTAAAACTGCAATGTCTCCGGCAGATTCAGGATCATCGAGACTTCCTTGGATGATGGTTGTTCCACTTACAGTGGTAGATGAGCCTACCCCACTACTTGGATAGCCTCCTTCGAAAACCCACTTGAAAATATCAAAATTTTGAGCCGTGGTTACGTAGGAAACACGAAAAGTAGTTGAACTCATGTTGCTCTCGGAAAAGGCGAATTGATGCTTAGAAGACAAGAAAGTTGCCCTAACTTCACCACTGCGACCATTAGGATCATCTGTTGGAAGAATGACTTCGTTTTGATTGACTTCATTCACTCTTTGGGGAACAAATTCTTTGGCACACGATGTGAACAAAAGACAGAGCACAAAAAAGGAAAAAACTAATCGCATAAATCAAAATAGTAATCAAAGATAGGGAAAAACACTATTGAATTGATCAAAGCGATTACTTTAACACCTTCAAAATAAAAGAAGAACGTAAAAAATACTACTGCCTTTGGGCAAAAGGATTTGTATACTGACTAAAATTGAGTACATTTGCAGTCCAAAATTCAATATAATGTATGCAATCGTAGAGATAGCAGGGCAGCAATTTAAAGTTGCGAAAGACCAAAAAGTGTATGTTCACCGTTTAGCACAGGAAGAAGGAAGCAAGGTTTCTTTTGACCAAGTGTATCTTTTAGATGACGGAAAGAGTGTTACTTTAGGCGCCCCAGCTATAACTGGCGCTTCGGTAGAAGCAAAAGTGGTGAAACACCTAAAAGGAGACAAAGTAATTGTTTTCAAAAAGAAAAGAAGAAAAGGATACCGTGTAAAGAACGGTCACCGTCAATCGTTAACTGAGATTCTTATCGAAGGAATTTCTGCTAAAGGAGGAGCCAAGAAAGCGGCCCCTAAAGCCAAAGCAGAAGCAGCTCCTAAGAAAGCTGCGGCAGCACCTGCAAAGGAAGCACCAAAAGCCCAAGAAGACCTGAGCGGAAAAACGGTAGCTGAATTGAAAGATTTAGCCAAAGCAAAAGGAATTACAGGGATTTCTTCCATGAAGAAAGCTGATTTAATTGCTGCTTTACAAGCATAACTATTTAAAATAAACGACCATGGCACATAAAAAAGGAGTAGGTAGTTCGAAGAACGGTAGAGAATCGGAATCGAAACGACTTGGCGTCAAAATTTTTGGAGGACAAGCAGCTCGCGCTGGGAACATTATCGTTCGTCAACGTGGAACAGCTCACAATCCAGGAGAGAATGTTTACATTGGAAAAGACCACACTTTACACGCTAAAGTTGATGGATTAGTTCAATTTGCGAAAAAGAAAGACAACAAATCATTTGTATCTGTTGTGCCTTTTGAAGCATAAAACATCGCTTACCAATAAAAAAACCCGCTCATCGAGCGGGTTTTTTTATGGACTAAATTTACTGAGGCATTAATTTTTTAGAGCAGCATACACATGTCGATTAAGCGCAATGACATATTCTTTTGTGTTGGGAAGCTTTTGCGTCATAAAAATAGCGATGAGGTCCTCAGCCGGGTCAATGAAAAAATGTGTCTTAAAAAAGCCTCCCCAATAGATTTGTCCGCTGCTGGCAGGACTGGGGTCTTTTTCGGTGTCAACCAGTACACCAAACCCCAATCCAAACCCACGGGACGGCCCAAGTAAAGTCCCCACATGGTTTTTTTGCATCAGGGCAACGGTCTCGGCTTCCAATACTTGCTTCCCATTGAGAGAACCCTGATTTAAAATCATTTTACAAAATTGTAAGTAATCATTCATGGAAGAGAACAGACCATAGGTTCCACCATAAACCGTGTTCCCTTGCGTAGGAGCCTGCATTGGACTCGTAATTAAAGCTCCTTCTTCATTTTGAAGATGTACTTTCATTACAGCTTTAGCTGTTTTGTCGGTCAAATTGTAGCCTGTTTCGTTCATTCCTAAAGGAGTGAAAACATGTTCCCTCAAATAGGTGTTGATGGGCTGCCCAGATACTTTTTGTACAATCAATGCCAATACATCAGTAGCAGCACTGTAATACCATTGTTCTCCTGGTTGTCCAATGAGTGGAACTTGCAATAAGACATTCACTCGATCTTCTAGCTTTTCGTAGACTGCCGGATCAAATAAATCGTTGTACATCAGTTTGAACAATTCTTTATCGAATGTATTTTCTTCCAAACCGTGCGAAAGTCCAGCGGTGTGGGTCAGCAATTGCTGAATGCTAATGTTGGATTTTCTTTTAGAAGTAGCACCATTCACTCCTGTTGAAAGATCATTGATGACTTCAAGTTGATTCAAGCCGGGAAGATAAGTTGCGGCATCTTCGTCTAGGCGAAGACGTCCCTGTTCAACCAATTGCATGATGGCTACACTCATAATGGGCTTGGTCATCGATTGTAAGAAGTAGACGCTGTTCTCCCTGAGTGGAGTTTGTTTATCTAAATCTTGGTAACCGAGTGTGCTTCTCCAAGCTATTTCATCTTGATGGTAAACCAAGACCTCTGCTCCAGCAATTTTCCCTCCCGTGATTTCTTTTTTTAGGAAGTCTTCAAAATCAGTTAGTTTTTCGGTCTTTAGTAGGCCTTGTGCAACAACAGTTTGGAGTCCTAGTACAAGGAGTAAGAAGAGAATTCGCATGATTTTTTTAGTAAGATAAGAAATAAAAAAAGCCGAGTAAAAACTCGGCTTTGAAAATAGTAATAAGATTGAACTAGTAACGGTAGTATTCGGGCTTATAAGGTCCTTCAACACCTACACCAATATAATCTGCTTGGTCTTTAGAGAGCTCTTCTAATTCTACACCAAGGTGAGAAAGGTGAAGTGCAGCTACTTTTTCGTCTAGGTGCTTTGGCAGCATATAGACTTCGTTACCGTATTTCTCAGGACTCGTCCACAATTCGATCTGGGCTAGCGTTTGGTTGGTAAATGAATTACTCATAACAAAACTTGGGTGTCCAGTGGCACAGCCCAAATTCACTAAACGGCCTTCAGCCAAGATGATCAATTCCTTTCCATCTTCAAGCGTGTACTTGTCAACTTGTGGTTTGATTTCTACTTTGGATGCACCATAGTTTTCATTCATCCATGCCATGTCAATTTCATTGTCAAAATGACCAATATTGGCCACAATGGCCTTGTCTTTCATTTGCAAGAAATGCTCGCCAGTAAGAATATTTTTATTTCCGGTAGCTGTCACAACAATATCCATATTGCTGATGACGCTATTAATACGTTTTACTTCATAACCGTCCATGGCAGCCTGAAGTGCACAAATCGGGTCAATTTCGGTAACGGTTACAATGGCTCCAGCTCCGCTAAAAGAAGCAGCTGTTCCTTTTCCAACATCACCATAACCAGCAACCAAAACGCGTTTTCCAGCCAACATAACGTCGGTTGCACGACGGATAGCATCTACTGCACTTTCCTTACAACCGTATTTGTTGTCAAATTTAGATTTTGTTACAGAGTCATTTACATTGATGGCAGGCAAGGGGAGTGTCCCATTGCTCATGCGCTCGTATAAACGGTGAACACCGGTGGTTGTTTCTTCAGAAAGTCCATTGATGTTCTCAACCAACTCAGGAAAACGATCGAGCACCATATTGGTTAAATCGCCACCATCGTCGAGGATCATATTGAGGGGCTCACGCTTTTCACCAAAGAAAAGAGTTTGTTCAATGCACCAATCAAATTCTTCTTCATTCATTCCTTTCCACGCATAAACCGGGATACCGGCAGCAGCGATCGCGGCAGCGGCATGGTCTTGAGTAGAAAAAATATTACATGAACTCCAAGTAACATCGGCGCCAAGGGCAACCAGGGTTTCAATAAGGACAGCAGTTTGGATGGTCATGTGCAAGCAGCCTGCAATGCGTGCTCCTGCTAGGGGTTGTTCTTCCCCATATTCTTCACGTAGTGACATTAAACCGGGCATTTCAGCTTCGGCCAATTCAATTTCTTTCCGTCCCCAGTCTGCAAGACTAATGTCTTTTACTTTATAGGGTAGGGCAGCAGTTTTCTCGTTCATCATAGGTTTGTTAACTTTACGGCAAAAGTACATACTTTCTTTCGAAAAGCCTATGCCAATAATCGATGATTTTTTCTCGCCTACTTCCTGTCAGCTAGCACTTTGGAATATTGACGAATCTACAGATGAGTTGGAGCGAAACACCTCCCTCAGCAGTGGGCAAAGACATGAACTTTCCCTGCGTAAGACAGAAGGAGCTAAGAAAGGTTTTTTGGCCGTACGTTTGGCGCTTAAAAGCCTCGGAATCTCGCTCAATGACCTATCCTTTAATGCAAAGGGTGAGCCTCAACTCTCCAATGCCTTTTGTTCGTTGTCTCATTGCAAGGATTATGCGATAGCCGTAGTGGGCGACGCACCCCTTGGAATAGATGTCGAAAGCTACCGTGAGCAAATTGTTCGGATTGCTCCAAAATTTGTTCACTTGAATGAACAAAACTTTATTTCATCGGATAAAGCGATTCCGCAATTGACCCGTCTATGGACAGCAAAAGAGGCCATATACAAGGCCATGTGCCATCCTGGGCTTGCGCTGGCAACTCAAATAGAAGTAGCTCCTTTTACGCTTTCGGATACAAGCGGTAGTGCAGCGGTTTATTTGGCAGATAAACAGCTTTCCTTTTCCTTGCAATTCAGTACTTTTAATGAACACGAATTTACACTAGCGCAATTAACTCCAAACCAATGAATGTATCCATTGAAATAACCCTTGCTCCTTTGCAAGAAAACTACGAGGAACCCATTAAGGCATTCATTCGAACGCTTCGCAATTCGAACTTTGTGGTACAAGAAAACCCCCTGAGTACACAAGTATATGGGGAACTTCAACCCTTAATGGCGTTTTTAACCACGACCATTGAAACGAGCTTTGATTCCTTGGCCGCCGGGATGATTCATTTAAAAATTGTCAAAAGCAACCGCAGCGATTATGTCCCCTTTAGTTGATTTTCTTTTTGGCCAATACAGCACTTATGCTCCTTTGGACATAGCAATTGAGATCACGGCTGTTTTACTTGGATTAGCCAGTGTCTGGTATGCCAAACAAAACAAGGTTGCGGTTTATCCAACCGGGATGATTTCTACCGCACTCTTTGTGTATCTTTTGTTGAAATGGGGCCTTATAGGGGATATGTTGATCAATGCTTATTACTTCATCATGAGCATCTACGGCTGGTATTTTTGGATACAAAAAAGGGAAGGAGAAACCCTACACCCAATCTCGCGTATTACGCGAAGGGAAGTAGCCCTTAGTGTATTTCTTTTCCTCCTTAGCCTTGGTTTTGTCTATAAGATTTATCAGTTGTTTGCCTTATGGAACGGTTGGACGGCCTATGTAGACACCTTTACCACCGCCATCTTTTTTGTAGGCATGTGGCTGATGGCAAGAAGAAAGATTGAACATTGGTTGTTTTGGATTGTTGGGGACATTATTTCGGTTCCTTTGTATTTCCACAAAGGCTTGACCTTGACCAGTCTTCAGTACATTATTTTTACATTAATAGCCTTCTATGGTTATCGCTCATGGAAAAAAGCACTCAATTGAAAGCAGTCAATGGTTTAAAAATTGTCGTGTATGGGCCAGAAAGCACCGGTAAAACGACCTTGACCAAAGCCCTAGCCACACATTATCAATCAGAATGGGTGCCCGAATTTGCCCGTACTTTTTTACAGGAAAAATGGGACAAACAGCAACAAGTTTGCTCCTTAGACGATTTAATTACCATCGCCCATGGTCAATTGAAGGAAGAGCGAAAGGCCGTAAACAAAACAAACGACCTCGTGTTTTGTGACACCAATATCTTGGTTACTAAGGTATGGTCAGAAACACATTTCGAGGGCTATTGTGCTCCAGAAATAGAAGCGCTTTTTAAAAAAGCAGAGGTCGATCTCTACCTACTCACCAACATTGATGTGCCTTGGGAAAAAGATGATTTGCGCGATCGACCAGAAAACCGTGCACAAATGTTCGCCTATTTCAAACAGCAATTGGACCAGTATAAACTTCCCTATTGTATTCTTGAAGGGAACGAACAAAAACGACTGCAAAAAGCCATTGAAGTGGTCGATGAATTACGGAAAAATAGTCGCGCTTAAAATGGCAAAGTAAATTTGCCATAATGCAAATTATATGTAGTTTTGCGCATGCTCAAAAGGGGTGCTCTAAATAAAGAGCTGAGATCATACCCTATGAACCTGGGCGGGTAATGCCGCCAAGGGAAGTAGATTGTTTATTTATTTTATTAACCAGAATAGTTACCCCATTATTCGTAAAACAAGTTCGAATGAGAATAACTGTTTTTATCTGTAGTTGTGTCCTTGGATTAACATCCATTAACGCACAAGAGCAACAAGCGAAAGATTCGCTTGCTACCACCACCATTTCCTTGGAAGAGGTCAGTGTCGCTGGACTCCGTGCCAGTAAAGATCAACCGCTAAGTTTTTCTGAAGTAACCAAGGAAGACCTAAAGGCCCGTAATTTAGGGCAAGACTTGCCCATTTTATTGAATTTCCTTCCTTCAGTGGTCACCACCTCTGACGCCGGAGCAGGAATTGGCTACACCGGGATACGTGTACGAGGAAGCGATGCCACGCGCGTAAATGTAACCATCAACGGAATTCCCTACAACGATGCAGAATCACAAGGAACCTTTTGGGTGAATATGCCTGATTTTGCCTCTTCTGTGGAGAGCATTCAATTACAACGCGGGGTGGGAACATCAACCAATGGATCCAGTGCTTTCGGGGCAAGTTTAAATGTATTGACCAATGCAGCTTCGCAAGAAGCTTATGCACAAATTTCCAATTCAATCGGTAGCTTTGGGACAGTTCGACACAGCCTTAAGTTTTCTACAGGTCTACTCAATGACAAAATCGAAATTGCGGGTCGTTTGGGGTCCATTGAATCCGATGGATACATTGATCGTGCATCCTCTAACTTAAAATCCTATTTCTTACAGGGGGTTTATCAAGAGGGGAATACGCTCATCAAAGCCTTGGTTTTTGGAGGACATGAAATCACTTACCAATCGTGGTTTGGGGTTGATCCATCTACCTTAGAAAATGACCGCACCTATAATTTTGCAGGAGAAATCTATGACGATAATGGTAACCTAAGCGGGTATTATGACAATCAAGTTGACAACTACAAACAAGACCATTATCAATTACATTGGAATCAGCGCTATCACAACAATTGGTCTTCTTCTGTAGGGTTAAATTATACCTATGGACGTGGGTTTTATGAGGAGTATGAAAATAGCCTCAGTTTATCCGATTTGAGATTGGATGCGCTAAGTGTAGGAAGTACAAGCATTGGCGAAACAGCTGGGGTCATTCAAAAGTGGTTGGACAACGACTTTTATGTGCTAACTACTAATCTGCGTCATCAAGGGGCACAGACCGATTTGGTTTTTGGCACGTTGATGAGCAACTACCAAGGCGATCATTTTGGGAATTTGGTTTGGGCCCGCTATGCGAGCAATGCGCAACCCAAGCACGAATTTTACCGCAATAAAGGAGAGAAGAAAGAATTTTCTCTTTTTGGAAAAATCACCCATCAACTAAGCGATTCTTTTACGGCTTATGCCGACCTTCAATACCGCCGAGTAGATTACACGGCACTGGGAAGTCTCAACGAATTAGGAAGCATCGATATCGCAGATGACTTTAACTTTTTCAACCCTAAGCTAGGACTTACGTTCCATGCAGACGAAAACACTCAACTATACGCCTCTTATGCCAAAGCACAGCGCGAGCCCAATCGTTCAGACTACGAAAATGGTAGCCCGCGTCCTGAGGTACTCAACGATTTTGAACTCGGCTATC
The DNA here is from genome assembly GCA_022425945.1 of Flavobacteriaceae bacterium. Taxonomy (GTDB): domain Bacteria; phylum Bacteroidota; class Bacteroidia; order Flavobacteriales; family Flavobacteriaceae; genus Arcticimaribacter. The sequence continues at coordinate 10,218 of JAKMEK010000058.1, forward strand.
GTTCTGCTGGTGAAGGTCTAAAGTGGAGTGCCAACCTCTATTATATGGGGTATAAAGACCAATTGGTATTGACCGGAGAATTAGATGATGTGGGCGCGCCCATTCGTCAAAATGTGGGAGACAGCTACCGTTTGGGACTTGAAATTGAAGGGTCAATCGCCCTGACTAATCAATTGCTGTGGCAACCTAACCTTAGTTTGAGTCGAAATAAAAACCGCGATTTTAAGTTTCAGCGCGACGGACAATTGCAGAATCTAGGGGATACCAATATTTCCTATTCTCCATCCATCATTGGAGGAAGTAATTTAGTTTATGCGCCCAGCACGCAATTACAAATAGGACTATTGTCCAAGTATGTAGGGGAACAATACCTTGGAAACATCGACGCGGATCTATCCAAGTTAGACGCCTATTTTATCAATGACCTCAACATCCGATATGCCGTTGGCCCACTGGGCTGGGTGAAAGCGATTGATTTTTCGTTGTTAGTCAACAACCTCTTCAATGAGAAGTTTACTTCTAACGGTTATTTTTATACCTATGACGACACTTGGTCCGACCCAAGTCAAGCTACGACCATAGAAGGAGTTGGCTACTACCCACAGGCAGGCACCAACTTTTTATTAGGAGCAAGCTTTAGATTTTAAGCAATAAAATGTAACGTGCATGCTGTAATTCTTCAGGGTGCACGTTTTTTTTAGTTCGAAATGACCAAACTGTTTCCGCGAACATCTACCCGATACATGATCAGGGAATAGATCTCGGTTGCTCCTTCGGGAGGATTGAGCAATTGCCCGGTTGCCATACTATACCGATAATCTTCACAAGCACATTCTGCCAAAACGCCAACCAATTGGGTTTGCGAGCAACTCGAGGGTAAATGATTGGGACAACTGGCTTCCCAAGCCATATAACTACTACCATTGAGGTTAAACAAATGAATGCCTTTGTGTCCCGCATTGGGCAACAAAAGGGAACCCCCAGCAAAACGCAGATTGTCGTATTGGGGAAGGCTGAGGTTGATGGGTAACGAAAACGTTAGGTCGGGGAGATAGGGATTTCGCTCCAAATCATTTTTCCCACACGACAGGACAAGGAAGAGTCCAACGAGGAACAGTTGTTTCTTTCGGAATGATAATGAGGCAATCCTATTCATTTTTATATCTTTGTGTTTACCCTTTCTCAAAATTGAAGGGTTTTTATGTTATTTAAACGAAAAGATCATGAGTAAAGTATCTTATTATACCGAAGAAGGGTTAAAAAAATTGAGAGACGAGCTCAACCATTTGAAAGATGTTGAACGCCCCAAAGCCTCAAACGCCATTGCGGAAGCCCGCGACAAGGGTGATTTGAGTGAAAACGCAGAATACGATGCCGCCAAAGAAGCTCAAGGTTTGTTAGAACTTCGGATTTCAAAAATGGAAGAAACCCTATCCAATGCTCGTATTATCGACGAAACGGCACTTGACAATTCTAAGGTGTTAGTCCTTTCAACGGTGGAGGTAAAAAACAAAGCCAATGGCATGCAAATGACCTATACCTTGGTGGCCCAAAGCGAAGCCGACCTAGCCTCGGGTAAAATTTCTGTTGATTCTCCTATTGGGAAAGGCATGTTAGGGAAAAAAGTAGGTGAAATTGCCGAAATTCAAGTGCCGAATGGAATCATTCAATTGGAAATCATTTCCATCAGCCGTACCTAAATGTCCAGTATATTCAATAAAATCATCGCGGGTGAAATTCCGTGTTACCGTGTAGCAGAAGACGAGAAGCATCTAGCTTTTTTAGACATAAACCCCAATGCAGAGGGGCACACGCTTTGTATTCCCAAAAAAGAAGTCGATCGTTTGTTCGATTTACCTGAGGAAGACTACGCTGCACTGCTACACTTTTCCCGAAAAGTAGCGCTCGCCCTTAAAAAAACCATTCCCTGTGATCGCGTTGGCCTCACCGTCATTGGCTTGGAAGTTCCCCATGCACACGTCCATTTAATCCCTTTGAATACGATGGCCGATGCAACCTTTGCTAAGAAGGTGCAAATCCAACCCCAAGCCATGCAAGTTTTGGCCGAAAAGATTGCGGCGAATACATAAGAATTAGGAATTAAAAATTAGGAATTAAGAATTAATTTCATTCCTAATTGAACTCTTCTTAATTATCAATTGAACACTTCCTAATTACCTCACTGCGTTCAGCCAGTCGCTTCACTCGTCTCTTAATTTCCAATTCATAATTGTTAATTGCAACGCTATGCTCAGCCAGTCGTCTTCGCCTTTGGCAGATCCTCTTGTCCCAATTGCCTCGCTTCGCTCAGCCAGTTCGCCAACTGCGTTGGCTCGTGTCCTAATTCCTAATTCCTCTGTCTTTTTTCTGCAATACTATTTCAAAGGTCGTTCCTTTTCCCAGCTTACTTTCTTTCACCCAAATGGAGCCCTTGTGGTATTCGTGTATGATGCGATGAGCCAGTGAGAGTCCCAAGCCCCAACCTCTAGATTTGGTTGTAAAGCCTGGTTGAAAAATTTTCTTAAGGTGTTTGGGAGCAATACCGCTTCCTTCATCTTTGACCAACAAGCGAATATCGTGTTCATGTTCGATGAGTTGAATTTGTATTTGCCCGATTCCTTTCATGGAGTCCAATCCATTTTTGACTAAATTTTCCAATGTCCAGCTCAATAGGGAGTCGTTGAGCGGTAGAAGAATTTCCTTTTCTGGGAGATCGACTGCCCATTGGATTTGTTTCCCGGTACGTTTTTGGAGGTAAGCAATGGTTTCTCGGGCAATGTGGACGATATCTTTTTGGAGTAATTCAGGCAAGGAGCCCACTTTTGAAAAACGTTCTGTAATTACTTCTAAGCGTTCAATGTCTTTTTGCATCTCTTCAATTGAGGCGGGGGCAATGTTTTGCTCCTTAAGTAAGTCTATCCACCCCATGAGTGAACTCAGCGGTGTGCCAATTTGGTGGGCGGTTTCCTTCGCCATACCGGCCCATAAACGATTTTGTTCTGCAGCCTTATTGGTTTGAAAGAAAAAGTAAAGCAGGCCTCCAAACAGCAATATGATGAGTAGTAGGGCTAGGGGATAATACTGCAATTTTACCAGCAAGAGCGAATCTCCGTAATACAAATTCTGATTAATGATGTCTTTATATACAATGGGAATGGGGGCATTTTGTTTTTTAAGCTTAGCTAGGGATGCATACAATGCCAAAGAATCGGGATCGTCCTCTGAATTCCATTCAATGTTTCTGAAGTCAATTATTTTCCCTTCTTCATTGACCTGAATCATGGGGGTAATTCCAATTTTCTGCAAAACATCAAAGGTAAGTGTGCCATAATCTCGGCTCAAATCATTGCTCTCCACCAATTCTTTTTGTGCGGTGGCCCAGAGTTCCATCTTGGTGCGCTCCTCATTTTTCAACACTTGAAACAACACATTTGTGTTCCACAAAATGAGACTTACAATGCCAAAAGCTCCCAAGAGCCCCCAGTTTTTCCACAAAGATTTAAAGGATCGAAACACTACGTTTTACTTAACGTCTCAAGTTACCGAATATTATTGACAAAGTTAAAAAGCCCATTGCCAAACGGATGCTCGTCCTCTCACTCTCAATTGCCTCGCTTCGCTCAGCCAGTTCGCCAACTGCGTTGGCTCGTGTCCTAATTGCCTCGCTACGCTCAGCCAGTTCGCCAACTGCGTTGGCTCGTGTCCTAATTCTTCCCTTTTTCTTTCGTATTTCCCTCTTGGTTTATGTACTTTTGGGGTTTAAATTTATAGTCATGGAAGTAGCAGGAAAAATTAAATGGTTGGACGAAACCAAAACCTACGGATCAAACGGATTTCGCAAACGCGAAGTGGTTGTTACCACAGAAGAGCAATACCCACAGCATATTTTGGTGGAATTTGTTCAGGATAAATGTGATTTACTCAACAGTTTTCAGCTGGGACAAAGTGTTAAGATTGGGATTAATCTTCGTGGTCGTGAGTGGGTAAACCCACAAGGGGAAACCAAGTACTTTAACTCTGTACAAGGCTGGCGAATAGAAGCTGCTGCTGGCAATGCGGGTCCGGCTGACATGCCGCCCATGCCCCCTGCCTCTGCATTTGAAGCTGCTCCAGACAACAACAACGAAGTAGAAGACGATCTACCATTCTAAAGGCTAGCCGCTAAGCCGATAAGCAAAGGTCAATCGCTCTTTTCTAATTGAATCATTCTTAAATAGATAATTATTCAAAGAGTTATTGTCATTCAAAAATTATTGTCTTACATTTGCAGCCCCTTAATGGGAGAAAAATACTAGATAAAACAATTTATTGTGGATACATTAAGTTATAAAACCATCTCGGCCAATGCCAACACTGTTGATAAACAATGGTTAGTTGTAGACGTTGCCGGCATGCCTTTAGGAAGAATGGCCTCTGAAGTTGCGAAACTTATTCGAGGAAAGCACAAACCCAATTACACTCCTCACGTTGACTGTGGAGATAATGTAATCGTCATCAATGCGGAGCAAATCCAGTTGAGCGGGGAGAAGTGGAAACAAAAAATCTATTTGCGTCACACAGGTTATCCTGGTGGACAACGTGCCTTGAGCGCTGAGCAATTATATGCTAAGAGCCCATCGCGTTTGGTAGAAAACGCAGTTCGCGGAATGTTGCCTAAGAACAAATTAGGTGCTGTTCTTTTCAGAAACTTAAAAGTATTTAATGGATCGGAGCACAGTCATGCTGGATTAAACCCGACCACCATTCAACTTAATAAATTCAACTAATGGACGTAATTCACACCATCGGTCGTCGTAAGACATCTGTCGCACGTATCTTCTTATCAGAAGGAAAAGGAGAAATTACCGTAAACAAAAAAGGGTACGAAACTTATTTTCCAACTTCTACCTTACAATACAAAATCCAACAGCCTTTTGCCTTAACAGAAACCCAAGGAAATTATGACCTTAAAGTTACTGTAACAGGTGGAGGAATCAACGGACAAGCAGAAGCCGTTCGTTTAGCCATCTCACGCGCACTTTGCCAAATCGACGAAGAAAATCGTTTGGTGTTAAAACCAGAAGGTTTGTTGACACGTGATCCACGTATGGTAGAGCGTAAGAAATTCGGACAGAAGAAAGCCCGTAAGAAATTCCAATTCTCGAAACGTTAATATTTTTTGCTTCTTTTCGCAAAAAGAAGTTGTTCATATATTTTTTAACCCGTTGCCCACTCAGCTCGCTGAGATTAGTTTAGCATCTAAATTGTCAAGGCCCGTTTTTTCGGCCACTTGATGATTGCTAACTACGGAACGTAAACTAACCAAAAATGGCAAACACAGACGTAAAAGACCTGCTCAACGCAGGCGTACACTTCGGTCACTTGACCCGCAAATGGAATCCTAACATGGCGCCCTATATCTATATGGAGCGTAACGGAATCCACATCATCAACTTGTACAAAACTGCAGCTAAAGTAGACGAAGCGGCAGAAGCAATGAAGAAAATCGCTGCTTCTGGACGTAAAATCCTTTTTGTTGCGACCAAGAAACAAGCCAAAGACATCGTATCAACCAAAGCTGCTGAGGCAAAAATGCCATACATCACAGAGCGTTGGCCCGGTGGAATGTTGACCAACTTTGTCACCATTCGTAAGGCGGTGAAGAAAATGGCTGCCATCGATCGCATGAAGAAAGACGGTACCTTTGAAACACTTTCGAAAAAAGAAAAATTACAAGTAAGCCGTTTACGCGCAAAATTGGAAAAGAACTTAGGTTCAATCACCGAAATGACACGTTTACCTGGAGCTTTATTTGTTGTTGACATCAAGCGCGAGCACATTGCGATCAAAGAAGCACAGAAATTGAAAATTCCAATTTTTGCCATGGTTGACACCAACTCTGATCCACGCGATGTAGACTATGTTATTCCATCCAATGATGATGCATCTAAATCAATTGACAAAATTTTAAGCATCGTTACTTCTGCAGTAAGCGAGGGTTTAACTAATCGTCAGTCAGAGAAAGATGCTGAAAATAAAGGACAAGAAGCAGCCCCTGCTGCTCCAGCCGCTGAGGCCGCTGCACCAGTAGTAGAAGCCGCTCCAGCAAAAGAAGGAGACGCACCTGCTGAGGCATAAGCCAAAAACAATAGTAACAACCTTAAGCAAAGCTAGGGAATAGCTTTTACGCAAAGCCATTTCCTAGTTTTCTACTTTATAATCAATATATTATGAAAATTACTGCATCAGAAGTAAATAAATTACGTCAGGCCACAGGAGCTGGTATGATGGACTGTAAAAAAGCCTTAGTTGAAGCAGAAGGAGACTTCGACAAAGCGGTTGAGAATTTACGTAAGAAAGGACAAAAAGTGGCAGCCAATCGTGCTGACCGCGATTCAGCTGAAGGAGCTGTTTTAGCCAAAGTAAACGCAGACAATACTGCAGGAGTAGTGGTTTCTGTAAACTGTGAAACGGACTTTGTTGCTAAAAATGATAGCTACCTAGCTTTAGCCAACCAAATTTTAGACATTGCTTTAGACAAAGCTAGTTTAGAAGAGCTTTTGGCGGCTGATTTTGGAGGAATGAGTATCGCTGACAAATTAACAGAGCAAACAGGTGTGATTGGAGAGAAAATTGAAATCGGTGGTTTCAAACGTATCGAAGGTCCTTTTGTTGGGCACTACATCCACGCCGGAAACAGAATCGCTACCTTGGTCGGTCTCTCTGCCGCGGTAGATGGTGCAGGCGAAGCGGCTAAAAATGTTGCCATGCAAGCTGCAGCAATGAACCCAATCGCTTTGAACGAAGACGGCGTTGACGCTTCAGTCATTGAAAAAGAAATCGAAATTGCCAAAGACCAATTGCGTCAAGAAGGCAAGCCAGAAGCAATGTTAGACAATATTGCCAAAGGAAAAATCAAGCGTTTCTTTAAAGACAACACCTTGGTCAACCAAGACTACATCAAAGACAGTAAACAATCGGTGACACAATACGTACAGTCGGTTGATGCTTCTTTAGAAGTAACTGCCTTTGCGCGTTTAGCACTCGACTAAACCAACCCCACATATCGGACGATTCGTCCATTGAAAAAGCCTGTACAATTTGAACGGGCTTTTTTGATTTAATTAAGAATCCAATTAACAATTACGAATTGGGAATCAACTTGGTTTCCATTTTTATCGCTCAATTTTCACCTTCATTTAACCACTTACTCCAAACCGAACGTCAACCGAAGTCGTTTGGCACCAACTGCCTTGGCTCGTGTCCCAATTCCCAATTCCTAATTCCTAATTAACTAGTGTGCTTCCAGCCAATTATCGCCAATACCGACATCTACCACCAAAGGTACCTCAAGGGAAAAGGCATTTTCCATTTCGTGTTTGACCATTTCGGTGAGGGCATCTACCTCTGTTTTGGGAACGTCAAAGACCAATTCATCGTGGACTTGTAGCAGCATTTTACTGGCCCAAGGTTCGTTTTTCATGCGTTTATGAATGTTGATCATGGCTATTTTAATGACATCCGCAGCGCTTCCTTGGATGGGTGCGTTGACGGCGTTTCGCTCTGCAGCTCCGCGCACAATGGCGTTTTGCGAGTTGATGTCTTTGAGGTAGCGTCGGCGACCCAAGACAGTCTCGACATAGCCATTTTCTCGGGCAAAGTCCACCTGACTACTCATGTAGGCCTTGAGTTGCGGATAGGTCGCGTAATAGGCCTCGATAAGTTCTTTGGATTCGCTTCTACTGAGGTTGGTTTGTTGGCTTAGGCCAAAGGCGGAGACACCATAGACAATTCCAAAATTCACCGTTTTGGCGTTGGAGCGTTGTTCACGGGTGACGGCCTCAAGGGGAACATCAAATACTTTGGCAGCAGTGGTTGCATGAATGTCTTCTCCTTTTTGGAAGGCTTCGACCATGGCCGGATCTTTGCTCAAGGCAGCGATGATGCGCAGTTCTATCTGGGAGTAATCGGCCGCGAGGAGAACGTGGTTTTCATCGCGGGGAATAAAGGCTTTTCTGACCTGCTGCCCGCGCTCGGTTCGCACAGGGATATTCTGTAAGTTGGGTTGGTTAGAGCTAAGGCGTCCGGTCGCTGCTACCGCCTGATTGTATACGGTATGTACTCTGTTGGTTTTGGGGTTGATTTCTTCTGGGAGTGCCGTTACATAGGTGCTTTGTAGTTTGTTGAGGGAACGCCAGTTCAGGATATCATCGACAATGGGATGGTCTTTGGCCAAGGCACTCAACACATCTTCTGCAGTGGAGTATTGCCCCGTTTTGGTTTTCTTGGGCTTGTCGACCAGTTTCAGTTTTTCAAATAAAATGGGTCCCAATTGTTTGGGTGAAGCTAAATTGAATTCTTCTCCTGCCTGTTCGAAGACGCTTTTTTCAAGTCGTTCAATGTCGGTGGCTAGTTCACCCTCAAAATTCTTGAGGAAAGCAGTATTGAGGTTGATGCCTTCTTGTTCCATGGCTGATAGCACTTCCACCAAGGGTAATTCTACCTCTTGGAAGAGTTTTCCGTTTTCTGCGGCGGCCAGTTCTTGGTCAAAATAGTGTTTGAGCTGAAGGGTGATATCGGCATCTTCGACCGCATATTCGGTTTGCAAATCGAGGGGCACATCGCGCATAGAACCTTGGTTTTTTCCTTTCTTCCCGATGAGTTCCGTGATGGATTGCGGCTCGTAGTTGAGGTAGGAGCTGGCCAAAATGTCCATGCTATGACGGCGGTCGGGATTAATGAGGTAATGGGCGATCATGGTGTCGTAAAAGGGCCCAACGACCTGTAAAGAATAATTGGACAATACCTTGAGGTCGTACTTTAGGTTATGGCCAATTTTTTCAATCTTCGGATTTTCAAAGAAGGGACGAAATTGATCCACTACCGCTTGGGCAGCGCTTGGGTCTTCGGGTACATGGACATAGTAACCTGTTCCTACTTCCCAACTAAAGGCAATTCCTACCAAGTCGGCCTCGAGGGCTTTGAGGCTGGTGGTTTCTGTATCGAAGCAAACGGAGCTTTGCTGTTGTAGGTTATCCAACAAAATGCGCATGCCCATGGGGCTGTCCACAAACTGATAATGGTGTTTGCTGTTGGCTAGATTTTTCTTGCTACTTGGCATTACTTCGGACACATTTCCTGCGCCTGCGGCGAAAAGGTCCATTTGTCCGTCAAAGGTTGCGGCTGGTGCTGCTTTGGTTGCCTCAGCAGCTTTTGGAGCTGGACTGACGTCTTGGCCAAATATTCGCTGGATATTTTCCTTCATGCGGCGAAACTCCAAGGTATCAAAAACTTCCCCCACCGCAGGGAAATCTGGGTCGGTCAATTGATAGGCTTCTGCTTCAAAGTTGACGGGAACATCGAGGAGAATTTTTGCCAATTCTTTGGAAAGTAAGCCCAGATCTTTGTTGGCCTCCACCTTTTCTTTCATCTTTCCTTTGAGCTCATGGGTATTGGCCAAGAGGCCTTCCATGCTGCCGTAAGCTTTGAGGAATTTCTTAGCGGTTTTATCGCCCACTCCCGGGAGTCCGGGGATATTGTCTACCGCGTCTCCCATCATCCCTAAATAATCAATGACTTGTTCTGGACGCTCAATTTCAAATTTTGCCTGTACTTCAGGGATCCCCCAAATTTCGATGCCATTCCCCATTCGCGCTGGGCGGTACATGAAAATATTTTCCGACACCAGTTGCGCGAAGTCTTTGTCGGGCGTAACCATAAAGGTTTTAAAGCCTTCTTTCTCGGCTTGCTTGGCGAGGGTTCCAATGATGTCATCGGCTTCGAAGCCGGCCATTTCGACCACTGGGATATTCATTTTGTGGAGTATTTCCTGAATAAAAGGTACCGCAATTTTTATGGCTTCAGGCGTTTCATCCCGATTGGCTTTGTATTCGCCAAAGAGTTCGGTTCGTGAAACTGATCCGCCCTTGTCAAAACAAACGGCCAAATGATCTGGACGCTCTTTTTTGATGACATCCAAAAGGGAATTCATAAAACCGAAAATAGCAGAGGTATCCATTCCCTTGGAGTTAATGCGTGGGTTTTTGATGAAGGCATAATAACCACGAAAAATTAACGCAAATGCATCGAGTAAAAAGAGCCGTTTTTGTGCTGACATGGAAGCTTGTTTTAATGCTCTAATATAGGGAATTGACAATTGACAATTGGGAATTCTCAATTGGGAATTAAGAATTAATAATTAATTTCATTTCTAATTAAACACTTCCTAATTCCCTCGCTGCGTTCAGCCAGTCGTCACCGCCTTTGGTGGATTCTCTTGTCCTAATTGAACACTTCCTAATTCCTAATTCTCAATTCTTAATTCCTAATTCCCAATCATTCCCTTCGGTCATTAGTTTACCCAATGGCCACGGTTGTTGAGTATCGTTGGCGTGGCTCACGAAGCATGTCACCTCGACAAGCTCGGTGTCCCAATTCCTAATTGAACACTTCCTAATTCTCAATTCCTAATTCACAATTCCCAATTCTTAATTCCTAATTACCTTACCTTTGCTGTATGACAAAGCCACTGTTAGCTGACATTTCTCATCCGCGGGATTTTCGTTCGTTTGACCCATTGCAATTGCAGCAGTTGGTCGATGAGTTACGTACAGAGATCATTCAGGTAGTTTCTGAACGCGAGGGACACTTGGGTGCCAGTTTGGGCGTGGTAGAATTGACCGTGGCTTTACACACTGTTTTTGATACGCCCAACGATCGCTTGATTTGGGATGTTGGTCACCAAGCCTATGGGCATAAAATGCTCACCGGACGCCGGGCAGATTTTACCCGTTTACGTCAATGGAAGGGCTTGAACGGTTTTCCCAGTCGGGAGGAAAGTAGTTTTGATTCCTTTGGAACAGGACATTCTTCCACTTCTATATCGGCCGCCTTGGGAATGGCTCTCGCTGCTGAACAGCAGGGAGAAGACCGCCAACACATTGCAGTAATTGGCGATGCTTCCATCGCCAGCGGAATGGCTTTTGAAGCGCTTAACCACTTGGGGACTACCCAGGCCAATGTTTTGATTGTCTTGAACGATAATGCCATGGGAATTGATCCTAGTGTTGGTGCGCTCAAAGACGCCTTTGCACAAAATAGCAGTGAACAAAGCAGCCTTTTCGCGTCTTTAAACATTGCCTATACTGGCCCTTTCGACGGCCATGATTTGCCCCTGCTATTGAAAGTGTTCAAGGAACAAAAAAAGCAGAAAGGCCCACGCTTGATTCACCTTAGAACTGTCAAAGGGAAGGGCTTGGCCTCCGCCGAAAAAAATCAGATTGTTTTTCATGCTCCAGGAAAATTTGATCCCCTCACTGGAAAGTTAAATAAGCCCGCTAAGCAAGGGAAAACCAAGTTTCAGACCGTTGTTGGAAAAACCTTGATGGCGCTCTTTGCTGAGCACGATCACCTCATGGCCATTAGTCCGGCCATGCCCACTGGGAGTGGATTGGTTGCGCTCATGGAGCGTTACCCTAATCGCTGCTTGGATGTTGGGATTGCAGAACAACACGCTGTTACGCTTGCTGCGGGAATGGCTACTCAAGGACTTTTGCCCTTTTGTGTGATTTACTCTACTTTTTTACAACGGGCCTACGATCAAGTCATCCACGATGTGGTGTTACAAAATCTACCCGTGGTGTTTTGCATTGATCGTGCTGGTTTGGTGGGTCATGACGGGGCAACCCATCAGGGGGTATTTGATCTTGTGTTCTTGCAAACCTTGCCCCAGCTTACGCTGCTTGCCCCTCGTGATGAGGTGCAATTGCGACAGCAACTCTACACCCTGGCTGCGGTTCCGCCAAAAGGACCTGTGGCGATTCGCTACCCCAGAGGTTACGGAGGATTGACCGAATGGGAACTGCCTTTTGAATCCATTGATTATACCAAAGGGACCTGCCTCAAAGAAGGAAAAGGAACCGCTGTAATTTCGGTTGGGACCATGGCCGAAGAAGTTAGCGAAGCTCTCCAGCAGCTCGAAGCACCCATTGCACATTATGATTTGGGTTGTATTAAGCCCCTAGATGAAGCATTGCTGCACCGTGTTTTCACTCGTTTTACACAGGTATTAACGGTTGAAGAGGGAAGTTTAGTTGGTGGAGTAGGAAGTAGGCTTTTGAGCTGGGCAAATGACCATGGCTATTCCCTTAAAATAAAATCCCTTGGGGTGCCCGATGACTTCGTTTCTCACGGATCGCCAGCGGTCTTGAAGCAAAAATTGGGATTGGATGCTAGCGGAATTGCCGCAAGCATTCGAACTTTTTTAACCGAAGATGAAACATGCAATTAGACGACCACTATTTTATGCGAAAAGCCTTGGTAGAGGCGGAAGCTGCTTTTGCAATGGACGAAGTTCCGGTAGGTGCTGTGGTGGTGATTAATCAACAAATTATTGCGCGAGCGCACAATTTAACCGAACGTCTAAAGGATGTTACTGCCCATGCAGAAATGCAGGCCATCACTTCTGCTGCGAATTTTTTAGGAGGTAAATACCTCAAAGGCTGTACCCTTTACGTTACCCTCGAACCCTGTGTAATGTGTATGGGGGCATTGTATTGGTCCCAACTGGATCGCATTGTTTTTGGCGCCTTTGATGAAAAAAGAGGATATCAAAGCAAGGGCCTTCAGCCCCATCCAAAAACCCTGGTTACGGGTGGTGTTATGGAAGCAGAAACCCGCGATCTTTTGCAGGCTTTCTTTCAAAAAAAGCGATAAAAAAAACACGCCTGTATAGGCGCGTTTCTCAATCAAAATAAGTTACTGTATAATTAGAGACGTTGGACTTGTGCAGCGACCTTTCCTTTGTTACCGTCTTCTTCTACATATTCTACTTTGTCACCCTCATTGAGTTCTTCCCCATTGAGAGATGTTGCATGAACGAAAATATCTTCGCCCGTTTCGTCATTGGTGATAAATCCATACCCCTTTGAACTGATAAAAAACTTTACTGTACCCGTCATAACTTAAGTGTATTAAAGTATAAAGTTAAGCAAACTTTTAAATCGTCTTCCTTAGTGAGAAGATTTTTTCAACTGAATTATTGATTTTCAGTATTTTGCGTCTTTTTTGTTTTCATTTTGTTAAAATTATCATCGGTAAGGGTGTAATCTGATAATTTTTTGTCTTTCCATCTGTATACCAGAAAGATAGGCAGATAGATGAACGTCAGCCCTAGCACAGCACTTCCGATCCATTTTTCACCTTCAACATAATCGACGGAACTTTTGTGGTAGAAACCATAGAAAAGCACAGCAACAAAACCCCAAAAAAGGATGTTTAAGAGATACCGCACTTTAGTCTGTTTTGGGTTGTAAAGCAATGCTTAATTCGTCCAATTGTTGTGCATCAATGGGAGAAGGGGCATCGATCATTAAATCGCGACCACTATTGTTTTTTGGAAAAGCAATAAAATCGCGGATGGTTTCTTGTCCGCCAAGGATGGCGACCAAACGGTCGAGTCCAAGGGCAATGCCTCCATGCGGAGGAGCGCCATATTGGAATGCTTCCATTAAAAACCCAAATTGCGCCTTGGCTTCTTCTGGGCTAAACCCAAGGAGGTCAAACATTTTTTCTTGTGTAGCTGCGTCGTGGATTCGAATGGATCCTCCTCCAATTTCGTTCCCGTTGAGCACTAGGTCATACGCGTTGGCATTGACTGCTCCGGGCTCGCTTGCTAGCATGTCCATCTGTTCGGGCTTGGGTGCGGTGAAGGGATGGTGCATGGCGTGGTAGCGCTTGCTTTCCTCATCCCATTCCAATAAAGGAAAATCGACCACCCAAAGTGGCGCAAATTCGTTGGGATTACGCAATCCAAGTTGCTCGGCCAATTCCATGCGGAGGGCAGACAATTGTGTTCGGGTTGCCTGCGTCCCGCCTGCCATGACCAAGATAAGGTCTCCGGGCTTGGCTTTGGTTGCCTCTGCCCATTGGGCAAGGTCTTCTTGTGAATAAAATTTGTCTACAGAAGATTTGTAACTCCCGTCTTCATTGCATTTTACCCAAACCAAGCCGTTGGCACCGATTTGTGGTCGCTTGACCCAATCGATAAGTTTATCGATTTGTTTACGCGTGTAGGATGCTGCTTCAGGCACGGCAATCCCCACCACCAATTCTTGTTGGTCAAAGACATTAAAGCCTTTGTTTTTTGCTAAACTATCGAGTTCAGCGAACTCCATACCAAAGCGAATATCGGGTTTGTCGTTCCCGTATTTTTGCATGGCTTCGGCATAGGTCATACGCGGAAAAGTAGCTACATCTACTCCTTTTATTTCTTTGAGAAGATGCGTCAATAAGCCTTCAAATTGTTGCAAGATGTCTTCTTGCTCCACAAAGGTCATTTCACAGTCAATCTGTGTGAATTCGGGCTGACGGTCGGCACGTAGGTCTTCGTCTCGAAAGCATTTTACAATTTGAAAATACTTGTCCATTCCCCCTACCATTAAGAGCTGCTTAAAGGTTTGTGGCGATTGGGGAAGGGCATAAAACTGTCCAGTATTCATGCGCGAAGGGACCACAAAATCGCGGGCGCCTTCTGGGGTAGATTTGATTAAATATGGGGTTTCTACATCGATGAAATCATGGGCAGAAAGGTAGTTACGAATGGCCAAACTCACCCTAGACCTAAAGACCAAATTCTCGCGTACAGGTTTTCTTCTGATGTCCAGATAGCGGTATTGCATGCGCAACTCTTCTCCACCGTCGGTTTCGTTTTCAATGGTAAAGGGCGGGGTTTTTGCGGCATTGAGTACGGTCAGTGCGGTCGCCAGAATTTCGATATCACCCGTAGACATATTGGGGTTTTTGGATTCGCGTTCAATTACGGTTCCCTGTACTTGAATGACAAATTCTCTTCCTAGACTGCGCGCTTGGTCCATGACCTCTTTTGGTGTGCGTTCTTCGTCAAAAATGATTTGCGTAAGGCCATAGCGATCGCGTAAATCGACCCATAGGACAAAGCCTTTGTCTCTAGTTTTTTGTACCCATCCTGAGAGGGTTACTTCTTCTCCGAGTTGTGCTAGGGTCAATGCCCCACAAGTGGTTGTTCTTAACATAGAAATTGAATTCTTCGCAAAGGTATTAAGTTCTTTCTTCTTATTGGTTTCTCCAAGCGTTAATCCTCAATTTTAATCGGTAGACGAGGTAAAAACAAGCCGGTACGATAACGAGTGTGAGGAAGGTGGCAAAGCTCAACCCAAATATAACGGTCCAAGCCAAAGGTCCCCAGAAGATTACATTGTCTCCCCCAACATAGATGTTTGGATTCCAATTATTGAATAGGGTCAAGAAGTTGATGTTGAGTCCAGTTGCCAATGGAATTAGTCCCAAAATGGTCGTAATGGCCGTTAACAGTACCGGGCGTAAACGCGCAGCTCCACCTTGTACAATGGCTTCACGCGCTTCTAAGCGCGGCAGCATTTGTTCAAATGGAATGCCCAATTCTTCTTTTTTTCGGGCGATGAGGAGTTGGGTGTAATCGATCAATACCACTCCGTTATTCACCACAATTCCGGAGAGCGATATGATTCCCATCATGGTCATCATGATAACGAATGGCATACCAAAACCACTAATACCATACAATACTCCAGTGAAACTGAGGAAGATGGAGAGCAGAATAATTAGGGGATTGGAGATGGAATTGAATTGTAACACCAAGAGAAAAAGAATCAATCCGAGTGCAGTACCCAAAGCGCCCAAGAGGAAGTTCATGTTTTTTTCTTGTTCCGCAACTTCACCCGTAAAGGCATAGTCTACACCTCGTGGAAATCCGTTGAAGCCTTCGATGCTTTCTTTGACATGATCAACCACTTCGTTGGCATTGTAGCCCGCCAAAACCGCAGAGTATACGGTAACAACACGACGTAAGTCTTTGTGCTTGATTGCACTAAAAGAAGTAGCGTTGTCGACCTTTACCATTGCACTGATGGGTACTTCTTTGATTCTTCCGGTAGCTTGATCACGGAACACGATGTATTGATCGAGTAAGGTGCTGGTGTCGTTTCGGTCTTCTTTTTCAAAGCGAACATTAATGTCGTAGTCTTCTCCGTTCTTTTTATAAATACCGGCTTTCTCTCCAAACAACGAGCGACGCAATTGTTGTCCAATTTGTCCGGCAGCAACTCCAAGACTTCCTGATTTTCGTCGATCGATATTGACCACCAAACCGGGTTTACTCTTGTTAACGTCTACCTTAATTTGCTCGACCCCAAGAATACTTTCTTTGTTCAAGAAGGTTTTTAGGTTTTCAGCCACTTGAATTAATTCGTTGTAGTCTTCTCCACTTACTTCTATGTTGACAGGATAACCCGCAGGAGGACCGGCGGCTTCTTTCTCCACAGAAATGGAAATTCCGGCAAACTTTCCTTTGAGGGCTTGTTGAATTTCTTGTCGCATGGTTTCACTTGAAAAGCCACGGCGGTATTTGAATTCTGCCATGGTCAAGGTGATTTTCGCCTTGTGGGGCATCTCTTGGTCACCTCCCTTATCGGTTTCTGGATTTTGTGCCCCTAGTCCAACCATGGCCACATTGGAGTCAATCATAAAGTTGGTGTCCCCATCCATGTATTTACTGTTGCCAATGATTTTTGCCACTTCGGCCTCGATTAGTTTTGAGGTTGCATTGGTTTTATCGATGGCGGTTCCTTCTGGATATTCTGCGTACACAAAAATTTGCTGGGGTTGGTTTTCTGGGAAAAACTCTACTTTGGGCGCTGCCAATCCTAAAATAATAAAGGAAGAAAATAAAAGACCAATGGTTCCAAACAAGAACACATAGGGTCTTCTGCCGGTTAAGGCATAGCGCAATACGTTGGAGTAGCGTGCTTCTAGCCGCACCAATGCAACATCTTGAAAATAGGTGGCCCAGCCTTTGATAAAGTATTTGTAGGCCCAAAACAAGACGGTCGTTAGCAGCATAATGGTTCCTAAGCCACGCAAAGTACCTTCGTTAAATATTAAGAGTGTGCCCAATCCTCCAAGAATGATTGTCATGCGCCACAAGCTTTTTTTGCTGAGTTCACGGTCTTCAATTTCCATGAATTTGGAAACCAACATGGAGTTAAAGAAAATAGCAACAATCAAGGAAGACCCTAATACGATGGATAGAGTGATGGGGAAAAAGATCATGAATTCCCCTATGGTTCCCGGCCAAAATCCGAGTGGGAGAAAGGCAGCAATGGTGGTGGCTGTTGAAATAATGATGGGATAGGCAATTTCACCAATTCCTTTTTTGGCCGCTTCAATCGAAGACATGCCTTCTTTTTCCATCAGGCGAAAGGCGTTTTCCACAACCACAATACCGTTATCTACGAGCATACCAAGTCCCATAATGAGACCAAACAACACCATGGTGTTGATGGTTTGTCCTAAGAAACCAAGGATCATGAAAGACATGAACATGGACATGGGAATGGCAAATCCGACAAACAAGGCGTTGCGGAAGCCCAAGAAAAACATCAATACCGTGATGACGAGTAAGACCCCAAAAATGATGTTATTGGCCAAGTCGCTCACCAAGTTTTTTGTTGCATTGGATTGATCGTTGGAGATGTCTACTTCAATGGTGGTGGGGAAGTCATTTTTTTCTACATCAGCGACAACGGCTCTAATTTTCTCTACGGTTTGGATGAGGTTTTTACCGCTTCGCTTTTTGATGTCCAGCACCAGTGCTGTTTTTCCGTCAGAGCGTGCAAAAGAATTCTTCTCCTTTTCTTTGAACGAGATGTCTGCAATGTCGCCCATGTAAACTGTTCCGTTTTGGTTCTTCAACACAAACTTCTCTAGGTCTTCTGGACGTTCAATTTCACCAATTACTCTCAAGTTTCGGCGCAAGCCGTTTCCTTCAACATTTCCCGCAGAAACAGTGTTGTTTCCTCTTCGAATCGCATTGATGACGTCGTCAAACGAGAGGGTGGCAGCATTCATTTTTAATAAATCAAGGGATACTTCTATTTCGAAGTCTTGCACCCCTCTAAGGGCTACCTCCTTGATCTCCGCCATTTGTTCAATTTTGTCCTGTAGCAATTCGCCATAGACTTTCATTTCTGCAATGGGAAGATCACCGCTAAGCCCAATGTTTAGAATTGGTATTTCCTCAGACAAGCTAAATTCGAAGGCCGTGGGCTCTACTTTTGCATTGTTAAAGGTGGGCCAATCGGCACTTGAGGTCACCGCATCAATTTTATCCTGTACTTTTAGTTTTGCACTTTCTTTGGAGATGGATTCGTCGAATTCAATTGTGATCAGTGAAAAATTCTCCAAAGAAGTCGATTCGATCCCAACCAAATTGGGTACTCCTTTGAGTTCTTCTTCTAGTGGGTCGGTGATTAAGCGCTCAATGTCTTCAGCAGTATTTCCCGGATAGAGGGAACTGACAAAGATTTCATTGGTATTAATTTCAGGATAATTTTCGCGAGGGAGGGTGA
The DNA here is from genome assembly GCA_022425945.1 of Flavobacteriaceae bacterium. Taxonomy (GTDB): domain Bacteria; phylum Bacteroidota; class Bacteroidia; order Flavobacteriales; family Flavobacteriaceae; genus Arcticimaribacter. The sequence goes on from JAKMEK010000058.1 coordinate 28,619, forward strand.
GGTAGGAAGAAATTCCTAGGATAAAGAACAGCCCAATAATCACATAAATCACTGTACTGTGATCTATGGCCCAGGAGGAGAGTGAAAATTCTTTTAATTGTGATGATTTTTTCATTTTTGGGACTGCTTAAGATTGGGTTACGTTTACCAATTGTTGGTCTTCTATGAGACGAATTCCGTCTTCAACCAATCGATCTCCGGCCTTGATGCCACTCAAGATTTCAGTGTAATTGTTGGAAGATTTACCTAGCGTAACAAAGGTTTTGATTGTTTTAAAGGTATCTGCTTTTCCAGCCACAGCCTCTAGGGTGTAGACATAATAAGCACCAGTCTGATCCTCTAAGATGTTTTTGGAAGCTACCATAAGGGCAGCCTGATTTTGGTAATCGTTGATTCTCAATTGCACTGTCATGTTGGGTTTCAATTCCTGCCCCTCGTTTTGCAGGTTGATCTCGATACGAAAAGAACGGTTGTTTGGGTTGATGAAATTTCCAACAGAGGTGATTTTTGCGTTCAAGGTTTTTCCAATGACGGGGATGTCCATCACTACTGGGGTGTTCATTGTGATATTGGGAAGGTGAGCCTCAGGAATAGAGGCGGTTACTTTCATGTCATCTAAGTTGATGATGCGAAGAACTGGTGTCATCCCTGGTCCCATATTGCTTCCTGCATCTGCAATGATGTGATCAATAATGCCGTCAAAAGGAGCAACCAGTTTTGTTTTCGCAACCTGATCTTTCATTTGAGCAACACTTTTTTCTAAGCTTTTAAATTGTGTTTTGGCCTGGAGGTATTGGATTTCTGAACCAATTTTTTGTTCCCACAAACGACTTTGACGTTTGTAGGTGGTTTTGGCTAACTTCAATTGCAATTCCATTTGCTCCAGTTGATCAACCAATCCGCTGTCGGATAAGGTAGCCATAAGTTGACCCTTTTTAACCTTCTGTCCTTCGCTTACATGAATGCTTTTTAAAAGTCCAGGGATTTCGGGATAAACAACAATGTTTTTTTCTGTTTCAAGCGTTCCTTGAAAGTCTGCAAAATGCGTGTAAACAGTGGGTTGAATTGTTACTGCAGAAACCAAGAGAAATTGCTGTTGAGTGTCGATTTCTCCAATCGCATCATTCAATAGCGTCAATTCGTTTTGCATCGCATTGATGGTTTTTACCACCTCTGTTTTTTTGGTTTGAATTGCAGCTAAGTTACCACCTTCAATTAGTTCAGCTGTTGTTTGTTTGTCGGATGATCCACACTGTGCAAGTAAGATGCTTGTGAAAATGAGGAGTGTTTTTTTCATGATGGAGTTATTGTACGTTGTTGATGATGGTGTCTAAATTTGTTTTGTCAAGGATGACTTGGCGCATACACTGTATGGTGTTCTGTTGGGCTCGGTATAATTGCAACTGTGCTTGACGAAGGTCGAAACTTCCTGAAAGTCCCTCGAAAAATTTGGTTGTATTCTTTTGCTCAATGCGTTGTGCAAGACTTAGGTTTTCGAGTGCAGTTGCATGCTCTTCTTTGGCCAGTGCAAAACTATTTAAGGCGTTTTGCCATTCGACAAAGACCTGTGCTTTAACCTCGATGAGTTTGGTTTCTGATTGCAATACCGATAATTTTGCTTTTTGGGCACTGGCCGATCTTCCCAAAGAACTGAATACTGGAATGCGCATTCTAAAGCCAAAGGCGGCAGCCCCAAACCATTTTTGAGTAGATTCCGTAAAGGCAAATTCCTCATTGTTCCCCATATAGCTTCCGTTAAGGAAGGCGCTGAATGAAGGCAGTGCTTTTGCACGCTCTAGACGGTATAAAAACCCATTGGTGGTTACCTCATTTTCAGCCAAACGGATGTCGATGTTGTTATCGTAATTGCTTGCTGGCTTTTCTTCGAGTAGGTATAAGGCGGTAAGTTCCTCCAACGAATTGGACAGTTGGGGTTGCTCTGTAATCTCAATTCCCAAGAGCAATTTAAAAACATTGTCCGCCAGATCTGCCGATTTACGTGCATAGCGAATTTGTGAGTTTAAGCTAGAGAGGGTTAAGCGCAATTGTTCGACTGTTTCTTCTTCAGCGAATCCGTTTTTAAACAGTTGATGGGCTTCTTCTATGTTCTTCCCCAAGGCGATAGCGTTTTTTTCCAGCACGGCTAAGGATTCTCGTGCAACCAGCGCATTGACATAAGAAGTAATGATCGCCTTTTTGACTTCAATCTGGGTTTTTTCCAATACATTTTCGGCAGTTTCAATAAAGTGGCGAATGCCTTGTACACCAACAACATAAGTTCCGTCGAAAATGAGCTGATTGAGTTCTACCATTCCCATCGCGGTTTGTTGTGTGCCAAAAACCACCTCGGCAAATTCGCCTTCTTCTCCACCAAAAAACTGAGCAGGAATAAGGGAAACAGGTTGCTCTATATTGTTTTGATAGGCAAGATTGGCTTGAATTTGAGGAAACCCAATGGAAAGGGTTTTCCACTTTTCTTTGTGGGCTTTTTGGACCTCAATAGTGGCGCGCTTTAGGGTGCGGTTATAGTTCATTCCCCATTCGACTGCTTCGCTGAGCGAAAAGGCAGTCGGTAGGTCTTGTGCTGAGCCGAGAAGCCCAGTCAAGAGAAAGACGTAAAGCAGGTTTTTGTTCATTTATTTTTGTTCAGAGGTTGCAATAAATTTATTTAATATGGCTAGGCCTTTGGTCGTTACAATGGCTCGAGCGTGATATTCTAGGTAATTTTCAAAAAGTGTTTTGATGTCAAACTGTGCGACTGGGAAAATGTCGATATCCCGAATGCCCCGCATGCCGTTCATGTATAAACGCGAAACAAAATCCACATTGATGTTGGGGCGAAAAAGACCGGTTTCTATTCCTAAATTCAAACTAGATTGTACGAGTACACCCAAGCGGTTGTATTCCTCATCCTTGAGTTCAGCATTGATTTCAGGATAGTATTTTTGGAGCTGATAGGCTGGGGAAGAAGACTCGTTTTGGAGGTATTTTAGCACAGCCGACTTAACACTGTAAAGTTCTTCGATGGGGTGGGCCGCTTTTATTTTGATTTCTTCGATTTCGTTACAAACACGATCAAAGACAAAATGAGCACTGTCTCGCACCAGTTGTTCCTTGTTCTCGAAATGGGTATAAAGTGTTTTTTTGGAAATGGCCATTGCGTCTGCAATGTCATCCATGGTCACACTTTTAAATCCCCTTTGAAGAAATAAAGCACTGCTTTTCTGTACAATAGCCCCTTTCACTTTCTTTTTTTTTGTTGTGCAAAAATACGCATGGAAACTATAAAAACCAAATTAGTTTCCTCCGTTTTTACAAAGGGAACCAGCTGCCGTTTTTTTTTGGTTATTTTTGTCAAAACTTTTTCCTGTGATTGCATCCTATCAAAAGGCTTTTTTGGCCTACCTAGAAGAAAACTCGCCCAAAAAAGCGCCACATACTTTGTATGCCCCAGTAGAATATATTCTCGGTTTAGGAGGAAAGCGAATACGTCCGGTATTGGCCTTGCTGGCTGCAGACGCAGTGGGAGGGACATACGAAAAAGCCCTGCCTGCCGCCATGGCAGTTGAAGTATTTCACAACTTTAGTTTGGTGCATGATGATATTATGGATGAGGCTCCGTTGCGAAGAGGAAAAGCTACGGTGCATGAAAAATGGAATGCCAACACAGGGATTTTATCGGGAGATGTGATGTTGGTGATGGCATATGAGTGTTTAAACGCCTATCCGGCACCACTTTTTACGGAGCTTACCCAATTGTTCAGTCGAACCGCTCGCGAGGTTTGTGAGGGACAGCAGTACGATATGGATTTTCCCTTACAAGAAAATGTTTCTCAGGAAGAATACATAGAAATGATTCGCTTAAAAACTGCAGTTTTGCTCGGGTGTTCCCTGCAAATGGGTGCTATGATTGGCGGATTAACGAAGGCCGAAAGTGAACCTTTTTATGCTTTTGGTATTCAACTTGGCCTTGCTTTTCAATTGCAAGACGATTACCTAGACGCTTTTGGTGATCCGGCTACCTTTGGTAAACAGGTGGGTGGAGACATCATTGAAAACAAAAAAACATTGCTCTATTTACTGGCATTGGAGGCTGCAGAAGAACAACAGCGTTCCTCTCTCACAGACTGGTTTACCTCTACGCCAGCTGATCCTGCAGAGAAAATCGAAAAGGTGAAAGCGATTTTTCGTGCGACGACGGCAGACACTGCCATTAAACACTTGATGGAATCCTACACCCAACAAGCCTTAAAAGAAGTAGAAAAGTTTAAGATTTCTCCGGAAAAGAAAGCAGCGTTTAAACGTTTTGCTATGGACTTGATGGAACGCAAGCTATAAACGAAAGAGTCTTCTTATCAGTGCGTAAACAAAACGTCCAACTGGAAAAGAACGCATGATGCTTAGGTCTTGCCACCAAGTTGTTTTCTCCTCAAGAAAAGCGAAAATTCGTTTGGGTGGATTGTGGCGAAACATTTGTTTAAAGAGTATACTTCCCTGAGCATTGTATTTTGACAAAACATCCAAAAACAAAAGGTCGTAAAATTTGAATTTTGATTTTTGTTTGAACTCACTCAGCGGTCTATCTTTTTTAAGAAAGGCAATAAGTTCGTCTACTTTTTGAAGCGATTTTTGAAAGGTATAACCAGTACTTCCCTTTGTCCATCCGCCAGCAGTACCAATATGCATCAGGTGAGCCGTGTTGTGTTGGCTGAAATCATAGGCTGTCATAGGGATACTCCCTTTTTCAACATCGGTAATGCTATAATTGCCCACTTTTTTTTGCATCAAATACTGGTGAATGGCTTCTTCGTATTCCTCCTTTTCTAGGAGATCTTTTGAAAAAAGCGTGTATTCAACCAGGGCTTCATGTTCTGAAAATGGGAGCACATACATAAAACGTGTTTGGTCTTTTTGCGGAAGGTCGAAATCCATGAATACGGCGGTTTTCGGATCAAATAGTGGCTGTTCGGTTTTAACAGACCAGCCAACAAAATGTTGTTGTAAAACAGGAAATCGATCTTGTTTTGTGTGGTGATCGATTGGGAGGCTTGAAAAAACGCGATCAGCGGTGTAGGTGGATGTAAGGGTACTGACTGTACAGTTTTGAGACTTGGGTTTTATGCTTGTAATTTCTTCCTGAAAGAAATGTAGCTGCTTCTTTTGTTTGAGTTTTGGATAGAGGGCTTTGTAAAAATCAATTCCGCGTATCATTTTGTATGTGTAGGGTGCAAGCTCGAATGCAGTGGTAAACCCCTTGGCTTTAAAAAGTGCTTTTTCCCATGAGTTTGAAACGATAGCATCCCATTGTCCCATTCCTTCCTCCCAAAAACACCAAGTCCGGTCATTGGTGTTTTTCTCTTCTTTTTCGATTAGTGCGATTTGAAGATGATCAAATGTTGGATCTTTGCACAGTGCATTTGCCAAAAGAAGGCCAGAAGCGCCTCCACCGCAGATGATGATATCGAAGTGTTTATTTTTTTCCACTATCATCAAAAATAGGGAATTGGATTGGATAGCTGCTTTAATCGATTTAAAAATCCTTAATTTTGCAATTAATTTCAGCGTTAAAAAGATATGGAGGAGATTATTGCGTTTTTCGAAAGGACTGATCCGGTACTTGGAGCATTGTATGCTACACTTTTTACATGGGGTTTAACGGCCTTGGGGGCCTCTTTGGTTTTCTTTGTCAAAGAGCTGAATCGTGCTGTGCTCGACGGCCTTCTTGGTTTTACAGGTGGGGTTATGGTTGCTGCAAGTTTTTGGAGCCTCCTGGCCCCTGGAATTGAAATGAGCCCTGGAGAAGGCTTTGTCAAAGTGATGCCTGCAGCCATAGGGTTCGGCTTAGGGGCTTTGTTTATTTTTGGCTTAGATAAAGTGCTTCCACACATTCACATTAACTTTAAAGAGAGCGAGGGAATTAAAACGCCTTGGCATCGCACCACGCTTTTGGTCTTGGCCATTACCTTGCACAATATCCCAGAAGGATTGGCTGTAGGCGTGCTTTTCGGTGGGGTTGCTGCTGGGTTGCCCGAAGCTTCTATTGCCGGAGCAGTTGTACTTGCTTTGGGTATTGGTATTCAAAATTTACCCGAGGGAATTGCGGTTTCTATGCCGCTGCGTAGACAAGGGGTAAGTCGTTTTAAAAGTTTTTGGTATGGCCAGCTTTCTGCGGTAGTAGAGCCCATTGCTGCGGTTGTCGGTGCAGTTGCTGTTACCTTTTTCACTCCTATTTTGCCTTATGCTTTAGCTTTTGCCGCCGGTGCTATGATCTTTGTTGTGGTAGAAGAGGTGATTCCAGAAACGCAACAAGACAAGTATACCGACATCGCTACGCTTGGGTTTATTGGTGGCTTTATCGTGATGATGTCTTTGGATGTTGCCTTAGGCTAGTTCTCTTCTTCCTTTTCGCTTTGATGACTGGTCCAACCTTGTGCAGTCAATTCAATTTGCTGCCCTAAACCGGTCACTAAATTACAGCCAACAGCTTTCTCGGTTACATGTCCAATGACAGAAAGTAAAGGGTGGTTTTTTATGGCGTCGAAATGACGTTGATCCACGGTGAACAACAATTCATAATCTTCTCCTCCATTCAATGCTGCGGTTGTGTTATTGATGCTCAGCTCTTTACAGATGCCCAAGACTTCTGGATCAATAGGGATTTTGTCTTCATAGATTTGACAACCTACTTCTGAGGCCTTTGCCAAATGCAAAACTTCAGAAGACAAGCCGTCACTGATGTCAATCATTGCAGTCGGAACAATCTTTAATTCATCCAATAATTCAATGATGTCTTTTCTTGATTCGGGTTTTAGCTGACGCTCTACGGAATACGCATAGGTAGATAAATCGGGTTGTGATTGAGGGTTTACTTTGAAGACGGCTTTTTCTCTTTCCAGAATTTGAAGTCCCATATAGGCCCCTCCTAAATCTCCTGAAACGACGATCAGATCGTGTTCTTTTGCCCCCGATCGATAGGTGAGTTTCTCTTCTTTTGCGGTACCAATTGCCGTAACAGAAATGACTAAACCTGTTTTGGATGAGGTGGTGTCTCCACCAACTAAATCTACTTTGTAGCGCGAACAAGCATGTCTAACTCCCGAGTAGAGTTCTTCTACGGCCTCAACGGGGAAACGGTTCGAAATGGCAATGCTCACCGTGATTTGTGTCGGCATGGCGTTCATGGCAAAGATGTCCGATAAGTTGACCATGACCGCTTTATAGCCCAAGTGTTTTAGGGGCATATAGCTTAAGTCAAAATGGACGCCTTCCACTAAAAAGTCGGTAGAAACCACTGTTTTATCTGCATGGTCAAGAACTGCAGCATCATCTCCAATTCCTTTGATGGAAGTAGGGTGTTGGAGTGTAAAACTCGCTTTTATCTTCTCAATGAGTCCAAACTCTCCTAGATTGGCGATGGACGTAGTGGTGGGTTTTTTTTCTTCGAACATACTGCAAAAGTACATTCTTTTAACGATTTAGAATTCTATAAAGTCCTCTTTTGGTAGGATATTTGATAAGACTATCTTTGAAAAAACATCTGTCTTGAAAAAAGCCACAATATATTTAGTATCCCTCAGCATTTTTTTTGTGCAATGTACATTATTGGAAGATGAAGATCCGGTGATCGACATTCCTGTAGTCGTCATTCCTGATACGCCAACGCCTGCTCCCGCTGACCCTCCTGCGGTAGTTGAGGTGGTTGCCGATCTAGTCCCTTGTGACAATGGTTTTTCGGGGAGCTATCCTTGTAGTAATTATGACTTGCTCAATCGGGTAAGTCTTACTGCTTTTCAGAGTGACTTCGCCAATGACAATTGGGGCTGGACAGATCCTGATTCTGGCAAAGAGTATGTACTCCAAGGCTTAGATGACGGAACGGCTTTTGTGGATGTTTCGTCGCCTGGAGCAGTACGTTACATTGGGAAATTACCTTCAGCTACAGAGGCCAGTACCTGGCGCGACATTAAGGTGTACAACAACCACGCTTTTATTGTGAGTGAGGCCGCTGGACACGGTTTGCAGGTTTTTGACCTAAGGCGTTTAAGAAATCAGACATCATTTCAACAGTTCACAGCAGATGCCACCTTGACTAGTTTTGGGCATGCACATAATATAGCCATCAATGAAACCAGCGGATATGCATATGTAATTGGTGCGGATCCCTACAATGGCGGCCCAATATTTATCGATATTTCTTCACCCACTACCCCTGTGGTTATGGGAGGGTATGGCGGATCCTCTTATACGCATGATGCCCACATTGTTACTTATACAGGGCCTGACCCAGATTACCAAGGGAGAGAAATTTTGTTTGGAAGTAATAGTGATGGCGGGGAAAACAATCAGGTGGTAATCGTAGATGTAACCGATAAATCTAATCCACGCCTTATCTCAAATGCAACCTATAGCAATGGAGGATACACTCATCAAAATTGGATCGATGAAGCTCATCGATTTTTGTATGTTGGTGACGAACTGGATGAGCGGCGTTATGGAAATAGAACCAAAACCCTGGTTTTTGACCTTGAAGATTTGGACAATCCCTCTCTTCATTATTCTTATTTGGGGGTTACCTCGGCCATTGATCACAACGGCTACACCAAAGGAAATTCCCTTTTTCTGGCCAATTATTCGGCTGGGTTTAGAGAAATCGATATTGAAAATATTGGGACAGAATCGATGACAGAAATCGGCTTTTTTGACAGTTTCCCAGAGAACAACAACAACAGCTTTAGTGGAGTCTGGAATGTTTATCCTTTTTTTGAAAGTGGTCTGATAGCGATCAGTGACAGTAGTCGCGGCTTGTTTCTTGTGCAACGATCAAATTGAGTTCAATGAAGCAGAGTATACTTTTTTTGAGTTGCTGCATCATTTTGATGGCTTGTGAGAAAACGTCCTCAATAAATACAGTTCCTCGATCGCCTTTACACAGCCTACAATGGGTTCAGCTTTTTGGGGGTAGCCAGGAGGACATAGCACATGATGTTATTGCAACGCAAGACGGTGGCTTTGCTGTGATAGGAAATACCAAAAGCATTGACGGAGATGTCCAAGATAAAAGCGTTGAGGTTGCTGATATAATAGTGCTGAAATATTCCTCAAACGCAGAACTCCAATGGGCCAAAACCTATGGTGGGTCTTTGGATGATCGTGGTCATTCATTGGTTCAAATGCCCGACGGTGGTTATGTTCTATTGGGCTATTCCATGAGCAGCGATATTGACGCATCAAATAATGAAGGACAACACGATAATTGGGTTATTCGCGTGGATGCACAAGGAAATTTGCTCTGGGAAAAAAGCTTCGGTTTTTTGGGACATGACCATGCCTATTCGATCATTACTACCCAAGATGGCGGTTTGTTGTTCAATGGCTTCTTGGACGTTACTTCTTCTGCTGGTTTGGGAAGTACAGCCAGAGGCGGAAGTCATGGTGTTGGAGAATTTTGGGTGCATAAAATTGATCCATTGGGAAACATTCAATGGCGACGTTATTATGGCGGAACAAGCAACGATCGATCCTATGCTGCTGTGGAGACAGTGGCTGGAGATTTTGTGATTGTGGGTACCTCTGAAAGCACAGATGTAGACATTAGTTCGCCAAGGGGAGATTATGATGTTTGGGTTATTAAAATAGCTGCCGACGGGAAGTTGTTGTGGGAACGCTCTTTTGGGGGAAGTGCCTACGAAGGTTCCAATGCTGTTTGGCTGGATCGCGAGCAGAACATTCATGTGCTCGGAAACACCTTTAGTGCAGATCACGATGTTTCTTCTCCGCTGGGGAGTTCAGATTTTTGGTTAATTTCTATCGATCAAGGTGGCCAACTGTTGACCGAAAACACCTTTGGAGGTTCTGATTTTGACTTAGGTCAAGATGTGTTGTTGGATCAAGACAATCAATTTTGGCTCACAGGCTATAGCCGAAGTAAAGACATTGATCTTTCTGAAAATCAGGGAGATAATGATATTGCATTGTTCCAGTTGGATCAAAATAAATTTCCAAAGCAACATTTTTCCTTGGGCGGAAGTGGCCTTGATCTTGCGCATGCAATGGTTGAATTGACACAGGGTGGTATTCTTGTAGTTGGGAGTACAGAAAGCACTGATGGACCTTTTGCGGGCAACCGTGGCGACAAGGATATTTTTTTAGCGCTTTGGGATGATGTTTTGGAATAGCTCTATTGGCTTTATCTATGACTAAATCCTAGTCATACTAAGTGAAATGCCGTATATTTGCGCTAAATTAAAAAAAGGAAGTTTCACCCATGATTAAAGTTTCAGCTTCAGCGAAAGTAAAAGTCGCAAGTTTAATGCAAGAAGAGGGGTTCAATCCAACAACTGCTTTTGTACGTGTTGGTGTTAAAAGTGGCGGCTGCTCTGGGCTATCGTATGACTTGGATTTTGATGCTGATAAAAAAGAAGATGATCGTTTATTTGAAGATAATGATGTTCGCATCGTTGTGGATAAGAAAAGTTTACTCTACTTGGTTGGAACTACATTAGAATATTCTGGAGGATTGAATGGTAAAGGTTTTGTGTTTAACAACCCCAACGCCAATCGAACCTGTGGATGTGGAGAAAGTTTTTCGCTCTAAAAGGACGCTATGGCATATACAGAAGAAGAATTAAAAAAAGAGCTCGAAACCAAAGAGTATGAATACGGTTTTTATACCGATATCGAATCAGATACTTTTCCTGTCGGTTTAAATGAAGAGATTGTTCGGGCAATTTCAAAACGAAAAGAAGAGCCCGAATGGATGACGGAGTGGCGATTGCAAGCCTTTGCTTCTTGGAAGCAAATGGAAGAACCTGAGTGGGCCAATGTTAACTACGAGAAGCCCGATTTTCAGGCGATTTCGTATTACTCAGCTCCCAAAAAGAAAGACAAGTACGAAAGCCTTGATGAGGTGGATCCAGAATTATTGGATACATTCAACAAATTAGGTATTTCCCTCGACGAGCAGAAAAAATTGGCAGGCGTTGCCGTAGATATCGTGGTGGACTCTGTTTCCGTAGCAACTACTTTTCGCGATACGCTGGCCGAAAAGGGCATCATTTTTTGCTCCATTTCAGAGGCCATCAAAGACTATCCGGATCTTGTTAGAAAATATTTAGGGACCGTTATTCCTCCCAAAGACAATTTTTATGCGGCCTTGAATGCAGCTGTTTTTTCGGATGGCTCATTTTGTTACATTCCCAAAGGCGTGCGTTGTCCGATGGAATTATCAACCTATTTTCGAATCAATCAGGCAGGAACAGGTCAGTTTGAACGTACCCTTGTCATAGCAGACGAAGGGAGTTATGTTTCGTATTTAGAAGGTTGTACTGCGCCTTCGCGTGATGAAAATCAGTTGCACGCAGCTTGCGTAGAATTGATTGCCATGGACGATGCAGAGATCAAATACTCAACTGTTCAGAACTGGTACCCCGGAAATAAAGAAGGAAAAGGTGGTGTGTACAACTTCGTTACCAAACGAGGTATTTGCCATACCAATGCAAAAATATCATGGACACAGGTCGAAACGGGTTCTGCCGTGACTTGGAAATATCCCTCTTGTATTTTAAAAGGGGATAATTCAATTGGAGAGTTTTATTCCATCGCCGTGACCAACAATTTCCAGCAAGCCGACACTGGAACAAAGATGGTTCATCTGGGAAAAAACACCCGTTCAACCATCATTTCAAAAGGTATTTCTGCTGGAAAATCACAGAACAGTTACCGTGGCCTTGTACAGGTTAATCCAAAAGCATCGAATGCACGAAACTTTTCTCAGTGTGATTCATTGCTTATGGGAAATGAGTGTGGAGCACACACGTTCCCTTACATAGAAGCACGAAACAATTCTGCACAAATCGAGCACGAAGCAACAACAAGTAAAATTGGTGAAGACCAAATTTTTTATTGTAACCAGCGAGGAATCGATACCGAAAAAGCCATTGCACTAATTGTGAATGGATTTAGTAAGGAAGTCCTCAATAAGCTCCCCATGGAGTTCGCCGTAGAGGCCCAAAAATTATTAGAAATCTCCCTAGAAGGATCTGTAGGGTAACCAACAACTATATGCTTACAATTAAAGATTTACACGCAAGTGTAGAAGACAAGGAAATCTTAAAAGGAATCAATCTTCAGGTAAACCCAGGAGAGGTACATGCCATCATGGGGCCAAACGGATCGGGAAAGAGTACACTTTCTACCGTTATTGCTGGGCACGAAGATTATGAAGTTAGCAAGGGATCCATTGTTTTTGATGGAGAAGATTTGGAAGAATTAGATGCTGAACAACGCGCCCACAAAGGAGTGTTCTTATCGTTTCAATATCCTGTTGAAATCCCTGGAGTAACGGTCACCAACTTTATCAAAACGGCAATTAATGCCTCACGAAAAGCAAAGGGATTGGAAGATATGCCGGCTAAAGATATGCTGAAAAGTATTCGGGAGAAGGCCGCCATGTTAGAAATTGACTCGAAATTTTTATCGCGCTCGCTCAACGAAGGTTTTTCGGGAGGAGAAAAGAAACGTAATGAAATTTTCCAGTTGGCCATGTTAGAACCCAAATTAGCCATCTTAGATGAAACCGATTCTGGACTAGACATCGATGCCTTGAAAATTGTTGCCAATGGAGTTAACAAACTTAAAAGCAAAGACAACGCCGTTGTCGTAATCACCCACTACCAACGTTTGTTGGATTATATCGTACCAGACTTTGTTCATGTTTTGTACAACGGACGCATTGTAAAGTCGGGGACGAAGGAATTGGCTCACGAATTGGAAGCAAAAGGATACGATTGGATCAAACAAGAGCTCGCTTAATATGGATTTAAAAGAAAAAATGCTTTCTTCTTTCATGGCCTTGGAACAAGAACTCGACCTGAGTTCACCTGTACATGACATACGTTCAACTAGCCTGAAAACATTTGAAGCGCTCGGTTTCCCATCCAAGAAAGACGAAGCCTGGAAGTATACTTCCTTGGCCAAATTGTTGAAGAATGATTACAGTATTTTCCCAAAGAAAGAAAGCTCTATCGAGCTCAAAGACGTCAAGAAATATTTTCTCTATGAGATCGATTCCTACAAAGTAGTCTTTATCGATGGAATTTACAGTCCTTTTTTATCTGATACGACCCACGACGGAATCGACGTTTGTTTGCTTTCTGCGGCTTTGACCAAACCAAAGTACAGAGAGGTTATTGAAAAATACTTTAATCAGGTAGCAGACAAAGAGGAGAGTTTAACGGCCTTGAATACGTCTTTTGCAAAAGAGGGCGCTTATGTATATGTGCCTAAATCTGTCGTTGCTGAAAAGCCCATTCAAATCATCCACTTCTCCACCGGAGAACAGGGCGATTTTTTATTGCAACCTCGTTCACTAGTTGTGGTAGAAGAAAACGCTCAAGTACAAATCATTGAACGTCATCAGAGCCTAGCTGCTCATGAAGTTTTGACCAACGCTGTAACAGAAATATTTGCGGCTAAAAGCGCCCTAGTAGATTACTATAAAATTCAGAATGATCGTCTCGATGCTTCATTGATTGACAACACCTATGTTGCGCAAGAAAGTGACAGTAATGTGAATGTACACACCTTTTCTTTTGGGGGGAAACTGACCAGAAACAACTTGAATTTCACCCAAAATGGAGAGCATATCGATTCTACCATGAAAGGAATAACCATCATTGGTGAGCAACAACACGTTGATCATTATACCTTGGTTAATCACGTGCAGCCCAATTGTGAGAGTCATCAAGATTACAAAGGAATCTATGCTGACAAATCGGTGGGTGTTTTTAACGGAAAAATTTACGTTGACAAGATTGCACAAAAAACCAATGCCTTTCAGCAAAACAACAACATCTTGTTGGATGATAAAGCGACCATCAATACTAAGCCGCAGTTAGAAATTTTTGCAGATGATGTAAAATGTTCGCACGGTTGTACGATTGGACAATTGGACGAAGATGCATTGTTTTATCTTCGTACACGTGGAATTCCAAAGCGTGAAGCCAAAGGCTTATTGACCTATGCTTTTGCGAATAATGTATTGGAAAGTGTTGCTATTCCATCACTTAAAACAAGAATCAATAAATTGATTGCGAAGAAATTAGGAGTGAACTTAGGCCATGACTTATAAGGGAATCGATAGTGTAAAAATTCGAGCGGATTTTCCTATTTTATCACGGGAAGTCAACGGACAAGCTTTGGTTTATTTTGACAATGCTGCCACCTCACAAACGCCCCAACAGGTCATAGATGTCATTGTAGATTACTACAGTCGCTATAATGCTAATATACACCGTGGTGTTCACCGTCTAAGTCAAGAAGCAACAGATGCCTATGAGTTAGCTCGGCAAACAGTACAAGCACATTTTAATGCTGCAAAAGCACATGAAATCATACTGACCTCTGGAACGACTCACGCAATAAATATTGTTGCGTCGGGCTATGCTGCCTTGTTAAAAGAAGGTGATGAGCTTGTGGTTTCTGCCATGGAGCATCATTCCAATATTGTTCCTTGGCAAATGCTTTGCGAAAAGACAGGGGCGCTGTTAAAAGTCATTCCCATGACCCAAGAGGGAACCCTAGACATGGATGCCTATGATGCATTGTTGAATAAAAACACAAAGTTGGTGTTTGTTAACCATGTTTCCAATGCCCTAGGTACCGTGAATCCAATCGAGGAAATCATTGGGAAAGCCCATGCCTTTGGTGCAAAAGTTTTGATTGATGGGGCTCAAGCTGCACCCCACATCAAAGCAGATGTCCAAGCCTTAGACATTGATTTTTATGTCACCTCTGCCCATAAATTGTGCGGTCCAACGGGTGTTGGTATGCTTTATGGAAAAGAAGACTTGCTCAACGCTTTGCCACCTTATCAAGGAGGAGGAGAAATGATCGCTGAAGTCACCTTTGAAAAAACAACCTATGCCGATTTGCCCCATAAGTTTGAAGCAGGAACTCCAAATATAGCAGGTGGAATAGCTTTTGGTGCAGCACTTGATTACATGAACGCCATCGGCTTTGAGACCATTGCCGCTTTTGAAAATGAGCTGTTGACCTATGCCACAAATCAATTAGAAAAAATTGAGGGGATACAGATTTATGGTCAAGCACCCGAAAAAACTGCTGTAATTTCTTTCAATGTAAAAGGGATTCATCCCTATGATCTTGGAAGTATTTTAGATCAAATGGGAATCGCCGTTCGAACTGGCCACCATTGTGCCCAGCCCATTATGGATTATTATCAAATCCCTGGAACTGTCCGGGCCTCTTTTTCTTTCTACAATACCAAAGATGAAATTGATCGTATGCTGGTTGCCCTAGAGCGTGCCATTCAGATGTTGCAATAAATCGTACCTTTAGTCCTATGACAATACAAGAAATACAAGACGAAATTGTTGAAGAATTCAACCTTTTTGAGGATTGGATGCAGCGTTATGAATACATGATTGAGCTTGGAAAATCCTTGCCGCTCATCGCGCCAGAGTTCAAGACCGAGGACAATATCATCAAAGGCTGTCAGTCCAAAGTATGGGTACATGCCGAATTAAAGAATAATCAATTGCTTTTTTCTGCCGATAGTGATGCCATCATTACCAAAGGAATTATCGCTATTTTGATTCGCGCATTCTCTAATCAACATCCCAAAGATATTCTAGATGCCGACACCAATTTCATTGATCAAATTGGCCTGAAAGAACACTTGTCGCCCACACGTGCGAATGGATTGGTTTCCATGATTAAGCAAATCAAATTATACGCTATAGCGTTTCAAACTCAACTCAATTAAGATGTCAGATAATACTATTGATACCAATGCCCTTGGAGAGAAAATCGTAACGGTTTTAAAAACGATCTATGATCCTGAAATCCCCGTAGACATTTATGAACTGGGGTTAATTTACGACGTCTTCGTCAATGAAGATCATGACGTGAAGGTATTGATGACCCTAACAACACCAAACTGCCCTGTGGCAGAGACACTTCCCGTTGAAGTGGAGGAGAAGGTTAAGTCCATCAACGAGGTAAAAGAGGCAGAGGTTGAAATCACTTTTGATCCTCCATGGACCCAAGATTTGATGAGCGAAGAAGCAAAGTTAGAATTGGGATTACTCTAAAATGGCCGAAGAAATTGTCAATCGCGTTGCGAAAAGTCCACTCATAACCTTTGACCTTGAGGAGTTTTTCCCTGAAGGTCAACGCCTAAGGCTGGACATGAGCCAGTGGTTGGAACAAGGGTTTATCTTGCGCGAAAAAGAATTTCGCTTGGCCCTAAAATCGTTCGATTTCACTCCTTACAAAAATGCATATGTAGCGCTGGAGTGCAGCACTGATGCCTTACTTCCTGCATGGGCATCTCTTCTGGTTACTGCGCATCTTCAACCTTTTGCAAAGAAAGTGGTACTCGGTTCTTTAGTAGAACTAGAACAGCAGCTCTTTAGTGAGTTAATTGCTCAACTCGACACCTCTAAGTTTAAAGATAAGCCCATTATCATTAAGGGATGTTCTGAAAAAAATATACCTGCCGCAGCTTTTGTTTCCCTCATTCAGAAGTTACAACCCCATGCGAAAAGCTTGTTTTATGGGGAAGCATGTTCTTCAGTACCTCTTTATAAAAAGTAGATTATAGTAGATATTTCATAGCATTAAATTTTTTAGTTTTAAGTTCCCCTTAAATCTAAGCTTATGAAATTCAGCCACCTACTTGTGTTGTTGCTCTTTTCTTGTGCCAAAAACAGCCCTCCTCAGGAAACTCCTTTTACGTTTATTGGCAGCTGGAATTATGTCAATAAAAATTACCAATTTGAGGATTCTCCTCAACAGTTAACTACTGCTGGAGAAGGTTGTAATCCGATGATTCAATTTGAATTTACCGAAGATGAATTTTCACTTAAGCTCTTTCAAGACCGAGCTTGTACTGAAGAAGCGGAAGTAGTTTTGACCTATGCAATTGAACAAGAAAACGATAGTGTTTATCGATTTACGTCAGATCGTTTATTGCGGTCAAATTTTAACAAATGGAGTTTCACAATCTATCCGATTTACCCGTCATAGGGGGTGAAGTAGCATTGATTCGACGAACCAATGACGAGTTTGTCACCTATTTGCCTTTACCAGATGATCCAACAGTCAATGGTAGAACATTTAGTTCGGTCTATATTCGCTATCGACGTGCGAACTAAACTTTTCAGAAAAGGTGGTATCTTGACACTATCAAAATCACACCTTTGACTGTAAACAAAAAAGTACTTATTTTAAGTTATTATTGGCCTCCTTCTGGGGGTTCTGGAGTACAGCGATGGATGTATTTTGCCAAGTATCTAAAGCAGTTAGGTTGGGAGCCCATTGTAATAACAGTAGACGAGTACCAAGCTGCTTATCCCGTAATGGACCCGTCCTTATTGGAAGAAGTGAAAGACATTCAGGTGATTAAAACCTCTACACGAGAGCCGCTGCGGTTCTATTCTTTACTCGTGTCTGGAAATTCTCAATCGGGTATTCCACAAGCTGAGGTCAAGCGAAAAAACTTATTTGGGAAAGCCGCGGCCTATATCCGTGGAAATTATTTTATTCCCGATGCGCGAAAAGGCTGGATTCCCTATGCCGTAAAGGCTGCACAAAAAGTTATTCGCGAAGAAAACATTTCGCATTTAATTACTACTGGCCCCCCACATTCTACACATTTGGCTGGCTTGCAGTTGAAAAAACAATTTAGCTTGAATTGGTGGATAGATTTTAGGGATCCTTGGACAGATGTTTTTTACAACACTTCCTTCTACAGAACAGCTAAGGCAAAGCAAAAAGATGAAGCTTTTGAAAAAGAAGTACTTCATTTTTCGAATGGTGTCATCCTCACGGTTGGGGGTGAACTTCAAGCACAACTTCAGCAGAAAGCTCCAGACCAACGCTTTGTGGTTTTGCCCAATGGGTTTGATGCCGATTTAATGAAGGCTATTCCATTAGCACAACCCAAAGATGTTTTTCACATTGTATATACTGGTATTTTAACCCATAATCAAAACTTTTCTGAGCTACTTCAGCTTTTGGGAGGAGTGTCTAAAAACCAACCTATTTTACTTTCCTTGGCTGGAAATATTTCGCACGAAATCATAGACGAAATCAAGCTTTGTGTTCCACAAGTTGAGGTGGTATACCATGGCTATCTTTCTCATCATGAAGCGGTACGTTTAATGAAGAAAGCGCATTTATTGCTCAATTTTATTTTTGCAGGTGCACAAACTCAAATGATTTCAGGAAAATTATTGGAGTATTTGGCCACATCTATTCCGGTTTTATCGATTGGGGACCCGCTTTCAGCGGCAGGGGAATTTCTCTCGCAAGGGACCGCAGCGGTAATGTTGAACGTAACAGATGCCAAAGAGATTCAGCGCTTCATCATCAAAACTGCTTCCGAAAAAGGAAGTTTGTTCAATAATTTTCCTGAACTGACACAATGGAGTAGAGAAAGTTTGACAAAGCGTTTGATCGATGACGTTTTATCTACTCAACAAAAGACGCATTAGATACTATTTATAAAAATTCATCTGATCCAAATATTCCCAACATTTTGGAGGGAGTAGTGGCCGTATATTCTTTCCTTCCTTGATCCATTTGCGAATGGCTGAAGAAGAAACTTGCATTTCGGGCGCCTCAACTAGTGTAATTTTCGGATGGTTTTGAAATTGCGGAGGGATAGCTTTTGCTTCCTTTCGCGGATAGACGTAGAGCGCATGGCGTTTTAGAATTACTTCATGGTTTTTCCATTTTTGAAAATGCGCAAGATTATCTTCTCCCATAAGTAATACAAACTGCTTGTCAGGATGCTTTTCCTCTAAATGAGCTAGGGAGTCTGTGGTGTAGTTTGGCGTAGATAGTCCAAATTCAATGTCAGAAGGATGCAGATTGGGATAATCTTGGGTAGCCCGGTAGACCAATTCCAAGCGATGGTGGTTGGGCAGCATGCTTTGCTTTTGTTTGAACGGACTTTTGGGGGTGATGACCAACCAAACTTGATCAAGATTGGTGTGTTCAACAAAATGATTCGCCAAGATGAGGTGCCCATTGTGAATGGGATTAAAACTTCCAAAAAACAAACCTATTTTTTGCATTAAGCAAAGGTAGGCAATTGTCTAGGAACGTAAGAATTGTTTTACCAGGCCTACCACTTCCCTTTTCGCCTTGGTTAAGTCATCGTTCACCAAAATCAGATCAAAGTCTTGTGAGTAGGTCAGTTCTGTAGCGGATTTATCGAGGCGTTGCTGAATTTTATCTTCGGTTTCAGTATTGCGTTCTCGCAAGCGTTTTTCCAGTTCTTCGAAAGAGGGTGGTTGAACAAAAATGGCAAGGGTTTCTTCGGGATACTCTGCCTTTACATTTAGACCTCCAATGACATCAATATCAAAAAGAACATGTTTTCCTTCGGCCCATAGACGGTCTATTTCTGAACGTAGGGTACCATAAAAATTCCCTTCATAAACTTCTTCATATTCTATAAAAGCATCTTCTTCTATTTTTTGACGAAAGGCTTCTTCTGATAAGAAATAATAGTCTTTACCGTCGACTTCTTCACCACGCGGTGCTCGAGAGGTGGCAGAAATAGAAAAGCCAAGGGGAAGACCTTGTTGTAATAAATGTTTTACCAGCGTTGTTTTACCACTGCCTGAAGGGGCAGAAAACACAAAAAGTTTACCCGATTTCATTCTTATAAAACGTTGAGGAGTTGTTCTTTTATTTTTTCTAATTCATCTTTCATTTGCACCACAATTTTTTGCAAGCCAGCATGATTAGCCTTTGAGCCTATCGTATTGATTTCTCTTCCCATTTCCTGTGCAATAAAACCTAATTTTTTTCCATTGGCAGCATCTTGATCCATAATTTCATCAAAGTATTCTAGATGATTGGCCAAGCGAACTTTTTCTTCTGTAATATCGTATTTTTCTAAATAATAAATCAATTCTTGTTCCAAACGGTTTTGATCTACCTCAAGCTTTAATTGTGCAAGCGAAGTGGTTAGCTTTTCAGTGACACGCTCTTTCCGTTCAGGATCTATAGCAATAACATCTTTTAAAAGCTGATCAATTGCTCCTAGTCGTAAGCTAAAATCTTTTTTTAAGGCAAGTCCTTCATCTTCTCTATGTTGGTTTACCTTTTCAAGGGTAGAGGTGAAGAGTGATAGTAGTGCTTCTTTTTCTTTTTCATCAATCGCTTCTTTTTCTGTTTTTAAAGCGTCGGGTAAACGAACGGCCATTTTAAGTAATTCGGTAGTGTCTCCCTGATGAATGTCGTTGAGTTGTGCCAAATAGTTTTGAATCACTTCTTTGTTTAAAATAGTGTTTGTTGCGCTCCCAGAATTGTCTACAAAAACTGAAACATCAATTTTCCCACGCACTAATTTTTTGTTGATTTCCCCTCGCATGCTAGATTCCAATTCCCTGTAACTATGAGGAGTTCGGAAGTTAAGGTCAATATTTTTACTATTTAGTGTTCGTATTTCTACAGTGATTTTTTTGTTCGAAAATTGGGTTTCACCTTTCCCAAACCCAGTCATTGATAGGATCATTCGTAATTATAATTCTTTAATTTTTATGTTACGGAAAGCGACTTTATCTCCATGGTCTTGAAGGCCAATTTTCCCTGTTTTAAATTGCCCAAACTTGGGCGCATGTGTGTAATGCGGTAAACTTGTATCACCAAATTTTGAGGCAGCAATCAATGCCTCCCATTCAGGCCCATGTACCGGGAATTGAATGATTTCAGTTCCATTTAAGATGACATTTCCTTTGTTGTTATTGTGATCAACGGTCAGTACAACATGATTCCATTCGCCTGCAGGCTTACATACATCTGCGGTGGGTTGCACCATGTCGTAAAGAGCTCCCGCCTGATGGTATTTAGGATTTGCTAATGCATCGGGATGACGTTCATTGTCAAGAATTTGAATTTCAGGTCCGGTAAGGTATGGTTCGCCAAATTCTTCGCCTTCCTGTACAGCCCAAAAAAGACCACTGTTTCCGGCTTCAGCAACTTTCCATTCAATGGACAAAATAAAACTAGTGAATTCACGATCAGTCACAATGTTTTTCCCGCCGTCACCATAATTTCTTTTTTTAGAAGGATCAAATACGAGTGTGTTATCGATAACACTCCATTCTTCCCCTAATGCTGAGCCATTGTACTGATGCCAGCCGTTCAGGGTTTCTCCATCAAAAAGGGAGATCCATTCATTGGCTACTGTTGTGTTTTTCTTCTCCTTGGGAGTGTTTCCTTGGCAAGAAAAGAGTAAAAGACAGCTAAAAGCTATAATTGGTATAAGATTCTTCATAGGTGTTAAATTATATGTTTAAAATTTTCCTTAAGTGTGCTTGATCTATGGTCCCTCCCGCAAAATCATCAAAGGTTTTTTCTGTTGCTTCAATGATGTGTTTTGCAATGAAAGCGGCGCCTTCATTGGCTCCTTGTTCAGGACTTTTAATACAGCATTCCCATTCCATTACTGCCCAAACGTCACAGCCATATTCAGTAAGTTTAGTAAAAATAGTTTTAAAGTCAATTTGTCCGTCCCCTGGGGAACGATATCGGCCGGCGCGATTGCGCCAATCGCCATAACCACCAAAGGCACCTTTTTTTCCATTTGGTTTAAATTCAGCATCCTTTACATGAAAGGCCTTGATGAATTCATGGTAATGATCTATGTAAGTTATATAATCGAGTTGCTGTAAAACAAAATGACTGGGATCATACAAGATGTTTACGCGTTTATGATTCCCTGTTGCAGCAAGAAAACGTTCAAAGGTCTCTCCATCGTGTAGGTCTTCCCCTGGGTGAATTTCATAACACACATCCACGCCATTTTCGTCAAATGTATCGAGAATGGGAAGCCATCTATCAGCCAATTCTTTGAAGCCAAGCTCGACTAGACCATCGGGTTGCTGTGGCCAAGGATGAAAGTAGGGCCATAGCAATGAACCCGAAAAAGTTGCGTGCGTATTGAGGCCAAGGCGTTGGCTAGTGATCGCTGCTTTTTTAACTTGATCGATTGCCCAAGTGGTTCTGGCTTTAGGGTTGTTCTTAACTGCATCAGGTGCAAAGTTATCAAACATTAAATCATAGGCTGGGTTAACAGCCACTAGCTGGCCTTGTAGATGGGTAGAAAGTTCTGTGATTTCTAGTCCATAAGCATTGATTTTACCTTTGAGATCATCGCAATAAGTTTGACTTTCGGCTGCTGTGTCTAAATCGATTAACCATTTGTCTAGGGTAGGGAGTTGAATGCCTTTGTACCCCAAGTCAGCTGCCCATTTACACAAACCATCTAAGCTATTGAAAGGAGCTTTTTGGTCAATGAATTGAGCAAGAAAAACGGCAGGTCCTTTGATTGTTTTCACGTACTTATTTTTTTACAAGTTTACCCAAACGTTTCCGTTTTTGTGGGAATCAATTACTTTTTCAATGAAGAGCATTCCACGAACGCCTTCCTCTATATCTGGATAGGCACCATGTATAAAATCTTCTCCTATTATTGCATTTGCTACTCCCATATAGATGTTTCCCATGGCATCAAAAAGACCTTCAGGATGACCAGGAGGTAGTTTGGTTCCTTCCAAAGAAAAAGCATGGAGGTAGTCATGTCCAGGTTTGAGCTGTTGAAGGGGTTGACCTTCTTGAAGAAAGTTCAGATAATTCGGATTTTCTTGTGCCCACTTTAGGCTTCCTTTCTCACCATAAATTTGAACGGTAAAATTGTTTTCTTCTGCTGTAGCAATTTGTGATACCCTAAGTACCCCTTTACAATAATCAGAGAAACGCACTAAAATTGTTCCGTCAACATCCATTTCATTGTCGGGATAACGGTAATTCAAATCAGCCAATAATGTTTTTACACGCATGTTAGTTACATATTCTAGCATGTCAAATGCGTGAGTGCCGATATCTCCAATGCAACAACTAATTCCTCCTTTTTCGGGATCAAGTCGCCAGACAGATTTTCGTTGTTCTGAGTCATGAATAACAGGATTGATCCATCCCTGATAATATTGTAAATCAACTTTTTGAACCTTTCCAATGGCTCCCTCAGCAATCATTTGTTTCATTTGACGTACCATTGGGTAGCCCGTGTAAGTATAGGTTACAGCAAAAACGACTTTTTGTTTATCTTGGATTGCTTGTAATTCTAGCGCTTCGGCATGCGTGGTTGTCAGGGGTTTTTCACAAATGATGTTAAAGCCATTTTCCAACAATTGCTTGGCCATTGGAAAATGCAAAAAGTTTGGTGTAAGGACAGAAACTACTTGCATACGCTCTTCAGGAGGAAGGCTCAATTCCTGTGCAATGAGAAGATCCACATTGTCATAAACCCTATCGGGAGCAAGTCCGATTTTGGCTGCGAATTGTTTGTTTTCAGTGGGATTTGGATTAAAACAACCGCCAACAATTTGATAGTAATCAAACATGTTCGCTGCAATGCGATGCACTACTCCTATAAGAGAATCACCACCACCACCAAGGATTCCTAAACGTATTTTTTCACTCACCTTATGCTTCTTTTAATTCGATCTTTTCGTCCTTAAAGATAAGCATAAAAAGAATGAGTACACCCATGGCAAATCCTGCCGGAAGTAACCAAATTGTTTCCCAGTTGTGTGTTCCATTGTCCAGAAGATAGGTGTCTGAGACCTTACCAGCAACCCAGAATCCAATCAGCATCCCAATTCCATAAGTAGCTAAGGTAATCAGCCCTTGAGCAGCACTTTTCACTTTTTCTCCCGCTTTGAAATCAGTATAAATTTGCCCAGAAACAAAGAAAAAGTCGTAGCAAATTCCATGTAAGGCAATTCCGATAATGAGCATTAATGTGTATTCTCCAGCATCGCCATAGGCAAATAAAGTATAGCGAATTGCCCAGGCAAACATACCGACTAGAATGGTTTTTTTAAAGCCGAATTTTTTAAAGAAAAAAGGAAGAAGTAACATAAACAGGACCTCACTAATTTGTCCAAGAGTCATTTTCCCCGTTGGGTTTTCCATGCCCAATTCTACCAAAAAAGGATTGGCTTGTTGGTAATAAAAAGCCAAAGGAATGCAAATCAAAATAGAGGTGATGAAGAACATTAGGAAATTTCGGTCTTTAAGTAATTTAAGCGCATCAAAACCGAGGAGATCGCCAATAGAAAGTTTTTCGCCACTCGTGTTTGAGGGAGGTGTTTTGGGTAAGCTAAAACTGAAGACACCTAGAATTCCAGAGGCAATGGCTACCATAATGAAAGTGTTTGCCAACGCTCCTTTGGCGATCGCCTCTTGTGCATCCCAACGAAACCAATAACTGATGAAGAGTCCGGCCACGATCCAACCTAATGTTCCAAACACTCGGATGATGGAGAATTCTTTTGCCGGGTCTTTCATTTGATAAAAAGATACAGAATTGACCAAGGCAAGGGTGGGCATATAGACCAACATATATCCAAAAACAAAGGGATAGAAATCATTAAATTCTCCTGCTTGTGCCATAAAATACATCAACACTGCTCCGATGAGATGTAAGAACCCTAAAATACGTTCCGCATTAAAGAATCGATCAGCAATTAATCCAATAAACACAGGGGCAATAATTGCTCCCCACGATTGGGTGGAAAAGGCCATGCCAATTTCTGCGCCGCTGGCGCCTAGATTGGTGCCTAAAAAAGTACCGAGTGTAACAAACCAGCCTCCCCAAATAAAGAATTGAAGAAACATCATTAAAGACAATTGTATTTTTGTTGTCGAATTCATATTAAATACTGTTGGTTATGCAGGTTGTTTCGCTTTCTCGATCAATAGGTTTTTGGTAGCTAATATTCCATCGATTTCATTCATTTTTTCTCCTTCATATTCTACACCAATAAAACCAGTATATCCGCTTTTCTTTACTAGACTGAGCATGCGTGAATAATCGGTATTGATCTCATTGCCTTCCGCGTCAAAGTCATGCGATTTTGCACTTACGGCAAATGCTTTTGGAAGTAATTCTTCGACTCCTTTGTAACGATCGTACTCTCTTATGCATTTGGTGTCCCACCGTTCACCTCCTTCTCGTTCCAAACAAAAGTTTCCAAAGTCGGGTAAAGTGCCGCAGTTAGCAAGGTTTACCTGCTCGAGCATTTCCATGACCAATGCACTATTAGAGGAAAGATAACCGTGGTTTTCAACGAGAATATTCACATTAAAAGCGGCACCATATTCTCCTAGCTTACGCATGCTGTCTGCAGAGTAGTCTTTCCATTTTTCTTCATTATTTTCTCCAAATAAATTGATTCGGATGGAATGACAGTCCATTGCAGCGGCGGTTTCTATCCATGCTTTATGATTGTTTATAGCTGTTGTTCTCTCTAGCTTATTACTTACAGCAAGGTCTCCCTCTTCATCAATCATGATCAAAACATTTTCTATGTCGTGTTCTTTTGCTTTAGCATTGGAAGTTGCAATAAAATTTTTCAATGCTGCAGGCTTGTTTTTGCTCTTCATCACATCGGTGTAGAGCTGACTAACATATTCTACTCCTTCAAACCCAAGATCACTTGCTTTTGCAGCAAAGTCATAGGGGTTTAGTTTTCCGCCTTCGATCGCTTTGTGTAATGACCACTGTGCAAGTGATAATCTAAAGAAGGGGATATCTGTGGAGGAATAAGATAGGTAGGACATTTTATTATTGAATGTGGCAAAGGAGCCAAATGCTGTTGCACCCAACCCTAAAGTTAAACTATTTTGAATGAATTTTCTTCGTTTCATAGGATACTAAGTTTTGATAATACCAATGTAATGAT
>JAKMEK010000075.1 GCA_022425945.1 Flavobacteriaceae bacterium
CGTGAAACTGCAATGCAGCCAGATACAAGGAGATTGATTCAACTCACATTGAATCATCCACTTCAAATCTCAGAAACAATGGACATGCTGCTATCCAAAAAAAGAGCCTCAGACCGAAAATCCTGGCTTGAAACCAAAGGCAATTTAGCGAATGTCTAAAGCTGTAATTCTTCTATCAGGAGGCTTAGATTCAACAACCGTTCTTGCTATAGCAAAATCACAGGACTATGACTGCTATTCGCTAAGCTTTGATTATGGGCAAAAACAAAGATCAGAACTAGAGTCATCAATATCAATTGCGAAAAAATCTAATGTCATCGAGCATAGGATTATGAAAATTTCATTAAGCGATATTGGAGGTTCAGCACTAACAGATCAATCTATTGATGTTCCAAAATACTCTGAAAGCGACGAAATACCCTTAACCTATGTCCCCGCAAGAAATACCATTTTTTTATCTTTTGCTCTTGCCTGGGCCGAGGTTGTAGACTGTCAAACAATATTTATAGGAGTAAACGCTTTAGATTATTCAGGCTATCCTGATTGTAGGCCAGAATTTATAGAGGCTTTTGAAAATATGGCAAACCTGGCTACAAAGAAGTCTGTAGAGGGAGATAGAATTCAAATAAAGACTCCGTTGATCCGCATGACTAAGGCAGAAATAATTAAAAAAGGCCTTGGTCTCGGAGTAGATTATTCAGAAACTACGAGTTGCTATGATGCCAATACTCTAGGTGAAGCTTGCGGCGAATGTGATGCCTGTGTTCTTAGAAAAATAGGCTTTGAAAATGCTAATGTGCAAGACCCAACCAGATATCAATAAATATTTAAAAAAATTACGATATTTAAATGTTTTTGAAGATAAAATGTAATCTTTTAAACAATTTAAGGATTTAACTCAAAATGAGTATTGAAGAAAGAGTACGAAAAGTTGTAAGTGAGCAGTTAGATGTTAGTGGTGAAATTGACAACAATGCCTCATTTATTGATGACTTAGGGGCGGATTCACTTGATACTGTTGAACTTGTAATGTCACTTGAAGAGGAATTCGATACTGAAATTGCAGATGAGGAAGCTGAAAAT
The DNA here is from genome assembly GCA_022425945.1 of Flavobacteriaceae bacterium. Lineage (GTDB taxonomy): Bacteria > Bacteroidota > Bacteroidia > Flavobacteriales > Flavobacteriaceae > Arcticimaribacter. The sequence continues at coordinate 1,084 of JAKMEK010000075.1, forward strand.
ATTACAACGATTCAACAGGCAATCGACTACATTAACGCAAACACGTAATAATCTTCATAAAATCTATTAAGGCGTTTACTTTACTAAGTAACACGCCTTTTTTTACGCATTTTTTTGTATTTAAATGGCTTTTCAAATAACCTCCAATTTTAGATAAATCTATTATGAACAAAAGAAGAGTAGTAATCACAGGGCTTGGCATGGTCTGCCCAGTAGGAAACAATGTAGAAGATTCTTGGACAAACATCCTCAATGGCGTATCTGGAATTTCTTTGATTGAAAATCTTGATACCGAAGCGCAAGCAGTTAAATTTGGTGGCGCTGTAAAAGATCTCGATGTTTCTGAGTACTTAAGTCCAAAAGAAGCCAAAAAAATGGATGTTTTTATCCACTATGGAATGGCTGCTGGAATTCAAGCGTTCGAGGATAGCGGACTCGAGGTTAACGAGTCCAATGCAGAAAGAATCGGCGTTGCAATTGGTGCAGGCATTGGTGGCATTTCAACTATTGAAAAAACAGCTGACCTTTTTAGAGAAAAAGGACCAAAAAGAATCTCCCCTTTCTTTGTACCCTCCTCCATCATTAATATGGTCTCAGGAAATATGTCAATCAAATACGGCCTTAAAGGCCCAAATTTTGCCATTGTGACTGCTTGCACTACGGGAACTCACAACATTGGAGATGCATCAAGAATTATCGAATATGGTGATGCTGATGTGATGATTGCTGGTGGTACAGAAATGTCCTCAACCAATTGTGGTCTAGGAGGCTTTGCAGCTGCTCGCGCCTTATCCACAAGAAATGATGACCCACAAACAGCCTCTAGGCCTTGGGACGTTGATCGTGATGGATTTGTTCTTGGCGACGGAGCTGGAGTGGTAGTTCTTGAAGAGTATGAACATGCAAAAAAACGTGGTGCTCGAATTTATGGTGAGCTTTCTGGATATGGAATGAGTAGCGATGCTTATCACATGACACTTCCTTCAGAAGGTGGTGAAGGCGCATCAAGATGTATGAAAAATGCAATGAATAATGCCGGCATCAACCCAGATCAACTTGACTATATTAATGCTCATGGCACGTCAACACCTGCCGGTGATATTGCTGAAACAGATGCTGCAAAGCTTGCACTGGGCTCCCACTCGAAAAATATCGTTATGAGTTCAACTAAATCTAT
>JAKMEK010000087.1 GCA_022425945.1 Flavobacteriaceae bacterium
TTTCTGCTTCATCCCATTAAACCCGTTGTAATGATTAACCATTAGTAAAGTCGTCCACTTTGGAGGTGAATAGTTTGTGTCTCAGGAGAGTTTTAGGCGTCATTTAAACTAGTGGTTTTCTATAATCCCGATGGACTTGTCGTCTCAATATGTGAAAGTAATTAGCCGGGGTGGAACAATTGGCTACGATCCAATTATCCTGACCACACATTTGCAAAAACCGTTCTAACTTTGCTGAGCTGTGCTCGGGGCCTTGCCCTTCAAATCCGTGTGGAAGTAACATGGTTAATCCCGACATTCTAAGCCATTTGCTTTCACCAGAACTAATAAATTGGTCAAACATGATCTGAGCACCGTTAGCGAAATCACCAAATTGTGCTTCCCATAAAACTAATGCATTTGGTTCAGCCAGAGAGTACCCGTATTCAAATCCCAAGACTGCATATTCAGATAACATCGAGTCTATCACTTCATATTTTGCTTGACCTTGTCTAATATTATTCAGTGGATAGTAGCGCTCTTCAGTTGATTGGTTGATTAATCCCGAATGTCTCTGGCTGAACGTGCCGCGTGTACTGTCTTGCCCTGATAACCGAACGGGAAAACCTTCCGTTAAAAGTGATCCAAAGGCGAGCGCCTCAGCGGTGGCCCAATCAAAACCTTTACCACTCTCGAACATTTTTGCTTTATTGTCTAAAAGCCTGGAAACAGTTTTGTGCAATTCATATTCTTTTGGTGGCTGGGACAAAGCTTTGCCAACATCAAAGAAAGTTTCTTCACTAATTGCTGTTTTCCCCCTTTGATAGTCGTCTTTATGCCTATCCAAATGTGACCACCTTCCATCAAGCCAGTCGGCCTTGTTTGGTTTGTAGTCTCGTCCAGCTTCAAATTCATCGTTCATTTTTGCCTGAAAAGCAGCTTTCATATCTTCTATTTCACCTTCGGGAATCAATTCATCTTCAACAAGTCTGTCAGTATAAATAGAAAGTGAGGTTTTTTGTTTTTTGATGTGCTTGTACATCAGAGGATTTGTGAACATAGGTTCATCCCCTTCATTATGTCCAAATCGTCGGTAGCATATTATATCTAAGACAACATCTTTTTGAAATTTTTGTCGAAATTCTGTTGCCACTTTTGCAGCGTGAACAACAGCCTCCGGATCATCGCCATTGACATGAAATATGGGAGCTTCAACCATTAAGGCTATGTCGGTAGGGTAAGGTGATGACCGGCTAAAGTGCGGTGCGGTTGTAAAGCCAATCTGATTATTGACCACAATATGCATTGTGCCACCGGTTTTGTGTCCGACTAAACCTGATAAACCGAAACACTCAGCCACAACACCCTGGCCGGCGAAAGCAGCATCACCATGTAATAGAACAGGCATAACAGAGGTTCGATTGCTATCTTTTAATTGTTCTTGTTTTGCTCGCACTTTGCCAACAACAACAGGGTTTACTGCCTCCAAATGACTGGGGTTAGCAGTTAAAGATAAATGAACATTATTTCCATCAAATTCTCGATCTGATGATGCTCCGAGATGGTATTTGACATCTCCTGATCCATCTACCGCTTCTGGCTTAAAGGACCCCCCTTGGAATTCATTAAAAATCGCGCGATAGGGTTTGTTCATTACATTAGCAAGTACAGATAATCGGCCTCTATGGGGCATACCTATTACTATTTCTTTAACACCAAGCGCTCCGCCACGTTTTATTATTTGCTCCATGGCGGGAATTAGGCTTTCACCACCATCCAAACCGAAGCGTTTAGTACCCATGTATTTAACGTGCAGAAATTTTTCGAAGCCCTCTGCTTCTACTAATTTATTCAAGATAGCTTTTCGCCCTTCTCGAGTAAATTTTATTTCTTTTCCATAGCCCTCTATTCTCTCTTTAAGCCATGCTGACTGCTCTGGATCAGAAATATGCATGTATTGCAAAGCAAACGTACCACAATAAGTTCTTTTAACTATTTCAACAATTTGTCTCATTGTGGCAATTTGAAGACCAAGGACATTATCAATAAAAATTGGACGATCCAAATCTGTTTCTAAAAACCCATAATTTTTAGGTTCTAGTGAATTTCTTGATTCTGTAGTGTCTCGCATTCCAAGAGGATCTAAATCGGCTGCAAGATGTCCGCGAATTCTATAAGCTCGAATTAACATTAGTGCTCGAACGCTGTCTAGAACTGCTCGTTGAATTGCATCATTGGATATTTCGATATTTTTTTCTTCGGCAACTTTGCTTATCTTCTCGACAATTTGTTGCGTTTCTTCCGTTTGAGTCCATTGACCATCTAACGCTGCCGTTATTTCATCGTTTAGAGTAGGTGGCCAATCGCGCCTTCCCCAACTTGGTCCTTCTGCATCTTTTTTAATGCTCACTTCATCATCGCCCATAGCCTTAAAAAACTCTTGCCAGGTTTCATCTAAGGCTTTTGGGTCTTGCGCATATTGGGCGTATAATTGTTCTAAATACTCAGCGTTATGCCCTTGCATAAAGGAAGAGGCTTTAAATTCGGAGTTTCGGGATTGATCATTCATAATTTTGCCTAAATTTTACATTTTGGGTTTTAATAAAACTTTTGCTACCATTTTTGTTTTACTAACCAATTGCCTTCAAGACAGCCTCGCCTAAACTGCCCGGGCTTTCAGCGACAATTATACCTGCTGATTGCATAGCTTCGATTTTATCTTCGGCCCCGCCTTTGCCGCCTGCTACAATTGCGCCGGCGTGTCCCATTCGCCTTCCGGGTGGTGCTGTTCGACCTGCGATAAAACCTGCTATTGGTTTGCTGCGCCCTTTTTTCGCCTCATCTTTTATAAAT
>JAKMEK010000091.1 GCA_022425945.1 Flavobacteriaceae bacterium
AGAATTTTAATGGTATTGATATTCCGAATGTTTCTTTTTCGACCCCTGGTTATCATACCATCATATTAAATGGAGATGATGGTGATTGTAACACATTTTTTGAAGATTCAGTTTTTGTTGTTGAACAGGCTGAGGTGGATATTTTACTTCCTAATGAAATAGAATGTGTGGGTTTAACAATTGATTTTACAGGAGACTATGCAAACATTAATTCGCTTCTGTGGAACTTTGGAAACAATGGCTCAAGTTCAGATGAAAGCAACGCTTCAAACCCGATTTATACTTATTCATCCCCAGGAACATATACTGTGCAGCTTATTGGCGAATCTGTTATAAATTGTTCGGATACCACGACAACAGAAATTACTTTAAATGAACCGATTTCTTTGGCTTTTACAAATAATGATTCTCTATGTATAACGGATGGATTATATGATTTTGAAGCACAGGTTAGTGGACCGCCTAATGCATTATATGAGTGGAGCTTTGGACCCAATGCTTCCACAACTTCATCGACCGATTTAATAATTTCAGGAATACAATTTGATACTCCGGGGTTTCATGAAGTTCAATTAAGTGGGGCACACGAAAACTGTGTAGATTCAATAAGCGAGCTCATATATGTTTACGCTGAACCTACGATTGATTTTGATTTTATAGATGGTTTACATTGTGCGCCCAGCTTGGCACAGTTCATCAATTTAAGTAGTGTTGATGGCCCAGCCATTTATTCTTGGGAGTTTGGCGACGGCAGTGAGTCCGAATATTTTAGCCCATCGCATATTTATACGGATGTTGGTAGCTATAGTGTGGGCTTAACAGTAATTTCTTTGGAAGGATGTGTGGATACATTGTATTTAATGCAGCAAGATATTTTTACTGTTTACCCTTCACCTACAGCAGGATTCCAGGTAAATCCTCAGAACATTGATGTCTGCGAAAACAAGGTTGATTTTATAGATCAGTCTTTAGGGGCTACCAACTATTTCTATTTCTTTGATCAAAATCAATTTACAAGTCCTGAATCAAGTTTTAGTCACAATTATTTAAACGCCGGAAGTGACTACCCTTTGCAAGTAGTTTACAATGAATTTGGGTGTAGTGATTCTGTTAGACAAGAAGTCTTTGTAGAGCCATTTGTTTTATACGCACCAAATACTTTTATCCCAGACGCGGACGGAATAAATGATATTTTTAATGCTGTTACAGATTTTGAGATATTGTCCTGGGAGCTGGCCATTTATAATCGATGGGGTGAAAACGTTTATAGAACCGAAAACCGCGAATTGGGATGGGACGGCACATTCAAGGGTATACAAAGCCAAGACGGACTATATTCGTACGTGCTAAAATATAGAAGTTGTGCAAATCCTTTTGTCACCGAGATGAAGAATGGGTTTGTTAATTTAATCAGATAACTTTTTTTTAAGTTCGAAGTTTCTCCCTAAATAAACGCGCCTAACTTGTTCATCATTGGCCAGGTCTTCAGCTGTGCCAGACTTTAAAATACTTCCTTCGAAAAGTAAATAAGCCCGATCAGTTATGGATAAAGTTTCTTGAACATTGTGGTCTGTGATGAGGATACCAATATTTTTCTTTTTTAGTGTTGAAACGATTGCTTGAATGTCCTCCACCGCGATTGGATCAACACCTGCAAATGGTTCATCTAACAAAACAAACTGGGGGTCAGTTGCTAAAGCTCTTGCAATCTCAGTTCTTCTTTTTTCTCCTCCAGAAAGCCTATTCCCCAAAGTTTTTCTAAACTCATTAAGATTGAATTCTTCCAGAAGCTCTTCAAGTCGGTGCTTTCTTTCTGTTGCGTTTTTAGATGTCATTTCAAGGATAGCCATAATATTATCTTCTACACTAAGCTTCCTAAAGACTGAAATTTCTTGGGGCAGATAGCCTAGGCCCATCTGGGCTCTTTTATACATGGGAAGATGTGTAATTTCTATATTATTTAGAAAAACTTTTCCGCTATCAGGTCTAACAAGTCCAACAATCATATAGAAAGATGTCGTTTTTCCTGCTCCATTTGGACCTAATAATCCAACAATTTCGCCTTGCTTTAGCTCAATA
>JAKMEK010000092.1 GCA_022425945.1 Flavobacteriaceae bacterium
AGCACCTTTTTGGCCGCACTTTTACTTGCTCTTATGGTAGCTTGCACCCCACCAGTTTATGAGCCGCCGACACAAATGGAAGAGGCACAAAATCCGAATTGGGAAAACATTGGAAACATTAATGCAAGCTTTATTTCTACCTCCCGATCGTTCGGAGTGTCTACCAATTCTGGTTCACCAACCTTTGATGTTAGTTTTATTGCAACTGCTAGCAATATAGATAGTCTAGCTTGGTCCTTTCCGGGAGGGATAACGAATGACTCTATTAGTGAGGTGACCGAAACAGTTTCTTACCAAGCCTATGGCCGATATGATGTAGGCTTGAAGGTATTTAATACGGAAAATGAAGATACTAGTTATTTCGAAAATTTTGTTGACTTGTATTACCAGGATAATTTATTGTTTTCAGGTTCTGATGCTACCTCTTGGACTGTCAGTGGAACAGCAGCTGGGAATACCGTTTTTACACATCCACTAGATGAAAGTGGGGTTGCTTACGACAATTGGGCGATGCTTTCGTATGAAATAGGACAAATGATTGAAGCATATAAGAATTTCTCTGATTTTCCTACAAACGATCTTGTACTCGAATTTGATTATAAGCTAGAGCGTGTACCTGCAGTTTATGTTAACAATACTGTTTTGTCTGGAACTTCTCCTGTTCCTGCTGTTTATGTAACCCCAGCAGAAACAAGCGTTATTTCGAATACCCGTATAGAGTCGCCCTATACTTATCCTGGAAAAAAACGCCTTTCAATCGAATATAACAATATCTCAATTTGGTCAACGTCTCGTGTTGACACTGAGTTTTATGAACACGTGCGCTTGAATTTACCTTCTCTCTCTTCATTTAACATTACGCTATTAAGGGAGCCATTATCGATGACAACAAAATCGATTCCCTTTCAACGAGATGCTCAATCGATGACATCAAGTTTAACAGCAGGTACAGCTACATTGTCTACTACACTCAATCCTTCGGGAGATGCAGATAATGACGGTTATAGCAATATGGCGGATGCTTTTCCAAATAATCCATCGGAGTACTTAGATACCGATGCAGATGGTTATGGAAATGGAATAGACAACGATGATGATGGAGATGGTTATTTGGATGCTACAGAAGCATCTAATGGATCAGATCCCCTCGATCCTTTCTCTGTGCCAAACTATACGGTTGAGCATGTACAATATCCTTATAATTTAAACATAAGGAACATGACCATTAAAATGAAAAACGACTAAACGCTGATAATTCTCTCAGGGTTTAGAATGTTTTTTGGGTCGAGTGCTCTTTTTAAGGTGCGCATCAAATTAATTTCATTTTCGGTTCTAGAGGTAAAAAGATATTTCTTTTTGTCTAGCCCAATACCGTGTTCGGCTGAAAGAGATCCTTTATTTCTTTGTAGGCAGCCGTAAATGATTGCATTGATTGCGTCAATTATTTCAGGTGAATTTTCCTTTTTCCCAATAATGAAATGTATGTTCCCGTCGGCTACATGACCAAAAGGGAAAATCTTTTTGACAAAGTCGAGTTGCTCTAGCGCTTCGATGGCTCTGTCTATTTCCTTTCCAATGACAGGTATGGGTAAGCTGATGTCAAAATGTTGATCGTATTGAGCCAAGTCGGCTAAGACAGAAACATCTTCTCGAATTTTCCAAATGCTCTGTAATTCTCGCTCACTTTGTGCTAAAACACCATCTCCAATGAGTTCTTTTTCATATGCCTGAGCAATGAGCTCTTCCAAACGGTTGAAGTCTGAAGTTGAATCTCCCCCTAAGCTTTCAATGAACACATAGTAGGGGAAATTGGTAGGGATTGGTGCTGTAAAATCAACAGCAGACGTCATGGCTTTGTAGGTGCGCTTCCACATTAATTCAAAACCTGAAAGTGTACCCGCGAGGCCTTTTTCCATGAATTTGAGCAGAGCAATTACGTTTTCATAATTGTTTACTCCTACAATGGCAGAAGAGCGACTTTGCGGTTTTTCCTGCAAACGAAAAACAACCTTAGTTACGATGCCAAGCGTACCTTCGGCACCAATGAACAGCTGTTTTAGGTCGTAGCCAGAATTGTCTTTAATTATTTTCTTCAAAGAAGAAATAATCGTTCCATCGGGCAATACCGCCTCTAGTCCAAGGACCATTTGTCTGGTCATGCCATAACGAAAAACACGTAAACCACCGGCATTGGTAGATACCACTCCACCGACCTGGGCTGATCCTTTTGCCCCAAAACTGAGCGGAAGAAAAAGATTTTTTTCGTTCGCAGCATCGATTGCATTTTCAAGGATGACTCCCGCTTCCACAGTTATCGTTCTACTCTTCTCGTCGATTTCTTCAATCTGATTCATTTTCTCCAAGGAAATAACCAATTGCTTCGCTTGGCTTTGAGTTCCTCCCACCAAATTAGTAACGCCACCGTGGACAACTACTTCCTGATTGTGTTTGTTGCAGAGGTGCATAATGGCTGCTACTTCTTTTGTGCTTTTGGGGAAAACAACGGCTAATGCAGTCAAGGGTATGTCTGTTTTCCAAATATGGGTAAAGCGGGTTTTTTCTTTTCCCTGGGCAAGAATATTATTTTCTCCGACAATGGATGTGAGTTCTTGAATCATTATGCGTTTTCAGTACATCAAATGTAGCGAATCAAATGGCGTTTTCATATAACGGAAGCCCAAAAGTGTTGGCCACTGCCGCATGTACAATCTTCCCATCATATATCGACAAGCCCTGATTAAGTGACGCATTGTTTGCACACCCCTCTCTCCAGCCTTGATTGGCTAAAAGCTGAACGAAAGGGAGTGTGGTGTTGTTGAGTGCATTGGTAGCGGTCATGGGCACTGCACCAGGAATATTGGCCACACAGTAATGAACAACACCGTCGACCACATAGGTAGGGTCTTCATGGGTTGTAGGTTGACAGCTTTCAAAGCAACCACCTTGATCAACAGCTACATCGACCAGTACTGTTCCACGCTCCATATTTTGGAGCATTTTACGGCTAATAATATTCGGCGCTTTGGCTCCGGGAATAAGAACAGCACCAATGATTAGATCACTGTCGCTTATATTTTTTGCAATACTTTCTTGAGATGAGTAAAGTGGTGTCACATTTGGAGGGAGTATTTCACTCAGATAGCGAAGTCGATCCAAGTTAATGTCCAGTAAAAGTACCTGTGCGCCGAGTCCTGCAGCCATTTTTGCAGCTTCTGTCCCAACGACACCAGCACCAATAATCATTACTTTGGCTGGGGCAGAACCCGGAACTCCCCCCAAAAGCTGCCCTTTTCCTCCTTGGGGTTTTTCTAGGTATTTTGCTCCTTGTTGAACGGACATTCTTCCGGCTACTTCAGACATGGGTGTCAGTAAAGGCAAACGACCCTGTTTGTCTTCAACCGTCTCATAGGCAATACAAATCGCTTTGCTTTTGATCATGGCTTTTGTTAGCTCTAATGAAGAAGCAAAATGGAAATAGGTAAACACAATTTGCCCAGCCCGAATCAATTCGTATTCTGAAGCCAAAGGTTCTTTTACTTTGACAATCATATCTGCTTGGGCATAAACTTCTTCTGCTGAGGCAACAATGGTTGCCCCAGCGACGATATAGTCTTCATCTGACATTCCGCTGCCCATACCAGCCCTGGTTTCCAAAAGCACACGATGTCCTTGGTTGGTGAGTGCCATTACACTAGCAGTATTTAAACCGACACGAAATTCATTGTTCTTTATCTCTTTGGGAGTGCCTATGATCATTTATATAATTTTTACACAAAAATAGCAATTAATGTTATAAAAATTACTTTTCTTTTGCGTTAGCTTATGGAAAAGCAGGGTGTGATTTTTGGATTGTCTAATGCGCTATAAATCAATTTAAAGGAAAAAATAAAGCTCGTATGATGACTTTTTCTACCATAAAAGTTTGTGGTTGTATGCCTTCAAAATTGACTTTTAGAAAAGTGCAAGGAGTAATTTAAGTTTCAGAGATTTTCTGGAGAGTAGACTTTTTTGACTCCTGCTAATAATAGGTCAAATCACAACCACCCATTTAGACTAATGCTATGATATTGGTAAGAACGGTATTGATTTTGAAACAAATTTCGTTAAATACTTAAATCTTTAATTTACCTGATAGTTATGAGATATGTGAATGTGATGAGAAACGATTTGAAAGAGTGAATTATTTTTTCTGATTTAAAACGTCAATTTGCTTGGCTATTTCATTTGCTTCAAAGGTTTTTTGGTCGCTCTTACTTCTATTTGTTTTTGACAAATCGAATGCCTCTTTCATTAGGGCTTCGTATTTGCTTTGTAACTTTTCTACTTCCGTTTTCTTTTTAAAGATTCCAAACATTTGATTTGTTATGATGAGTTATATTAACACCCTAAACTACTAAATCTCTTTGACAGCTTCTTTCTTTTCTTTCGCCAATTTTGTGTGTTGCTTGTATTGGACGTCATAGTAAAGTATGCTCCCTAGCTGTTAAAGAAGAAACTTCTGTGAAGTGAGTCTAAAGTATCTCAGTAATCTCACTCGTTTTTCCATTGAATGAAATCGTGTCTCCAGCTTTTTTCCCTAAGATTAAGGATCCAATGGGGCTTTGTGTGGAAATGCAATAATAATCGGTATTGTCAAGGTTGACAGCCGGAGTAGATATGGCTATGTAATAGTTGAGCTGATCTGTTTTGACGAGTGAGCCAAGTCCAGCCTTTTTGGATGTTTTATGATTTTCAAGTGGTATTAAAATGTTTAGGTCTTTCTCCGTTGCCTTTATTTGTTCTCCTAGTTTTTCTCGTTCAAGCTGTACCATTGCTCTTCCAGTCTCGTGTTTATCGCCTGCACTACTCTTGCTTTCAGATTCAAGAGCAGCTATAATCTCTAGTTTTCTTTTTTCGTACAGAACTAAGTTGTTGTTTAGGTGGTCCAAGCAATGTTGGAATAATGTCTTTTTTAGCATAAAACGAATGTAAGTTTAGCAGAAGAACTTATTTCTATAAAGGTAGAAAAAAGTAATCAACACAAAAGATATTAACTTAGGATAGGTTAGCAAGGCTCATGTTTTTCTTATTCAACTCAGCTGATGACGCATTTAAGGGGCTAAATGTGTTGGCCATTTATTTGGTTTATACAGGTGACCTCCTTTGTAGGGCTTATACTTTATTTCTTTAAAGATGATATAATCGACAGAATTTTATAAATTGAACTCCCTTTGGGTTTAGGAAATGTAAAATTCCCTCACACCAAATTATCTAAGTATAAACGGGTGTTTAGCTCAGTTGGTTTAGAGCGCTACCTTGACAGGGTAGAGGTCATGGGTTCGAATCCCTTAACACCCACTTCTTAAAAATGTCTCACTTTGCAACTAAAGAGACGCCTTCATTTATCCTTTTTCCTTCTATTATACACTGCCCTCTTTCTCCAAGCGTATCAAATTAGAAGCTAGCATCAATTTAAGGTTAAGGGAACATTATGCAAATCCCGTGAATTGCCAACTTGAAAAATAATAACGTTTTCATTCGATGGCTGAGTATTTTTTTCAGCGCTTTTTGAGCATTTTGATAAAAGTGAACTTTTGGTGAATATAGAGAAGTTAAAGTGTTTTGTGAGGCTGTATTTTTGTACCGAACAAATAGAGATAATCACCCTTTAAACACCCCCCCACTATGAAAGTATTTTTAATTTATTTTTTGACCGCATTTTTTTCTAGCCCAGTATCCACTTCAAAAGTTGAGGTTATAAACGCTGCCCAAGTTATTTCAGCAATTGCATCAGATGATTATTTGTTTATTGAAAATGCATTGTCCCAAAAAAGTATTCACCCAAATCAGCTTTTTGAAGGTAAAACCATGCTCATTCATGCGGTTATATTAGATAAACCAGAAATGATCAACCTTTTGGTTCGCAAAGGAGCACAGTTGAGCTACCCGTGCAACGAAGGTCTTACTCCCATGGAATATGCAGAAAAATTTGAATCCATTTATGCCCAAGCAGAAATCATTGTGATAACCGCATAGAATCTTTTATATATATACTTTGTTTGATTTTGAAATGCCCTTCCTCGGAAGGGTTTTTCTTTTGCTTTAGTTTTGGGAAGATTTTCTATCTTGTAGGATATTCTTCATCTATGAAAGCACGTTTATTTACTTTATTGATAACTTGGTCAGCGATTATTTTTGCGCAAGATTTCTCACCTTCTTACCTAAAAAACACTGCAGCTAGAAATATTGGCCCTGGGGGCATGAGCGGCCGTATCACGACCATTGATGTGGTGAACTCTTCTCCCGATAATATCTATGTTGGAACGGCTTCTGGTGGGGTATGGAAATCAACGAGTGGAGGAATTGATTGGACGCCAATCTTTAATGATCAAAGCACAGCCTCCATTGGCGCATTGGCCATTCAGCAATCTAACCCAGATGTGATTTGGGTGGGGACAGGAGAAGGAAACCCCCGGAATAGTCTCAACGGAGGCTATGGTATTTTTAAGTCATTAGATGGTGGAAAAACATGGGTCGCTTCTGGTCTGGCTGAAACACGACATATTCATCGTATTGTCATTGATCCTACCCAGCCTAATACTGTATATGTAGCAGCAATTGGTTCACCATGGGGAGAGCATCAAGAACGCGGAATTTACAAGACCACTAACGGAGGGAAATCATGGAAAAAAATACTCTATCAAAACCCAAAAACGGGTGCAGCTGATTTGATCATGGATCCTTCCAATCCAAATAAATTAATTGCAGCCATGTGGGAACACAAGCGCGATCCTTGGTTCTTTAAGTCTGGAGGAAAGGGAAGCGGGATTTTTGTGACCCTCGATGGTGGAGCAACTTGGAAAGAAAAAACGGACGAAGATGGTCTCCCCAAAGGAGAGCTAGGGAGGATTGGTTTGGCGATTGCCAAAAACAAGCCCAATATCATTTATGCGCTCGTCGAATCCAAAAAAAATGCACTTTATAAGTCTACCGATGGAGGAGATAAATGGAAGAAAGTAAATGAAAAAGAAGGTATTGGAAATCGCCCTTTTTATTACTCAGATATTCGTGTTGATCCTGAAAATGAAAATCGCCTTTATTCGGTCTTTACTTATGTGAATGTGTCCGAAGATGGTGGGAAAAACTTTTCACAGCTTATGCCGGCCTATGGAGTGAGTAATGGTGTGCATCCCGATCACCACGCTTGGTGGATCCATCCAGAAGATGGGGATTTTATGATCGACGGAAATGATGGTGGACTGAACATTACCCGAGATGGAGGAAAATCTTGGCGTTTTGTGGGGAATATTCCTGTCGCACAGTTTTATCATATAAGTGTTGACAATGAGACACCTTACAACGTTTATGGAGGAATGCAAGACAATGGTTCTTGGAGGGGCCCAGCCTATGTATGGCGTGTTCAAGGCATTCGAAATTCTTACTGGCAGGAAATTGCCTTTGGTGATGGTTTTGATGTCGTTCCAGACAAAGACAATTCGCGTTATGGCTATGCAATGAGTCAGCAAGGCTTTGTGTCGCGTTACGATTGGAAAACGGGAAATAATTATCTCGTTCGTCCAACTCATCCAGAAGCAGATACACGTTTGCGCTTCAATTGGAATGCAGCAATCGGACAGGATCCTTTTGACAATAGTACGGTTTATTTTGGAAGTCAGTTTGTCCATAAAAGCACAGATAAAGGCTTAACATGGAAAGTTATTTCACCCGATCTAACGACCAATGATCCAGCGAAATTGAAACAAAGCGAGAGTGGGGGACTTACCTTAGATGCGACTGGTGCAGAAAATCATTGTACCCTCTTGGTAATTGAGCCTTCTCCCTTGGAGAAAGATATGTTATGGGCTGCATCTGATGACGGTCGAGTTCACTTTACCCAAAATGGGGGAGCATCGTGGAATGAAGTCACCAAAAACCTAAAGGGATTACCGGCCGGTAGCTGGATTACACAAATCAAAGCCTCCAACAAAAACAAAGGAGAGGCATTGTTGGTAGCCAATGACTACCGTCGTTATAACTACACTCCCTATGCCTACAGAACAATTAACTATGGTAAAACTTGGCAGCGAATTGTTGATCAGTCTGATGTTAAAAGCTATGCCCTGTGTATAGTAGAAGATCCAGAAACGGCCAATCTATTATTCTTAGGGACCGATGATGGTCTGTATTATTCCATAAATGCTGGTGAGAAATGGCAAAAGATGGACCCTAAAGTATTTCCAACCGTTTCCACCAAAGATCTAGTTATCCATCCAAGAGAGCACGATTTGGTGATAGGGACTTTTGGTCGAGCTGCATGGGTTTTGGACGATATTCGTCCAATGCGTGCCATCGCTAAAGCCAATGCTTTATTGGAGAAAAAAGTACATTTATTCGAGCCACCTACGGCCTACATGGCTGCCTATCAACAGCCAACAGGTTCTCGTTTTGGCGCAGATGCTATGTACCACGGTGAAAACAGAAAATACGGAGCAATGCTAACCTATTTTTACGCTCCAACTGAGCAAGTTAAATCGAAGAATAATAAGGCTTCAGACGATAAGAAGAGGATCAAGTCTGATTCCTTGCAATTGCAGATTTTTGATGGAGATCGCTTGATTCGAACATTGAAGCGTAAAGCACCCAAGGAGAAAGGACTTCATCGCTGGTATTGGAACATGGATGAAAAAGGAGTAAGTCGTCCAAGTAGAAAAATCCGAAAGTCCAAAAGAGAACCCTCTGGAGTCGGGGTCAAACCAGGTCTATACCGTGCTGAACTAAGTATGGGGGAGGAATCTAATACCGTTACCATTGAAGTGAAGCCAGATCCCAGACTGAAGGTCTCACAAGCGGGAATTGACCAACAATACGCTGCCTCAAAACTTTTGGAGGGCTATATGGATACAGCTGCAAAAGCAGTAAAACAATTGGTTATTTCAAAGGGTATTTTGAGCAGTTATCAAAAGAGAATTAAGGAAAAGGATTCAATCAAGTACAAAAATCTATTGAAGAAATGCAAGGAGGTATCCAAAGAGATGGATGCTCTAATTGCCCTCTTTTTGGGAAAGGAAGATAAACGTCAAGGAATTGTTCGTAATCCTGAAAGCACGGTGATGACCCGTATATCTGGGGCACGACGTTATGTAGCTAGTCGTCCACAAGGCATAACTTCAACCGAAGAAACCTTGATGATGCATGCTGAAAACGAAACCAAAAATGCGTTGGCTAAAGTGAATGCCTTTTACAAAGAAACATGGGAAACTGTTCAAGCAGAAATTGAAGGATTATCGCTTTCCAGTTTTAAGCCCATCGATTATTTTGAATTAAAAGAATAATTAAAGTTGATCGAGGAGTTGCTCAAGTTCGATTCCTCGAGAGCCTTTGATCAAAATAGTAGACCCCTTTATGGGGTTTTCTTTCAGGTGTTTTTTTGCCGTAAGGGTTGATTCAAAATGACTTCTATTAGTTGCTTTCTTTAGGGAGGAAAATAGGGGCCCAACCAAGATAACTTCATCAAATTTTGCTTCTTCAAGCTGATCAATGACGGATTCGTGTTCCGCTATGGAAAAGTCCCCAAGCTCAAGCATATCTCCCAAGATCACTGTCTTATGTGAAGCCTTAACACCAATAAATGAATTGATTGCTGCCTTCATGCTAGAAGGATTGGCATTGTATGCATCTAATAGCACATCATTTTTAGTTGTTTTGGTCCATTGTGAACGGTTGTTTGTAGGTATATAGACCTCTATTCCATTTTTGATTTGTTCCAGAGAGAGTGAAAAGAATTTTCCAAAACCGATGGCCGCATTGATATTATCGAAATTATAATCGCCAGTCAGTTTGCTTTTTATGGTAACTCCTTCTATTGTAGTCACACAATACCCCTCATTACCGATTGTGTTGGTCATTTGGTAATGTGCATTGCTTTTTCGACCAAATAAGATTTGGTTAATGCCTGTACATTGTTTTAGCTGTAGTTCATTGTCTGCATTTACAAGCACATCCCCCTTGTTTGTTCGTAAGAAATCATAGAGTTCACTCTTTCCTTTAATGACCCCTTCAATACTGCCAAAACCTTCCAAATGAGCCTTTCCAAAATTGGTGATATACCCCATAGTAGGTTGCGCAAGTTCACTTAAAAAAGCAATTTCTTTTTGATGATTTGCACCCAATTCTACAAGGGCTATTTCCGTATCGGGCTTTATGCCGAGTAGGGTTAGGGGTACGCCAATATGATTGTTTAAATTCCCTTTTGTTGCATGAACCTTAAATTGTTGCGAAAGCACAGTGTAGATAAGTTCCTTTGAGGTTGTTTTTCCATTTGATCCGGTAAGGCAAATAACGGGCAGTTCAAATTGTTTTCTATGGAACGTAGCCAAAGCTTGTAAAGTAGCCAGACTGTCTTCTACATGAATTGCATTACTAGTTGTTGGACGATGATTGAGATCGTCATAAATAACGTATGACGCTCCTGCATCTACAGCTTTTTGAGCAAAGACATTTCCGTTAAAGTTTTCTCCTCTAAGACAAAAGAATAGTTCTCCCTTTTTTAAGGCACGCGTATCAGTAGATAGTCCGGAGCTTTTTTTGAAGAGCAGATGTAATTCTGAAATGTTCATGCTATAAAAAAAGGCATTCGAAAATGCCTTTTAATGTGTTTGTTTCTTAGCCTTTTCTTTTGTGACGGGCTGTTTTTTTATTTTTGCTTTTTGATCCCAGACGGGTCATGGCACATCTAAATCCGATGTAGTCAGTAGCAATATATTGTGGTAGATAGCGTCTTTGTGCTGGATCTAGCCAGTAAGCACGATCTTTCCACGAGCCTCCTTTAAATACGCGTACTTCATCAGTAATTAACGAGGTTCTTTTTGGCGATTTATCTTTCGAGCGGATTTTGTTTCCATTTTCGTCTGTAGTTACTCGGGGATGAGTAGGTGCATCATACATTTTCGTGCTTTCTGGACGACCATTTCCTCCTTCTTCACCACTTTGTACATCTGCAAATTGACGGGTAGACTCTATATCACCATCACGAAAGTTTCTGTTATCACTTTCAGTAAAGTTCTGACGTAAAAAGGTTTCCTCTTCATCAATAGCTACTTTTTCTAATTGTCCAGGTAAGCGTTTAAGCAGTACCTTTCCGTTTGGAAGAGTGTCATATACCAGTTGATCAGGAGAAATTACTTGGGCCTTTCCATCTTCTCCAATGACTTCTTTTAGGTAGATGTTTCCACGGTAATAGTTAAAGTCATTTGCTTCATCGTCAACAATTGGACGATATACGTCGGCTACCCACTCGGCTACATTTCCAGCCATGTCGTAAACACCATAGTCGTTAGGTGGATATGATTTTACTTGAATGGTTATGTCAGCTCCGTCATCGGACCAGCCAGCAATTCCACCATAATCTCCTTTTCCGAGTTTAAAGTTGGCCAATTGGTCTCCTTCGGATCTTCTCTCCTCTGAACGGGTGTATTCTCCAGACCATGGATATTTTTTCTTTCCTCGGTAGGCGTTGTACTCACGCTCACCGCCCAAGGCAAGTGCTGCGTATTCCCATTCTGATTCTGTTGGAAGCCTGTATGCAGGGAGTAGCAGACCGCTATCAACTCCAGCGTAAACATTTACTTCAGTTGTGTCTTTTTTCTGACGCCCATTTTTTCCAACCAAACTATCGATCTTTCCGCCATAAGTGGACTCAGGTATTTTCAGGTAGGCACTTGTGCTAAAGGTACTGTTTGCATCTATTTCTGTGTAACGTACATCTTTTTCGATGTAGGCCTCACGCTCCAAGATGTATTCATTTACACGGTCGGTGCGCCATTCAGCAAATTGAACTGCTTGCAGCCAGTTTACTCCAACAACAGGGTATTCTGCGTAGGCAGGGTGGCGTAAATAATTAGTTGTCAACTCTTCAAAGTATCCCAATTGATTTCTCCAAACCAATGTGTCCGGAATAGCTCCCTCATAAATTTGTTTGTATTGTAAATTGTCTTGGGGAAAAACCAATTTTAACCAGTCCAAGAACTCAAGGTACATCAGGTTGGTTACCTCTGTTTCGTCAATGTAGAAAGACATTACGTGCTGACGCGTTGGAGTGTTGTTCCAGTCGTGCATTACATCATCTTGAACTTGTCCTTTTGTAAAGGTTCCTCCTTCAATAAAAACAAGTCCTGGTCCGGTTTCTTGATCTTCAAAATCAACATTGTACTGAAAGCCACCTTTTTTGGAGTTAATACTCCAGCCTGTGGCTCTAGATTGGTTGTTTTTTCCGCAAGAGCTGAAAATCATTGACCCTAGGGCAATAAAAAGCGTACATTTTGAGATAAACTTCACGTTCATATTAGTTTTTTTATCGGCTATATTGTTACTCTTAAGCTGCAATATACAATTTATTGAGCGGTGTCATTAACAATTAACTCCACCAACACAATCCTATAACGCAAAAATAATGCATTTATTGCTGTAAATAATAATGCAATGAAAATGTTTTATTAGGGGCAAGAAAATTAAAATTATAACGTTATAAATGCGAAACAAGTACATATTAATCTTTGAAGAAACAGTTAGCTTATTTAGGGTGTTTGGTGATGTTTATTGGGGGCAACGCTTTTGCACAGAGTCAAAGCCGTGTAATTACCACAGGTGTCCCTTTCTTGTTAATTACGCCAGACGCACGCTCCGCCGGTATGGGTGAGTTGGGCGTGGCCACTTCGGCAGATGTCTTTTCGCAACAATGGAATCCTGCAAAGTATGTTTTCGCGAGAGAAAAGCAGGCAGTTGGGGTGAGTTATACTCCTTACCTGAGTAAGCTTGTCGACGACATATTCTTGGCAAATCTAACCTACTACACTAAAAACACCGAACGAAGTGCTTGGGGGGTAAGTTTAAAATACTTTAGTTTAGGTGATATTCAGTTCAATGATTTAATAGGAAATACGATTGTACAACAAGGTATTGAACGTCCCAATGAACTAACCTTGGACCTTTCTTATGGTTTGTTGTTGAATGAGAAATTCTCCATGGCTGTTGCAGCACGATATATCCGTTCAGATTTAAAGCTGTCTAGTGACGCCGATGCGACCCCAGCAAGCAGTATAGGAATTGATATTGCCGCATTCTACCAAGGAGAGTATTTTGACATGGGAACCAATAAAGCGAGTATGCGTTATGGTTTAAATGTTTCCAATGTAGGTCCGCGTTTAAAATATGATGAAGGAGGACAAAAAAACTTTATCCCTACCAACCTTCGACTGGGCGCGGGAATGAATTTGGATTTAGGTGGGAGCAATGTATTGAATTTCAATCTTGAATTTAATAAGTTATTGGTACCATCTCCTGTAGAAGTAGGCCAAGAAAATGGAGTGAGGCTCTATGAACAACCAGACATTAGTTTTTTAAATGGGATTGTAGAATCTTTTTCAGATGCTCCAGACGGTTTAAGCGAAGAGTTGAAAGAAGTTACTTGGGCAACAGGAGTTGAGTATGTTTTTCAAGACGTATTTGCACTGCGAACAGGATACTTTAACGAAAGTCTAGAAAAAGGCTCTCGACGTTTTTTAACTTTAGGGGCAGGTTTTCAACTCGACTTTGCCACCATAGACATCTCTTATTTATTCTCAACATCTAAGATTAGAAATCCATTGGAAAACACGCTTCGTTTTTCATTGACATTCAACTTAAGCAACCCCTCTGTAGAGCCTGCAGAGTAATTTAAAAGTTCTTGGATGTTATTTTTATGACATTAGACTGTTGTTATGTGTGGTAGATATGGTATTATTTTCCGTTAAAAGTCGTATTTTTGCCCCATAAATAATTCTAAAATATTTTTTTTCGAATGAAAAAAATCACCAAACAAACCTATATCGATTGGTATAAAGACATGCTTTTTTGGCGAAAGTTTGAAGACAAGCTAGCGGCAGTCTACATCCAACAGAAAGTGAGAGGATTCCTCCACTTGTACAACGGACAAGAGGCTATCCTCGCGGGTGCTTTGCATGCCATTGAGTTAGGGAAAGATCGAATGATTACTGCGTATAGAAACCACGTACAACCCATTGGAATGGGCGTTGACCCCAAAAGAGTAATGGCTGAATTGTACGGTAAAGCAACAGGTACTTCTAATGGATTGGGAGGTTCTATGCACATCTTTTCAAAAGAACATCGTTTTCACGGAGGTCACGGTATTGTTGGGGGGCAAATCCCTTTAGGTGCTGGTATGGCTTTTGGTGATAAATACAATAATACAGGTGCAGTAACGCTATGCTTCATGGGTGACGGTGCTGTAAGACAAGGCTCTTTGCACGAAACACTCAACCTGGCAACCCTATGGGAGCTTCCGGTAGTGTTTATTGTGGAAAACAATGGATATGCAATGGGGACTTCTGTCGCTCGAACAGCTTCTCACCAAGAGATATGGAAATTAGGTCTTGGTTACGAAATGCCATGTGGACCAGTAGACGGAATGGATCCGGTTGCTGTAGCAAAAGCCCTGGACAAAGCAATTAAGCATGCGCGAGACGGAAAAGGGCCAACTTTCTTAGAGATGAAGACTTACCGCTACCGTGGACACTCAATGTCAGATGCACAGCATTATCGTACTAAATCTGAAGTAGAAGAATACCGTAAAATTGATCCAATTACTCAGGTAAAAGACATCATTGTTGAGAAAAACTATTTAACTGAAGACGAGTTTGCTGCCATCGATGCTGATGTGAAAGCACGTGTGTTGGAATGTGAAAAATTTGCTGAAGATTCTCCATATCCGGAAAAGTCAGTCATGTACGATGCAGTCTACGAAGAACCCAATTACCCATTTTTAAAACATAAATTAAGTTAGTCATGGCAGAAGTCATAAATATGCCTCGTTTGAGCGATACAATGGAGGAAGGAACTGTCGCTACTTGGTTTAAAAAAGTAGGTGATACAGTTAAAGAAGGCGATATTCTAGCCGAAATTGAAACCGATAAAGCAACAATGGAGTTCGAAGCTTTTTACGAAGGTGAACTATTGCATATCGGAATTGAAGAAGGACAAACTGCACCAGTAGATACTTTACTTGCCATTATAGGTGAAAAAGGAGAGGATGTTTCTGCTCATCTTGGCGGAGGAACTGCGCCAGTTGCCGAAGAGGTAACTGCTTCGGAAGCTGCTCCTGCCCAAGCAGAAGTCGCTGCTGCCCCAACACTTCCGGATAACGTGGAAGTCATTACCATGCCGCGATTGAGCGATACCATGGAAGAAGGTACAGTAGCAAGTTGGCTCAAAAAAGTTGGTGATACTGTCAATGAAGGTGACATACTTGCTGAGATTGAAACAGACAAAGCAACGATGGAATTTGAAGCATTTTACAATGGAACGCTTTTACACATCGGAATACAAGAAGGAGATTCTGCTCCTGTAGATAGTCTTTTGGCCATTATTGGTGATAAAGATGCTAATGTTGAACAGGCAATAGCTGCTGCAACTGCCAGTGTTTCTGCGCCAGTTGAAGAGGTCGAAAAAGCTGCTCCAGCTGCTCCTGCTGTTGCTGCACCAGTTGCAGCCCCTGTGGCATCGCCTGTTGCTGCACCCGTAGCAGTTCAAAATACAAGCGGACGAATCATCGCTTCTCCTTTGGCAAAACGTTTGGCCGAAGAGCGAGGAATTCAGCTTGCTACAGTTCAAGGTTCAGGTGATGGTGGACGAATCATTAAACGTGATATCGAAAATTATCAAGCTAGCGGTAGTGTTGCTTTTGCGGCTCCGCAGGGAATTGAATCTGTCGAGGAAATGGCCAATAGCCAGATGCGTAAAACCATCGCTAAGCGACTGGGTGCATCTAAATTTACGGCACCTCACTATTACTTAGGTGTTGAATTTGATATGGAGAATGCCATGGCATTCCGTAAGCAATACAATGCTATTCCAGATACAAAAATCTCGTTCAATGACATTGTGGTTAAAGCAACTGCTTTAGCGCTCAAACAGCATCCACAAGTTAATTCGCGCTGGTACGATGATAAAATCGTGAAGCATCATCATGTTCACATGGGCGTTGCCGTGGCGGTAGACGATGGTTTGGTTGTTCCTGTAGTGAAGTTTGCAGATGAATTACCTTTGCCGCAAATTGGGGCACAAGTAAAAGATTTTGCAGGTAGAGCTAGAGATAAAAAACTTACTCCTGCAGAAATGGACGGAAGTACATTTACGATTTCCAACTTAGGAATGTTTGGTATTGAAACCTTTACGTCAATTATCAATCAACCCAATTCAGCAATTTTATCTGTCGGTGCAATTGTAGAAAAGCCCGTTGTGAAGAATGGACAAATTGTGGTTGGACACACCATGAAGTTGACCCTTGCATGTGATCATCGCTCGGTAGATGGTGCAACAGGTTCTTTGTTCTTACAAACACTAAAATCCTACATTGAAAATCCAATTACAATGTTGGTTTAATTCAATTAGCCTAACATTTAAGACCCGCCTTTGTGCGGGTTTTTTTATCTTTAAACAAAAATAAGTGAAAACATTATTGATTACTGGTGCCGGAAAAGGCATCGGGTTAGAAACGGCAAAATTAGCTGCATCAGCTGGGCACAATGTTATTGCAATATCAAGGAACATAACTGCTTTGGAAGCCATTAAAGGAATTCAGGCTTTTAGTGTTGACCTTTCTTCTGAGGATGCCATAGGCACTTTTGTGCAAAAGATAGCTCATGTTCCCATAGATGTTCTAATCAATAATGCTGGTTTATTGACCAATACTTCTGTAGCAGAAAGTAGTTTCGAGCTTTTTGAAAAAATCTATAAGGTCAATGTTTTTGGCTTAGCTGAACTGACGCGTCAATTGTTACCTCAAATTCATTCTGATGGACATGTGGTTAATATCAGTAGTATGGGAGGGATTCAAGGAAGTGCTAAATTTCCGGGTTTATCGATCTATTCGAGCAGTAAAGGAGCTTTGATTACATTGACAGAACTTTGGGCAGAAGAATTTAAAGCTTCGGGGCCTAAGTTCAATGTATTGGCCCTCGGTGCTGTACAAACACAGATGCTTGAAGAAGCTTTTCCTGGCTTTGAAGCACCCATCACTGCAGAAGGCTTCGCTCCATACCTGCTCAATTTCGGATTAACCGGACATCAGTACTACAATGGGAAAACACTTCAGGTTTCTTCTAGTACACCCTAAGTAGGTAATGATTATGGAGGTTTTTAATTTCATTCCACCAATGGCTCAAGATAAGGTCAAAGCTCTTTTAGTTGAGTATCCTGTTGAGATGAAAGTGGTCGGAAAACGGAAAACCAAACATGGGGATTTTAGAAAACTGCCCTCCGGACGGGTTCAAATAACCCTCAATGAACAACAAAACCCTTACCGTTTTTTGATTACACTTTTGCATGAAGTGGGACATCATGTGGCGTTCATCAATCACGGATTTCGGATTCAATCACATGGGAAGGAATGGAAAAATTGCTTCAGAAGTGTCAGTGTTCCGTTTTTGGTAGAAGAAATATTTCCTCAGCCACTGTTATCTGTTTTTGCTCAACATTTAAAAAACCCAAAAGCAAGTAGTGATACAGATCAACAACTCGGACTAGCTTTGCGAGCATTTGATCCACCCACGCATAAAAAAGCTATCTTTGAGTTGCCCATGGGCATACATTTTAGTTTGGATAACGGCCGCGTTTTTCAAAAAGGGCCACAAAGGCGAAAGCGCTTTGAGTGTTGTGAAATTAAAACAGGAAAAACCTATCTTTTTCAGCCAAATGCAGAAGTAAATCAAATGAATTGAAGATGAACGAAACAAATAATAATTTTGCTTTAATCATGGCGGGAGGCGTAGGAAGTCGTTTTTGGCCCTCTAGCAGGGCATCCCTCCCAAAACAATTCCTCGACTTAACAGGAGTGGGTAGAACCTTACTTCAGCAAACTTATGATCGATTGGAAGGGATTGTTCCATCAGATCAAGTCTATATATTGACCAATGAGCGCTATAAGTCTTTGGTCAAAGATCAATTGCCAGAGGTTAATGTGTCACAGATAATTTGTGAGCCAGCCATGCGCAATACAGCCCCTTGCCTCTTATTTGCTGCGCTTAAAATTCAGCACAATAACCCTAATGCTTCTACTGTAATCTTACCAAGCGATCATTTTGTTGCTGATTTACCATCATTTAAAGAAGACGTTTTAGCTGCCTTTAGTCATGTGTCTAGACATGATGAGCTACTCACCTTCGGTATTCCTCCAACTTCGCCTCATACAGGTTATGGCTATTTGCAAGTTAAAGAGAAAGATAAGTCACCATCTCCCATCACTGCTTTTACCGAAAAACCAACCCTAACGAAAGCAGCTACATTTTTAGAGGCTGGTAATTATTTCTGGAACGCAGGTATTTTTGTCTGGTCAATACGTGTATTGCTAAACGCATTTAAGGATCATCAACCTGAGATGTTAGCACTCATGGAAGCAGGAATCCGAACTTTTGACACTGAAGAAGAACAGTCGTTTTTGGCGGAAGAGTATCCAAAAGCAGAGAGTATTTCAATTGACTATGCAATTATGGAAAAGGCTTCAAATATTTCCATGATTAAAGCGGGGTTTTCTTGGAATGACCTCGGCACATGGACCTCCCTTTATGATCAACTGTCTACCGTAGAAGATGAAAACATAGCGGTTAATGCTGATCTACTTGCTGATGAATCAAATAGAAATATGGTGTATTCTTCCGATAAGAAACTAATCGTTGTAAAAGGGTTGGAAGATTTTGTGATTGTGGAAGAAAAGGATGTGTTGTTGATTTACCCTAAAGGAGATGACCAAAGTGTGAAAGAATTGCGTGATAAAGCTAAGGGTATAGCTGGTGAATCAATAGCCTAGCTACTCGCTTTCTTCCAAGTAGACTTTTCGAACTTTTTTAAACAGTTCAGAAGAGTAGACGAAATTTGTGACGGCTTCATTGTCGGTTTTAAAAATTTCCTTGTTGCTGCCTTCCCATTTTTTCTCACCGTCTTTTAGGAAAATTATTTTTTCCCCGATTTCCATTACTGAATTCATGTCGTGGCTATTGATGACAGTGGTGATTTGGTACTCTTGGGTAATTTCTTGAATGAGGTTATCAATCAAAATAGCTGTTTTAGGATCTAATCCAGAGTTGGGTTCATCGCAAAACAGATAGTTTGGGTTCATTATAATTGCACGAGCGATGGCTACCCTTTTTTGCATTCCCCCCGAAATTTCTGAAGGTAGTTTAGCATTAGCATCAATCAGATTTACACGTTTAATGGCAATATTCGCGCGTTCTCGGATTTCATCTGCAGCTGCTTCAGTAAACATTTTCATGGGAAACATCACGTTTTCCTCTACCGTCATTGAGTCAAATAGCGCGCTACCCTGAAAGACCATTCCCATATCTTGACGCAAGAGAGAGCGTTCCTTTTCTGTCATTTGAGAGAGTGGATTTTGATTGTAAGATATTTCCCCTTCACTTGCTTGATGAAGCCCAAGGATACATTTGAGAAAGACTGTTTTTCCAGATCCACTCTGACCAATAATTAGATTGGTTTTTCCTTGTTCAAAAACGGTTGAAACCCCTTTTAAAACCTCAGTTTCTCCAAACGATTTTTTTAAATTGTTAATTTCGATCATCTAGGTTAGTAAAAAGTTAGTGACAAAGGAATTCATTAAAATGATCGCCACACTGGTCCAGACAAAGGAAGTGGTGCTTGCTTTTCCGACACCTAGTGCACCTCCTTTCATGAAATAGCCATGATACGAGGGTATGGTAGCCAAAAGCATGGCAAAGAGAAATGTTTTTATAAATGCATAGGTGACATGAAAGGCGTTGAAGTCTAATTGCAGGCCTTCTACAAAGTCTGCATGGGCAGAAAAACCACCAGTAATACAAGCAACATACCCACCGAAAATTCCTAAAAACATTGAAATAACAATGATGAAGGGGTAAAGTGTCATGGCGGCTATCTTGGGAAAAATAAGGTAATTGTAGGTATTTACTCCCATGACTTCAAGTGCATCGATTTGTTCAGTGACCCGCATGGTTCCAATGGATGAGGTGATGAAAGAGCCCACTTTTCCAGCCATAATAATGGAGATAAAGGTAGGTGCAAATTCTAAAATGATGGACTGTCGCGTGGCATAGCCAACGAGGTATTTTGGGAGTAAGGGATTGTCAGAGTTAATTGCTGTCTGGATAGCGACAACACCTCCGACAAAAAAGGAGATGAATGCAACAATGCCTAGTGACCCGATTATTAGATCGTCAATTTCACGAACGACAAGTTTTCTTAATACAGAAGATTTGGTGAATTTTCCAAAGGTTTTTTGGAGCATAATAAAATATCTTCCTATGTGCTCAAGCAATTTTATCATGCTTAAAAGTACACAATTAAGCGGATTTATGCACCAATTAAAATGGGATTATAAGGCTTTAACCGAATTAAACGCGGTAGGTAATTGCATTGATGTTCATTCCGGCACCTACGCTGGCAAATAAAACAACATCGCCCTTTTCAAGGCTGTGATTTTCTAAGTCGTTTTTCAGTACTTGATCGTATAAAGTGGGAACGGTAGCAACTGAACTATTGCCAAACTTCTGAATATTCATGGGTAATACCTGCTCGGGAGCTGCATGTTTGTATAGACGGAAAAAACGTTTTACAATCGCTTCGTCCATTTTCATGTTGGCTTGGTGAATAAAGATTTTCTTTAGGTTTTCGATCGGAACCCCTGAGGCATCCATACAGGCTTTCATTGCTTGTGGTACGTTCAAGAGTGCAAATTCATAAACTTTACGCCCTTTCATTTTAATGTAACTTAATTTATCTGCAGGGTCGTTGGACTGCTCGAAATTTAAGATGTCAATTTCGTTGTTCGCAGTATATGTTACTGATTTATGTGAAAGTATGGCACCGCCATCTTCTTTCTTTTCAATGATAGTTGCGCCTGCTCCGTCGGCAAAGATCATGGAGTCGCGATCAGCATTGTCAACTACACGTGAAAGTGTTTCAGTTCCAATAACCAAACATTTATTCGCCATACCAGCTTTGATGAATGCTTTGGCTTGTACCACACCTTCGATCCAACCTGGGCAACCAAATATAAGGTCATAGGCAACACAATTTGGATTAATGATGTTGAGGTTCGTTTTTACGATGGATGCAATGCTGGGTAATGCCATGGATTGGCTTGATCCTGCGGGTGTGTTTCCGAAATTATGCGCTACAATGATATAATCAATGCTTTCCTGATCGATGCCAGCATCCTTGATTGCCTTTGCAGCAGCCTCAGAGGCTAGGTCAGAAGAGTTTATTTCATCTGGAGCATAACGTCGTTCTTCTATTCCAGTAATTGAAGAAAACTTTTCAATGATCTCTTCATTGCTATTTGCAAAGGGCTCACCCTTCTCATCGAGGAAATGATGGGATAAAAAGTCACTGTTTTTCTGTATGGAAGTTGGGACGGCTCTTCCTGTACCCGAAATAGAAATATTCATAATTAAAGCAATTTCAGTTCAAATGTATAATTTGCGCTGCATTGTTACATAAATGAGGTAAAAATCGAACGATTTTCAACCTATGCATAATTCTATTTATCTGTTGATAATAAATATTTAATTCACTCTTTTTCAATTGATTGAATAGGATTCTACCGATGGACAACTGCAGATAAGATTACGATCTCCAAAGGCTTCGTCTACTCTTCTGACAGAAGGCCAAAATTTGTTTTCTCGAACAAATTCTAGCGGATATAATGCTTTTTGCGACTATACTTAAAGTTCCATTCGTCTACCGTAGCCATTTCAAGTGTGTGGGGTGCATTTTTCAACAAGCTATGCTCATCATGGTGGTCGCTTGCTGCAATTTCTGCAGCGATGGAAATCATCGCATCACAAAAACGGTCAATTTCAGCTAAATTTTCACTTTCGGTTGGTTCAATCATCATGGTTCCGGCTACGGGAAAAGATACTGTAGGCGCATGAAAACCATAATCCATTAAACGTTTAGCGACATCTACCACTTCAATGCCTTGCTCCTTAAATGGGCGCAGGTCAATGATGAGTTCATGCGCAGAGCGACCATTGTCTCCAACATAGAGTACAGGATAGGCCCCTTCTATTCTTTCTTTGATGTAATTTGCATTGAGTATTGCAATTTCTGTAGCTTCTTGAAGCCCTTTACTTCCTAGCATTTCAATGTAGCCATATGAGATGAGGCAGGCGAGCGCCGATCCCCAAGGTGCTGCAGAAATGGCCTCAATGGCTTGGTCTCCACCAGTAGCGATAATTGGATTAGAGGGTAGGAAGGGAGCCAAGTGTGCAGCTACGCAAATTGGTCCAACGCCTGGTCCACCTCCTCCATGTGGGATGGCAAAGGTTTTGTGAAGGTTCAGGTGGCATACGTCTGCACCAATGGCTGCAGGACTGGTAAGTCCAACCTGTGCATTCATGTTTGCTCCGTCCATATAGACTTGGCCTCCATGTTCGTGAATCAATGCCGTGATACTTTTTATATTGGCCTCAAAGACCCCGTGCGTCGATGGGTAAGTTACCATCAGAGCAGATAAATGATCTTTGTGTTCAAGCACTTTTTCTTGAAGATCGATCCAGTCAATATTCCCTCTTTCGTCTGTTTTTGTAACGACCACTTTCATTCCTGCCATTACGGCTGAAGCTGGGTTTGTTCCGTGTGCTGAGGCGGGTATAATACACACATCTCGATGATGGTCCCCACGTGATTGGTGGTAGGCACGTATGACCATAAGACCAGAATATTCACCTTGAGCACCTGAATTGGGCTGAAGAGAGGTTGCTGCAAAGCCAGTAACAATATTTAGCTGATGTGTTAAGGCGTTCAATACTTCTTGATAACCTTTCACCTGATCTAGGGGAGCAAATGGATGAAGACTTCCCCACTGCGGTGAGCTAAGGGGTAGCATCTCACTAGCGGCATTGAGTTTCATTGTACATGAGCCCAAGGATATCATCGAATGGTTTAAAGCCAAATCTTTGCGTTCTAATTTCTTTATGTAGCGCATCAGGGCAGTCTCCGAATGGTAAGAATTGAACACAGGATGTGTCATGAAATCACTCATTCGAATTAGGTTTGAAGGTATGCGCTCAAGGTCTTCCGTGACTGTAGGAATTTCTTTTTCAGCATAAGTAGTAAAGACAGAAACCAATTGCTCGAAATCTTCAGAGGTCGTTGCCTCGTTTAAAGAAATTGTTGCTGAGCTCGTATCGGGATAGAATAAGTTAATCTCATGCTCTAGCGCAATGGGTTGTAACTTTTTTGCATCTACACTAAGGTGCAGGGTGTCAAAATAAGCCCTGTTGTTTTGTTGAATTCCCAAACCGTTTAAAACGGATTCAAGCTTTTTAGCTTTGTTGTGAATTTCAGTTGCTATGGCTTTCAATCCTTTAGGGCCATGGTAAACAGCGTACATACCTGCCATTACGGCCAACAAAACTTGAGCTGTACAGATGTTTGAGGTTGCACGATCTCTTTTTATGTGCTGCTCTCTGGTTTGAAGCGCCATTCTAAGTGCAGGTTTTCCATCCAAATCCCTTGTTTGTCCAATGATTCTTCCTGGGATATTTCTTTTGTAGGCCTGTTTTGTAGCAAAATAGGCGGCATGAGGTCCTCCATAGCCAAGGGGAATACCAAAGCGTTGAGTTGTGCCCACCACAACATCAACATCGTATTTTCCCGGAGCCTCTAGGAGGGTGAGTGATAGTAAGTCAGCTGCAACGACAATTTTTATCTCATGTGCTTTTGCACGCTCTACCAAAGCAGGTAAGTCTACGATTGTCCCATTTTTATCTGGATACTGGAAAAAAGCTCCAAAGAATGCTGAACTTGGTGTAAAGTCGCTTTCTTTTCCAAGAATAATTTCAATGCCTACTGGTGTAGCACGTGTGCGTAGGAGTGCGATGGTTTGTGGGAGCGTATTTTCTGCAACGAAGAATTGATTGGCATTATTTTTCTTTTGCTCTCTTGTGCGAACAGCATAAAGCAGACTCATTGCTTCAGCAGCAGCCGTGCTTTCGTCCAATAGGGAAGCGTTGGCGAGTTCCATGCCGGTTAAGTCAGTTACCACTGTTTGGTAATTGAATAAGGCTTCCAGTCTTCCTTGTGCTATTTCTGCTTGATATGGGGTATAAGCAGTGTACCATCCTGGATTTTCTAAAATGTTTCGTTGAATAACGGCAGGTACAATTGCGGGGTGATAACCTAGTCCGATATAATTGTCAAATAATACATTCTTGTTGGAAAGCGCTTGAATTTTCTTTTGATAGGCATATTCAGAAATACCCTCGGGTAAAGCAAGCGGATTGGCTAAACGAATGTCAGCCGGAATGGTTTCGTTGATGAGGGTAGCAATGCTATCTACGCCAATTGTTTTAAGCATTTTTGCTCTTTCATTTTCATTTGGACCTAAGTGTCTGTTCACGAACATAAGCTACTTTTTTTGCAAATTTACTTTAATATTCCAGAAGACTTTGTGCGATTGATGTTCAGTTATGGACAAGTTTTCAACCTTACGGTTTAACTTATAAACACTTTCGTTAATTTTGCCCCATGGGCGTATTAAGTCGATTTTTCCTCGGGTATGTAAAAGGTAATTTTCATGTGGCTTGCATGGTCCTATGTTTTTATGAGATTACCCAGCTAAGGTGGGGCTTTTCATCGTTTTTAAATGATCAATTGTTGGTATTGTGTCTTTCGTTTCTAGCTTACAACGGAATCCGTCATTATCCTTTTGTCCACTTTAAGCAGTCATTTCCACCCTACTATTTGGCTTTGTTTTTTGTTGCTTTTTTTTACAGTGGTTTTTTGTTTTTGGGACGATCCATGGAAGAGCAATTATTGCTTTTTTGTTGCTTTCTTTTGAGTTTGGCATATACCATTCCTTTTCCAAGAAAGCATAAAAATCTCCGAAACAGATATGGACTAAAAATATTAATTGTTGCCTTATGTTGGACCTTACTAACGGCAGTATTTCCTTTGCTCGGCCTTGCTGTCTTTGAGGGTGCTCATTATCTTTTTTTTGTAGAGCGTTTTATCATGGTAGTTGTGGCAACCCTGCCTTTTGAGATTCGAGATTCGTCGGCAGATGATCAAGACTTAGGTACCATTCCGCAACTTATTGGTTGTCAATTCACTAAGCTTTTGGGCTACGGTTTGCTTTTACTTTTGGTTTTTTTAATTGTGTTTAATCCAGCGTTTTCCCTTGCAGAAGCCAGTGCAATGGGTGCTATGTTATTGACTTATTGTATATCCTTGTATTTTATTCAGCCTTCGAGTCCAAAAAACAGTACATTGTTTTGGGTGGAGGCGATTCCTTTGGTGGGCTTCATGATTTATTTTTTTAATCCTTTTTAGTATGTATTTTCTATTGTTAGTTCTTTTTTCTCAAACCATCAGTAATCTTCAAAGTGTAGATGATTTTGCAGTTTTAATGGGACAAGAGTATGTTTTGGTGGATGTTCGATCGGCCGAGGAATTTGCACAAGGAGCCTTACCTAATGCTATAAACATATCGGTGAATGCGATAGATTTCCCCTTTGAAATTAGTCGTTTAGACAAAGATTTACCAGTGCTTATATATTGTAAGTCAGGTGCGAGAAGTGCACGTGCTGCCATAGCAATGAAGGCCCTAGGGTTCGAAACAATACACGAATTAGAAGGAGGTTATTTGGCTTGGGAGGCAGCAAAAAAATTAAAACACTAGGCCAGCTCTTTTTAGCAAAGCTTTAGGATCAGGCTTTTTCCCACGGAATCGTTCATACAACTTCATGGGGTGTTCCGTTCCTCCTTTTGATAAAACATGATCATGAAAAGACTGTGCAGTTTCGCTGTCAAATATTCCTTTTTCAAGAAATAATTCAAAGGCATCCGCATCCAATACTTCTGCCCATTTGTAACTATAATATCCAGCAGAATATCCACCTTGAAATATGTGCGAAAAGGCAGTGCTCATGCAACTTTCTGGACTGTCTTCTGAAAATTGAAAAGGTTGCATTATAGCTTTTTCATGTGCCTTAACTGCATTGATTTTTGGTCCATTTTCACCATGCCATGAGAGGTCTAGAAAACCAAAACTCAGTTGTCTTAGCGTTTGAAGCCCCTGTTGAAATTGTCCTGCTTTTTTGATTTTATCAATGTAATCTTGAGGAATAAGTGCATTGGTTTCAAAGTGCTGAGCAAATAGCGCAAGTGCTTCAGGTTGATAGCACCAATTTTCTAAGACTTGACTGGGCAATTCAACAAAATCCCAAGACACGCTAGTGCCACTCAGTGCCCCATAGGTTGTGTTGGCTAACATGCCATGAAGGGCATGTCCAAATTCATGAAAAAGTGTTGTCACTTCATTGAAACTGATTAGGGCTGGTTTTTCTTTTGTCGGTGGAGAGAAATTACACACAATAGAAATATGTGGACGAACACCTTCGCTTTGAGCGCGATAAGACGTCATCCAAGCCCCATTGCGTTTTCCTTCTCTTGGATGAAAGTCAGCGTATAATACAGCATGAAATTCACCTTCTTTTTTTACTTCATAGGCTTCAACATCAGGGTGATATGTTTCAATTTCAGCATTGATTTTGAAGCTTAAGCCGTACAGTTTTTCTACAATATCAAATAAACCATTCAGTACTTTTGGAAGGGCGAAATAAGGTTTTAATTCCTCTTCATTGAACGCAAAACGTTCTTGTTTTATTTTTTCCGAAATGAAACTTGTGTCCCATTTTTCTACCTTGTCATAGCCCAATCGATCTTTTCCAAATACTTGAATTTCTTCCCATTCTTCTTTTGCTTTCGGGTATGATTTATCCTTCAAGTCATTTAGGAAGCTAAGTACGGTTTCTTCATCTTTGGCCATGCGTTCTTCCAATACAAAGGCTGCATGAGATGCATAGCCTAACAGTTCAGCGCGTTGGTGCTTTAGCGCTACAATAGAAAGAATGATATTTTCATTGTTGTTCTCATTGTTTTGAAAACCTCGTTGACCAAAAGCGTGACTCATTTGTTGACGCAATTCCCTATTTTCAGCATAGGTCATAAATGGAACATAACTTGGGTAATCTAGGGTGAATAGCCATCCTTCTAATTGTTTAGCCTCTGCCATTTGTTTCGCCATGTCAATAGCACTATCTGGAAGCCCCCTTAGGTCGTCTTCTTTGGAAATGTGCAGGGAAAATGCATTGCTGTCGGCCAATACATTTTCGCCAAAATTGAGGCTCAATTTAGCGAGTTCTTGATCGATCTCACGCAAACGATTTTTCTGTTCTTCATTGAGTAAAGCACCATTTCGAACAAATCCTTTGTATTCTTTTTCAAGAAGTGTTTTTTGTTCTACTGAGAGATTTCCAGTGTCTCCTTCATAAACGGTTTTGATACGTTTAAATAGGGTGGCATTTAGGCGGATGTCGTTTTGTAATTTGGTGAGTAGGGGTGCAGCTTTTTGGGTAACTTCTTGTAATTCGGTACTCGTTTCTGCACTATTTAGATTGAAAAGTGCTCCAGAAATGATTCCTAGTTTGGCCCCACTTTTTTCAATGGCTTCCAAGGTGTTTACAAAGCTAGGTACTGCGGTATTTGCGCAAATTGTATCTATTTCCTTGAGGGTAACATCGATTTCATGTTCAATCGCTGGTAAAAAATGAACTGTTTTTATTTGTTCAAATGGTAGGGTCGAGAAGGGGGTCGAAAAGTCGACAAGTAAAGGGTTTTTCAAAAGCGATAAATTAGGGGTTTAGTTTTTTTGAGGAAGCAATCACCTTTGTTTTTAATACTTCTTTATAGGCTAGGATTCGATCCAAAACTGCCTTGTCAGAAGACCCAATGATCTGTGCGGCGAGAATACCTGCATTTTTTGCTCCATTGAGTGCAACAGTTGCCACAGGTACGCCTCCGGGCATTTGCAAAATGGATAAAACAGAATCCCAACCGTCGATAGAGTTACTTGACTTGACAGGAACACCGATGATGGGGAGAGGGCTTATGGAAGCTACCATGCCTGGTAAGTGAGCTGCGCCCCCAGCTCCGGCGACAATAACTTTGATGCCACGCTGATGTGCCTGCTGTCCATAAGTCATCATTTTTTCTGGTGTACGATGTGCCGAAACGATGTCAACTTCATATTCAATCTTCAATTCGGTGAGTACATCGATTGCTTCTTGCATTACGGGTAAGTCTGATTCGCTTCCCATGATAATTCCTACCTGTGCCATTAGTTTGAGATTACTGTGATTATTTTTTTTACTTTTTCTGCGACTTCACGAGCGATGTTAATGTCGTCATTGACAATGGTGACATGTCCCATTTTACGGAAAGGTCGTGTGTCTTTTTTGCCATAAATATGAGGTGTAACACCTTCTAAGGAGAGGGCTTGTTCAATATTGTTGTAATGAACTTGGCCAGTATGTCCTTCTGCACCAACAAGGTTGACCATTACTCCGGCAACGGTTGCATTGGTGCTTCCTAGAGGTAGCCCTAACACAGCGCGAATGTGTTGTTCGAACTGATCAGTTAAAGAAGTTTCAATGGTCAAATGTCCACTGTTGTGTGCGCGCGGGGCAACTTCATTAACCATTATTTCGCCTTCTTCAGTAAGGAATAGTTCCACCGCAAGCAAGCCAACATGAGAAAATGCTTCGGCGGTTTTGATAGCTATTTCTGTAGCTTTTTTCTTGATGCTTTCGCTAATTCGGGCGGGACAAAGAACGTATTCTACTTGATTTGCTTCAGGATGAAACTCCATTTCAACAACAGGATATGTTTTCATTTCTCCCTTAGCGTTACGTGCGACAATAACCGCCAATTCATGGGTGAAGGGCACCAATTCCTCTGCAATACATTCTTGGTCGTTCAGTTGATCGATGTCTTGTTTCGATCGAATAATACTTACTCCATTTCCATCGTATCCCATAAGTGCTGCTTTCCAAACAAAAGGATAGTTCAGTTTACCGGTTTCCAATGCTTGTCGAAGCACAGCAGTGTTTTCAAAACGTTGATGTTTTGAGGTTGGAATTTGGTTTTGCTGGTAAAAATCTTTTTGTACACCTTTGTTTTGGATTAATTCCAAGGTGGCTGCGCTGGGGTATACTTGAACGCCTTCTTTTTCTAATTGACGCAATGCTTCGGTGTTTACGTGCTCAATTTCGATGGTAATGACGTCTAGGTGCTTGCCAAAGTCGTAGACGGTTTGGTAATCTTTGAAGTCTCCTTGCGAAAAGTGATCACAGGCTAATTTTGCGGGTGCGCTTTGACTTGGGTCCAAAACATGTGTGGTGATGTCCCACTTTCGTGTGGTATACAAGAGCATTTTGCCCAATTGGCCTCCGCCTAAGATGCCTAATTTCGCTGTGGAAGAGAAGTATTGCATAAAACTTTTCCACAAAAATACATATATATCTTTGATTGGTAAACCTCAATAGAAAAAAGGCTTATTTTAGGTATCTTTGCTCCAATAAACACAAACTATGATTAATTTAGTTCTCTTTGGAAAACCCGGAGCAGGAAAAGGCACACAAGCTGAATTTTTAAAATCGCATTATCAATTGGTTCATATTTCTACTGGAGATGTTTTCCGATACAACATCAAAAATGCAACAGACCTTGGGAAATTAGCTCAATCGTATATGGACAAGGGTGACCTTGTCCCCGATGAAGTTACCATCAATATGTTGGAGGCAGAGGTTGAGAAAAATCCAGCAGCAAAAGGATTTATTTTTGACGGTTTTCCTAGAACAGAAGCACAGGCAAAAAGTCTCGATGCCTTCTTGGAAAGAAAAGCAATGTCCATTTCTGGAACAATTGCCTTAGAGGCAACTGACGATGAGTTGGTGGAACGCCTTTTGAAAAGAGGAGAAACCAGTGGTCGTCCAGACGATCAAGACGAAAGCAAAATTCGCAATCGCTTCGATGAATACAACCAGAAAACGGCCCCTCTTCGTTCATTCTATACAGCACAAAACAAGTTTCATAGCATCAATGGAATTGGATCGATTGAAGAAATAACAGCGCGACTGATGACCGTCATTGACGCACTTTAAGATTTATTTATGACCGAAGGAAATTTTGTCGACTACGTTAAGCTAATTGTCCATTCGGGAAACGGAGGAAAAGGCTCTACGCATTTACACCGCGAAAAATACATCACCAAAGGAGGTCCTGATGGGGGAGATGGTGGAAGAGGAGGGCATATTATCCTTCGAGGGAATCCTAATTTGTGGACCCTTTTTACCTTTAAATTCAAACGAAGTTTTTCTGCTGGCCATGGAGAGCACGGAAGTAAAAATAGAAGTTCAGGAGCACAGGGAGAGGATGTTTTTATTGATGTGCCACTGGGTACCTTGGTAAAGAATACCGAAACAGGAGAGATGATCACCGAGATTACTGAAAAAGGTGAAGAAGTGGTTTTGTTGGAAGGAGGCTTAGGAGGTCGAGGAAATTGGCACTTTAAATCCCCTACACGTCAAACTCCTCGCTATGCACAACCCGGTATAAAAGGAGGAGAATTGCAAATCACTCTTGAGATGAAAGTCTTAGCAGATGTGGGTCTTGTAGGCTTTCCTAATGCAGGTAAATCTACCCTTTTGGCAGCACTTACCTCGGCTAAGCCCAAAATAGCCGATTATGAATTTACTACCCTGAAGCCTAATCTAGGAATTGTTCAGTACCGCGATTTTCGCTCTTTTGTGATGGCCGATATTCCGGGAATCATTGAAGGCGCTGCCCAAGGTAAAGGTTTGGGGCATTATTTCCTTAGGCACATAGAACGTAATTCAGTTTTATTGTATTTGATTCCAGCCGATGCCAAAAATGTCAAAAAAGAATTTGAGATTTTGCGCAGCGAACTGCAAGAATTTAATCCCGAATTGTTGGATAAAAACTATATGATTGTTTTATCTAAATGTGATCTTCTGGATGATGAGTTGAAGGCGGAGTACGCCAAAGAAATGAGCGAAAGTTTTGGTGACATCCCTCACATGATGATTTCTTCAGTAAGCCAAATGGGCATGATTGAACTAAAGGATAAACTATGGACGTTGATCAACGAACCAGTCGACTAAAGAGTTTTCTCTTTTTTTGTTTCATTTCTGCTTTTTGTCTAGGACAACAAAGTCCTCCGTTTCTAGAAAATGACACGAGTAAAAAAAAGGAATATGAGTTTTTGCGTCAGGAAATTTTAATGACCAAGGGTTCGGCACTCGAAAAAATTGAACAAAGAATTCACCTCGCTTCTGTCTATAAAGAGCAGAAAGATGTGCTGACAGCCCTTGAAGAAAAACGTGTTTTAGATGGTGAAACAGCAGGTTTATACTATTTAATTGCCGGAACAAATGGTATCATGGCCCTACAGCTAAGTCGCTTTTTTTCCATTCCATATGTGAGGGCAATGTTGGAAAACTTCGATAAGTCAATAGCACTAGACCCCACTTTTACGCCAAGCTATGAGGCTTATGTAGAAGCACTCTGTATGGTGCCTGCTTTGTTGGGCGGAGATGTAAACAAAGCGAAACGACTTGCTACTGCCTTAGTCAAGTTGAGTCCCTTTGAGGGATATTTTGCTCAGGGATACATTGCAGAAAGTCAAGCGTTAAAAGACCTAGCGGTTGTCAAGTACATCCAAGCCTTTAATTCATTGCTTAAAGTAGATTTTTGCACTGTAGATTTAGATGTTTTTTTCAGCACCAAATCCATGAATTTGCCCTACAAGATTGCTGAATTGAGTGTTCAGTATGACTTGGCAAGTGCGATTGGCCTATGTTCAATAGACTATTTCATTGATCGTCAAAGTGCTTTGTATAACCTTCCTTTGGAGTGGGCCTATTTTCGAAAAGCACAATTGCACAAGAAGATCGGCCAAACTGAAAAAGCTTACCAAAGTATTTCACAAGCACTAGAAATTAACCCTAATTTCACACTAGCTAAACAATTTAAACAAACCCACTGGAGTAAAATATGAAACGATTACACTTTATTGCGATTGGCGGAAGTGCCATGCATAATCTTGCCTTGGCGCTTCAGTCAAAGGGCTATGTGATTACTGGTAGTGACGATGCAATTTTTGAACCCTCCAAGTCGCGCTTAGCAAATGCCGGCTTACTTCCCGAAGACTTGGGTTGGGATAAAACACGAATTACTCCTGAACTAGATGGTGTAATTCTTGGCATGCACGCCAAAAAAGACAATCCAGAGCTACTCCAAGCCCAAGCCCTTGGTGTGAAGATTTATTCTTATCCCGAGTTTTTGTATGAGCAAAGTAAGGCAAAAACGCGCGTGGTAATTGCAGGGAGTCATGGTAAGACATCGATTACTGCGATGGTGCTTCACGTGCTGAATTATCATGAGATAGAAGTTGATTTTATGGTAGGTGCTCAACTCGAAGGTTTCGATACCATGGTTCATCTTACAGATGAAAATGATTTTATGCTCATCGAAGGCGATGAGTACCTTTCTTCTCCCATTGATTTACAGTCTAAATTTTTGTGGTACAAGCCCCATGTTACACTCATTTCTGGTATCGCTTGGGACCACATCAATGTTTTCCCAACCTTATCTGACTACGAAGATCAATTCCGAAAATATATTGAAACAATTGTGCCGGGTGGTGCGGTTATTTATAACAAAGAAGATGCCGTATTGACCCGCCTGATTTTGCAAAGTGAAAACACCATTCGCAAGCAAAGCTATGAGAGGCCAGAAGCTATGATCGATAATGGTATAACCTATCTTCAAACAGAAGAAGGTGATCTGCCTTTGTCGGTTTTTGGTGATCATAACCTCTTCAATTTGGCCGGCGCAAAATGGATTTGTCAACTCATGGGAGTAGACGAAATGGATTTCTACGAGGCGATAGAGAGTTTTAAAGGCGCTGCAAAACGTTTGGAGCGAATTGTAGAAGGCAAGAGGTCTTACCTCTTTAAAGATTTTGCGCATGCTCCCAGTAAAGTAGCTGCAACAGTAAAGGCCGTAAGAGCACAGTTTGAAGGTTTTACAACCATTGGGTGTTTAGAGCTTCATACTTACAGTAGTTTGGATCCTGCTTTTTTACCGAATTATAAAGATAGTTTGGCAGGCTTGGATAAAGCCATTGTATTTTATGATCCTGAAGCGTTAAAAATTAAAGGACGTCCAGCGATTGCAGTTGAAGAGATTAAAACGGCTTTTGGAAATCCCGATTTAGAAGTATACACAGAACCAGCTTCTTTACACCGCGATCTCTTGGGTCAAAACTATGACCAATCGGTCTTATTGATGATGAGTTCTGGGAACTATGGTGGTTTGGATTGGGATCAGCTCTCTTCTACTATTGTTTAGTTTTGGTTTTGTGAGCACTGTAGAGTAAGTTGATGGCCTGCTCTACTTTTTTTGTTTCTAGAAGCATGGCTTCTTTGGCTAACTCGCGATCTTTTTGTAGCTTGTCTTGAGAAATTTTATATTTTCCTTCCCACGATTCAATCACAATACGAAAGCCTACGATATAGTCAAGTGCAGCTGCCATGCGCGGATTGTCTGCCTTCAATACATAGTTAGGCTGATCTCCCTCCAAAAATGCGGTCATATTGATAAGGCTATGTTTTACTTTTTCTTGATCCGTTTCGATGATTACTCGACCCTTAAGGTGCGCTTTGAAGTAATTCCATGTAGGGAGCTGCGTGGTGCTGTATACCGAAGGAGAGATGTAAACTTGAGGTCCGTTAAAAATGAGTTGTACCTTTTCATTTTCTTTAAAATGGGCTAGTTGCGGATTGTATTTGTCTAAATGCCCGATCAATTCGCCTAGACCACCGTTGGGTTGATAGATCAGCGGGGTATGACTACTTTCCATTTCATTGTTGAGACAGCTGTTTATGATGGCTAGGGGGTAAGCCTTGATTAGGTTTACAATGTTCTGGTAGCTTTCTTCTTGATGATGACCTGGAGGATATTGCATAAAATGTGTATTTTTCTTGTCCTGAACGAATGTATTAAAATAACCTAAATCATGTCAGAAAAACCTACACATTTTACCATTCGCGATTGGTCGATAGACGATCGTCCTAGAGAGAAAATGCTCGCTAAAGGTGCGCAAATTCTATCAAATGCTGAGCTACTAGCGTTGCTTATTGGTAGCGGAAATCAAGGAGAATCGGCTGTGCATCTAATGCAACGTTTGTTGGCTTCTGTAGGAAATAATATGGCCAAATTGCATACCATGGCCTTAGAAAAGTTGATGGATTGGAAGGGCATTGGTCCTGCCAAAGCAGTCAAAATTAAAGCGGCTTTGGAAGTTGGGAAGCGTATTCAATTAGAGATTCCTAAAGAGCAGTTGCAGTTTTCGCAAAGTAAGGATGTCTATCAATTGTTTCAGCCAGTATTGAGTTTCTTGGGACATGAAGAATTTTGGGTTGCTTATCTGAATCATCAAAATAGGGTTATTGTTCATCAGTGTTTGAGTAAGGGGGGTATTGCGTCAACTACGGTAGATGTTCGTTTGCTTTTGCGGAAAGCACTTGAGGTGGGGGCTACATCAATCATTTTAGCACATAATCATCCCACGGGAAATTTACAACCCAGCAGGGCAGACAAACTGCTGACTGCTAAAATTCAAAAAGCGACAAAAGTTATCGATATTCAACTGCTCGATCATTTAATTGTTTCTGAAAATGGCTACTTTAGCTTTGCTGACGAAAATATGCTGTAATGTTATTGGTCTTTTGCCAAAAAATCACTCCTCGACTAGATTATGCGTTCAAGCATGTTTTTGAAACTGCTTTGGGGATGGAATTGAGTTACACCACAACCTTAGCTAATTTTATTGCGCATACGGGTCCAAAAATGAGTTATGGAAAGGCACCTCTGGGAAACGAATTTTTTGTGGAGGCAGTTGATTTGTTATTTGAGCAAGGTATCCAAGCACTGCCAATAAAAATGAAACAGTGGAAGTCATTTCCTTGCTTTTTTGAGGTAGGTCAAAAATCGAGGTTGCCCTTCGATCTTTTTGCGGCATCATTTTACTTAATAGCAAGATATGAAGAGTACTTACCCCATGTTAAAGATGAGCATGGGCGTTATTTAGTCACCCAGAGTTTGGCTTACGAGAAGAATTTTCTTCAACTGCCCCTAGTTGATCACTGGATCGCTGCTTTTTATGAAGAGCTTAAGTTGAGTTTTCCAGATCTTCAACCACTAAAAAAACAAAAAGAACGATTTCTTCCTTTGGTTGAGGTAGTTTCGCCTTATAAGTACAGTAATAAGTCATTTTTTAGGAATGCATATCAATGGTTCAAATCAATTTTTCAATTGAATTTATGGGAGGTTGTAGAGCATCCACTTGTTTTGCTTGGACTCCGAGAAGATCCTTGGGATACGTTTGAGGAATTCACCACCTTGTTTTACCAAATGCCCTTTTCGTTGCGATTCTTTTTTCTGTATTCCAAAGAGTCGTATTTGGATAGGGGGATATCTACCATGAATGCGCCTTTTCAGAGTTTGATCAAAGGCATTGCTGACTATTTCGAAGTTTCACTATTGGCCTCTTATCCTTCGAGAACTGCAGGAAAACAATTGGGGAAAGAGCGTAACAATTTGAATGCTTTGATTCATAGATCGGTTGAAAACATACGGTTTGCCTGGGGGGTAACAACTGTCAACGAAACCTATCGTACCCTTTTGGCACAAGAAGTGACGGCTGATTATAGTCTTGGATATTCTACTGTATTTGGATATCGAGCTAGTACGGCAATCCCTTTTTTGTATTACGATCTAGCCAATGAAATGTCGACCGCTTTGATGGTTTATCCGGTTGTTGCAAATGAACACGCCTTTTTGGCACAAACACCCATTGAGATCATTAAACAACTAAAACACTTAGAGGAGAATCTTCCGTTAGATTCTTGTGTGCATTGCTTTGCAATAAGCAATAAAGTCTTGGAGAATTCTGCAGAAAATGAAGCGTTGCGATCAGTCTTTATTTCGTATCTTCAAGCACATGATAGAAAAAAATAGTGTCACAAATATATTCTTCGATTTAGACCATACACTTTGGGATTTTGAGACCAATTCAGCGGCTACTTTTGAAAGGATATTACCTCCTTATTTTTTTTCGTTTACAGTGCCTGATTTTATGGCCGCATATGCGCCAATCAATCATGCTTACTGGAAACTGTATCGGGAAAATAAAATAACAACAAAAGAGTTGCGTTTTCTTCGTTTGCAAAAAACCTTTGAAGTTTTGAGGTTTCCCCAATCCGATGAAATTATTCAGCGTATATCTGAGCAATATATTCAGCAGCTATCCACGCACACCCACTTG
The DNA here is from genome assembly GCA_022425945.1 of Flavobacteriaceae bacterium. Lineage (GTDB taxonomy): Bacteria > Bacteroidota > Bacteroidia > Flavobacteriales > Flavobacteriaceae > Arcticimaribacter. Next base: position 36,278 of record JAKMEK010000092.1, read on the forward strand.
TTTCCTGGCACACTCGATTTGCTCGAAAATTTGCATAAAAAGTATCGTTTACACATCATTACCAATGGATTTGAACAGGTGCAGCAAAAAAAAATGAAGCATTCTGGGATTGCCGATTTTTTTGAGGTGGTACTGACCGCCGAAAAAGCAGGTGTCAAAAAACCAGCTTCGTCTATTTTTCAGCAAGCACTTTCTTTGGCAAATGCTTCTCCTCAGGAAGCACTTATGGTAGGAGATAGCTATGAAGCAGATATTGAAACGCCCCTAGCTTTGGGTATGCAAGCCATCCATTTTAACAGTCACCAAGAGCCTTCCCATAATCATTGCCTTGTTGTCGATAATCTTAAGGTTATAGCGCAATACCTTTAATCATTCCTTGGAGATAATTAAACTTAGCGTAATTTTGTAAAAACGTATTGTATGGACATTCAAAATGCACAAACCGTCGTCGATAATTGGATTAAAACCCACGGTGTTCGTTATTTCAACGAGCTAACCAATATGGCGCAATTGACCGAAGAAGTTGGGGAAGTAGCTCGTATTATCGCCCGTAGATATGGCGAACAAAGCGAAAAGGAGAGTGATAAAGACAAAGATCTAGGTGAAGAATTAGCCGACGTTTTATTTGTAGTGCTCTGTTTGGCAAATCAAACAGGGGTCGATTTACAGGCTTCGTTTGACAAAAAACTCAACCTAAAAACAGATCGCGATCACGATCGTCATCACAATAATCAAAAATTAAAATAGATCATTAGCCCATGCAGTTAGCCATAGATCATAGTAGCAAGAAGATTGCGACAAAACTAGTCATAACCGGTTCCAAAAGTGAAACAAATCGCTTGTTACTACTCCAAGCCTTGTACCCAGAATTGACCATTGAAAATGCCTCAAATTCTGACGATTCTGTTGCCATGGCCAAGGCCTTGAATTCTTCCGATACGCTTAAAGACATTCATCATGCAGGGACGGCTATGCGTTTTTTAACTGCTTATTTTGCGACAAAATTGGATAGTTCTATTGTTTTGACTGGGTCAAAACGCATGCAAGAACGCCCGATTGGTTTATTGGTCGATGCGCTAAATTCATTAGGAGCCTCCATCGCATATGACAAAAACGAAGGATATCCCCCTTTGCTTATTGAGGGTAAGCAATTGGAGGGAGGGGAAGTGAGTTTACCTGCAAACATCAGCAGTCAGTATATTTCTGCTTTGTTGTTAATCGCACCAAAATTGACCAATGGTCTGGTATTGCATCTCGAGGGCGAAATCACCTCCTTACCCTACATTAAAATGACCCTTGCTCTTCTTGAGCGAATTGGCATTTCTACCACATTTGATGGTAAAAGCATAAGGGTTCCCTATCATTCGAATGTTTTGGCTCAGGAACAAATAGTTGAATCTGATTGGAGTTCGGCTTCTTATTGGTTCAGTAGCCTAGCACTTTGTGAAGAGGGAGAGATTACATTGACGAACTACCGTGAGGATAGTCTGCAAGGTGATAGAGTTCTGCTTGACATTTACCAAAAACTCGGAGTTCAATATCATTTTGGAAAAGAGGGTTTGCAGCTAAAAAAAGAAAAAGGCTTTGTCTTACCCAACCGGTTAGCATTGGATTTGGTTGAAGCGCCAGATATTGCACAAACCATTGCAGTTAGCTGTTATGGTCTGGGAGTTGAGTGTGAACTTACCGGCCTGCATACCCTTAAAATTAAGGAAACGGATCGTTTGCTGGCCTTGGAAAAAGAATTGGGTAAGTTGGGTGCAACCATAACCGTGACCAACGATAGTCTGCATCTTTCTTCCAAACAAAACTTTCAAGAAGGACAAGCTATCGATACATATCATGACCATAGAATGGCCATGGCATTTGCTCCACTGGGATTGAAGTTACCGTTAAAAGTAAATGATGCAGGGGTGGTTACCAAGTCGTATCCAGGTTTTTGGGAGGACATGCAGATTGCTGGTTTTCAAATAGTTGAAAAATAGTCTAGGGAAATACCTTCATTTACTTGACAAGGCCTATTTCCAGAACGTATATTTGCCGCTGGCATTCGACAAAAACCGAATGTTGCATAATCATTCCATATGAAGCTATCTGATTTTAATTTTGAGTTGCCAGAAGAATTGTTGGCAGAATTTCCTGCAGAAAACCGTGACGAATCTCGTTTGATGGTTTTGAACCGTGAGAAAAGAACCATAGAACATCACCAGTTCAAAGACATCATTAACTATTTTGATGAAGGAGATGTGATGGTGTTAAACAATACCAAAGTTTTTCCTGCGCGCTTGTTTGGAAATAAAGAAAAAACGGGAGCACGTATTGAAGTGTTTTTATTGCGCGAATTAAATGAAGAGCAGCGATTATGGGACGTCTTGGTTGATCCGGCTCGAAAAATCCGTATTGGAAACAAGTTGTATTTTGGTGATGACGATAGTTTAGTCGCTGAGGTAATTGACAACACAACATCACGCGGAAGAACCTTGCGTTTCCTTTTTGACGGTTCGTACGAAGAATTTAGAAAAAAGCTGAAACAACTAGGGGAAACGCCACTTCCTAAATACATTAAGCGCGATCCTGTACCAGAGGATAAAGCGAGGTATCAGACAATTTACGCAAAAAACGAAGGTGCTGTTGCTGCCCCTACCGCAGGAATGCATTTTTCCAAGCATTTGCTAAAGCGTCTTGAAATTAAAGGTGTTGATTTAGCTGAGCTTACGCTCCATGTAGGTTTGGGTACATTTAATCCCGTTGAGGTAGAAGATTTATCCAAACATAAAATGGATTCAGAAGAATTGATCATCGAGCAGAGCGCTGTTGATACTGTCAATGCTGCCCTAAAAAATAAACGAAGAATATGTGCAGTTGGAACCACTGTTATGCGTGGTTTAGAGAGTTCTGTTTCCTCCCAACACACATTGAATACTTATCAAGGTTGGACCCATAAATTTATTTTCCCTCCTTTTGATTTCTCTATTGCAAACTGCATGATCACAAATTTCCATACGCCAAAGTCAACTTTATTGATGATGGTTTCTGCTTTTGCAGATCCAGACTTCATTAAAGAGGCCTATGATGTAGCGGTAAAGGAGAAGTACAACTTCTATTCTTATGGAGATGCAATGCTCGTCATCTAATTAAACCAGATGACCGCAACCAAAAAAGATATCCGCGCATTTTCCTCTGAGGAATTACAAGCGTTTTTTAAAGCGCAAGGGGATAAAGCTTTTCGAGGAAAACAAGTTTATCAGTGGTTGTGGAACAAGGGTATTCATCAGTTCGATAAAATGACCAATTTATCCAAAGAAACACGTGCTTTCTTGGATGAACATTTCACGATCAACCATATAGCGGTTGATCAACAGCAACGAAGCAAAGATGGCACCATAAAGAATGCTATTCAGCTTTTTGATGGTCGCATTGTTGAATCTGTTTTAATACCGGTAAAAGACCGCACTACAGCCTGTGTTTCTTCTCAGGTGGGCTGCAGTTTGGATTGTAAGTTTTGTGCAACGGCCAAATTAGCCCGAATGCGTAACTTGAATGTTGATGAAATTTTCGATCAAGTTGTCGCCATTGACCAACAGAGTAAGGCCTATTTCCATCGTCCATTATCCAATATTGTTTTTATGGGAATGGGAGAACCGCTAATGAATTACAATAATGTTCTTGGTGCCATCGATAAAATAACATCGCCCTCTGGCCTAGGAATGTCACCAAAACGTGTCACTTTATCCACTTCTGGCTTGCCAAAGTTAATTAAGAAAATGGCTGATGATGGCGTACAGTTTAACCTAGCTGTTTCCTTACACACTGCTGTTCAGGAAACCCGAGAGCAAATCATGCCATTTGCCAAAAATTTCCCACTTCCAGACTTATTGGATTCACTTAAATATTGGCACGAAAAAACGGGTAAAATTGTTACCTACGAATATGTAGTCTGGAAAGGAATCAATGACAATATGGAGCACATACGTGCCTTGGTTGACTTTTGTAAGCAGGTTCCGTCCAAGGTAAATCTAATTGAGTACAATGCCATCGGAGAAGATGCGTTTAAGCAAGCTAGTCCGGAGATAATTAATCAGTACATGGAATTTTTGTCTGCATCGCACATTACAGCAACTGTGCGTCGTTCACGTGGGAAAGACATTGATGCTGCCTGCGGGCAATTGGCCAACAAAAACAAGCAAAACACTTGATGAAAGTGTATATTTAACAAATGAAAATTGTCGAGCAAATAAAGGAACCGATTTACGAAGAGATGGAGCTCTTTGAAGAGAAGTTTACTGCCTCGATGTCCTCAAAGGTAGCCTTACTCAATCGTATCACACATTTTATTGTCAATAGAAAAGGGAAACAAATGCGTCCTATGTTTGTTTTTCTTACGGCAAAAATGTTGAACGAAGGGAAGGTCAATGAACGAACATATCGTGGAGCAGCGGTCATAGAATTGATTCATACAGCTTCTTTAGTCCATGATGATGTGGTAGATGACTCAAATATGCGTCGCGGTTTTTTCTCTGTAAATGCACTCTGGAAAAATAAAATAGCTGTTCTCGTTGGAGATTTTATGCTGTCAAAGGGAATGCTGTTGTGTATAGAAAATGATGATTTTGACTTGTTGAAAATCATTTCTGTTGCTGTAAAAGAAATTAGTGAAGGGGAACTTTTGCAAATTGAAAAGGCCCGAAAATTAGACATCACTGAAGAGGTGTACTACAGCATTATTCGCCAAAAAACAGCTACGCTACTAGCTGCTTGTTGTGCCATGGGTGCAAGAACAGTTCAGGATGACGATACTGTTGTTGAGAAAATGCGTTTGTTTGGGGAATACATTGGCATGGCTTTTCAAATCAAAGACGATCTTTTTGACTACGGTGATGCGGCCATAGGAAAGCCAACAGGAATCGATATCAAAGAGCAGAAAATGACCTTGCCCTTGATTTATACGTTGAATACAGTTTCTGTGCAGGAAAAAAATTGGCTTATACAATCTATACGTAAATACAATCGTGATAAAAAACGTGTAAAAGAAGTGATTGCTAAAGTCAAAGCTGCTGGTGGACTTGTTTACGCCGAAGAAAAGATGGAGGAATACCGCCAAAAAGCCATGGATATTTTACTTACATTTCCTGAAGGAGAATACCGCAATGCACTGGAGAAAATGGTGAATTACGTAATTTCTCGTAAGCAATAAGTCCTTTTTCACTAAGTTTATAGTAGCATTAAATTACACTAACATTGATTACAAAATCAACCATTGATCAAGTATATGAAACCGCTCGTGTGGAGGAGGTTATTGGGGATTTTGTATCACTGAAAAAAGCAGGATCGAATTTCAAGGGGCTCAGCCCTTTTTCGCAAGAGCGATCTCCAAGTTTCATGGTGTCTCCTGTAAAGCAAATTTGGAAAGATTTTAGTAGTGGTAAAGGTGGGAATGTAGTGGCATTTTTAATGGAGCACGAACGTTTTTCATACCCTGAAGCTATTCGGTATTTGGCCAAGAAGTACAATATCGAAATCGAGGAAACGCAGCAAACTGACGAGGAAAAAGCCAAGCGAGATGCACGTGAGAGTATGCTGTTGGTGTCTGAGTATGCTCAAAAATATTTCTCCAATAATCTATGGGAGTCTCAAGCGGGGATAGCCATTGGTAAAACTTATTTTTCTGAACGTGGTTTTACCGATGAAACCATTAAAGCATTTGATTTGGGGTATGCGCTCGATCATAAAAACGCCTTTACTAGTGAGGCGCTTAAACAAGGATATAGCCTGGAGTTTTTATCTCAAACGGGTTTAACCATTGTCAACGAGGACCGACAAATTGATCGTTTTCGAGGTCGTGTTTTGTTTCCCATAAAAAGTATGGCTGGACGCGTAGTTGGTTTTGGTGGACGTATTCTTGGGGACAATAAAAAAACAGCGAAATACCTTAACTCTCCAGAAAGCGAAATCTATCATAAAAGTAAAATTTTATATGGTCTCTATGAGTCTAAACAGGCCATAGCGCGAGAGGATTGCTGCTATTTAGTTGAAGGCTATACGGATGTAATTCAAATGCATCAGCGCGGAATTCATAATATTGTTTCTTCTTCTGGGACGGCCCTAACACAAGATCAAATTCGCTTAATACAGCGACTCACGCAAAATATAGTTGTTTTGTTCGATGGAGATGCTGCAGGACTCCGAGCCGCTCTTCGGGGAATTGATATGATTCTTGCCCAAGGAATGAACGTTAAAGTCTGTTCTTTTCCAGAAGGGGAAGATCCCGATAGTTTTGCCAAATCACACAGTTTGGATGAGGTACATCAATTCTTTGCTGAGAATGCTAAAGATTTCATTCAATTTAAGGCATCTCTATTGATGGAGGAGGCCAAAGATGATCCAGTGAAAAAAGCAGCGACTATCAAAGACATGGTAGAAAGCATTGCTAAAATACCTGATGCTATTCAGCGTGAAGTTTATGTTCAAAGTTGTGCATCGATTATGCAAATTTCGGAAGAAGTTCTCTTTAGTGCTTTGGCTCAAAAGAGAGCTAAAGGAGAGGGGAGTCAACGTAAGTCATCGCAGTCACAGCCACAAACCATGCAGGTCGTTCAGCCTGTTACACCTTCTTTATCTGTTGATCCACTATATGAATTAGAAAAACAAATCATCACTTTATTGATGTTGTACGGAAATAGAGAGGAGATTTTTCAAGAGTCAATTTTGCAGTTTTCAGAGGAATCCCAAGAAGTTGAAGAGGAAATCACCGAGGTTAAGTCCAAGGTGTACGAAAAAATATTTCTCGACTTGCAGCAAGATGAAGTCGAGCTGGCCAATCCAGATTTTAAAGCCTTGTTTTATGTCTTATTAGAGCAATTTCAACTGCAAGGAGAGGTTATGGTTGATAAGCTAATGCCGAGCCTTTCTCCAGAATTGAGCAGTTTGGTGAGTACCATTTTGATGAATGATGAAAAGTACGCTTTACATCAATGGGAAAAGAAAAATATTTTCGTTAAGCAACGCGATGCGCAAGTTGGACTTATGGTGACCGAGACCATCTTGAGTTTACGCAAGCATTTGGTCAACATGAAAATTGAATCCCTTCAAGAAGAGATGAATAACCCCCAAGAAGAGCACCAAGGTTTGCTGGAAGATGTAATGAGCTACTATCAGCTAAGACGTTTGGTTTCTACTAAATTGAATCGAGTGCTATAAAAGTTCGCTAGGAATTTCACACACTGGAATCGGATTCATCTTGTGTTTGTTTTGACGGTTGAAGGCGAGGTATATTTTCATGACTTCTTCCTCTCTTTTCGAAAATTGTGAGGCGTCAGAAGTTACATTTCTCATGGCCCATTCCAATTCATCATAAGATGCTCCAAGTTGATCTTCGTCTGTTCGATCGTCTCCCCATAATCCATCGGTAGGGGCTGCGACTTGAATTTCTTGGTTAATGTTTAGTGCTTTTGCTAGGGCGAAAACATCAGATTTCATCAAATCAGCAATTGGACTTAGGTCCACACCGCCGTCTCCATATTTGGTGTAAAAACCGACCCCAAAATCTTCCACTTTGTTTCCTGTTCCAGCAACTAAATAACGTTCGAGTGCCGCGAAGTAATAGAGTGTAGACATGCGCAAACGTGCGCGCGTATTAGCTAAGCTTAAGAATTCTAGTTCCTGTTTATCGGTCGGAGGAAGCATGGATCTGAACGACTCAAACACTTCGGTCAATGACAGCGAATGGTGGGTTACATTTGGGAAATTATCTTCGAGCCAATCAATATGATTTTTCGCTCGCGAAACTTGATTTTCTTGCTGATGTATGTTCATTTCCAAGCAAATCACAGGGAAGCCTGTTTTGGCGCATAAGGTTGAGGTGACGGCAGAATCAATTCCACCGGAGACGCCAATAACGAAGCCCTTCATTTTTGTTTGTTCTGCGTATTCTCTTAACCAAGATACGATATGGGTAATTACTTTTTCTGGACTTTTCATCGCTACTCTATTTTTTGCTTGTAACTTTGTATAAAAATAAGAAACTTCTTTCTGGACAAGAAATAAAGCGCAACAATGAAGTTACAAAAACGATTATTTTTATCATTTCTCCTGTTAATTGGATGCTTCATTACATTTTTGTCATGTACATCAGCGAATCCTGTCGAGGCAGAAATAGCAAAAATCCCAGTTGAGGTAGAGTTTGATCGCTTCGATGTCAAATTCTTCAATGCTTCCCCAAGCGATTTTTATTCATTAAAAAAGGACTACCCTTATCTTTTTCCAACACAGTTTCCAGACAGTATTTGGTTGAAGCGCCAACGCGACAGTCTTCAAGTGCTTTTGCAAAATGAGATTGCCGAGGTATTCCCCAGTCTAAGCCCTTTTGAAGATCAGATACGCCCGCTCTTTCAGCACATTAAATACTATTTCCCTAGGGAGAAAGACCCTAAGGTTGTTTTACTGACCAACAATGTTGATTACCAAAATAAAACAGTTTACACCGATTCCTTGGTCTTGATTTCATTAGACACCTTTTTGGGAGAGAAAAACGAACTTTATGAGGGAATACCTCAATACATCGTCCGCGACATGGATATTGCTTATTTTGGCGCGCATCTGGCAGATGAATTTGCATTAACGGTTGTTCCTCTACCAACTGATAGAACCCTCTTGGGTCAAATGGTCTATTATGGTAAAAAACTTTACATAAAAGACCTTCTGTTGCCTAAAAAATCGGACGGAATTAAGATTAGTTATACCCCCCGTGAAATGGAATGGGTGAGAGAAAATGAGCGTTTTATTTGGCAGTATTTCATTGAGAATGAATTATTGTATAAAACGCAAGCAACCTATTTTCAGCGATTTATGGAGCCTTCCCCCTTTTCTAAATTTTATTTAGAAATAGATAATGAAAGCCCTGGAAAGATAGGACAATGGTTGGGTTGGCAAATCGTCCGTGCCTATGCTGAGAAACACCCTGCTAAAAGCCCACAAGAAATCATACAGCTTCCAGCGATGGAATTATTTACTGCTGCTAACTATAAACCCGTGAAATAATGAGTGAAGGAAAAGACACCCATATCAAGATTGATGTGCAACTGGATGAAAATAAAATACCTGAAAAAATCATTTGGTCTGCTCCAGATGGTGGTGTGAATGAAGAAGAGGCTCAGGCATTGTTGATGTCTCTCTGGGATGGTAAAAATCAAGAAACCTTGCGTATGGATTTATGGGTAAAAGAAATGCCTATCGATCAAATGAATGTGTTTTTTCATCAATCTTTGGTGACCATGGCACAAACCTTTTTCCGGGCAACGCAAAATGAGAAAATGACGGCAACCATGAATGATTTTTGCGAGTATTTTGCAACCAATTTAAATATCGATCGTAACGGAAAATCTTAGCGTGCTGCGTTGAAGTCTTTGTTTAGCGTGTCGATGTACCCTAAGACATCTTCTACACCCGATTTATGGAGAGAAGAAGTAATGAAGTGAGGCGGAGTTTCTTCCCACATTTCTTCTTTCATCTTTTCGAGATAAGCATTGACATTGCGTTCAATCGCGAGTGGTTTAAGTTTGTCAGCCTTGGTAAAGATGATGGCAAAAGGAATGAAGTTGGTTCCTAACCATTCCATGAATTCTAAATCTACGGGTTGTGGGTTGTGTCGGATATCAATCAAAACAAAAGCAGAGATCAGTTGCTGCCTTTTGTCAAAGTAACGTGTGATGAGTTGTTGAAAAGCTTTTTTGGTTGTTTTCGATGTCTTTGCATATCCATAGCCTGGAAGGTCAACAAGAAACCATTGCTTGTTGATCTTGAAGTGATTGATGAGCTGAGTTTTTCCGGGCCTACCTGAGGTTTTTGCTAAGTTTTTTCGTGAACAGAGTGTGTTGATTAAAGAAGATTTCCCCACATTCGAACGCCCGATAAATGCATATTCAGGAAGCGGCTCATTGGGACATTTGGCCACATCGGTATTACTGATGATAAATTCGGAATGAGTGACGCGCATGGCGGTTTTTTAGAACTGCTTATTTTTGAGCCACTGATGAAACAGTTGATTGAATTCATCGGGATGTTCCATCATAGGAGCATGTCCACACTTATCAATCCAAAACAGGTCTGCATTGGGGAGAAGGGTGTTGAATTCTTCAGCAACATCGGGAGGTGTTACGCCATCGTTTCTTCCCCAGATTAAACAGGTCGGGGTGAGCATCGAAGGAAGGTCTTTCGACATATTGTGGCGAATGGCACTTTTGGCAATTGCCAATGTTTTGATGAGTTTGTTGCGGTCATTAACGGTTTCAAAAACTTCATCAACAATTTCTTTTGTTGCTACTTTCGGGTCGTAAAAAACCTCTTCACTTTTGTTTTTGATGTAATCGTAATTTCCACGTTTGGGGTAGCTTTCCCCCATGGCATTTTCATATAAACCTGAACTGCCTGTTAGGACTAAACCTTTGACAAGCTCTGGGTAGGTTTTTGCAAAAACAAGGCTGATGTGTCCTCCGAGCGAATTCCCCAACAAGATGACATCTTTCAATCCCTTGAAGGTTAAGAATCCATGTAAGTACTCAGCAAATGCTTTTACATTGGTTTTTTTTAATGGCAGGTCATAGATGGGTAACTCGGGGGTAATGACTTGGTATCCATTGTATGGGAAAAATTCGTGAACACCAGCAAAATTGCTCAGTCCACCCATAAGTCCATGTAGGATTACTATGGGTTGTCCTTCTCCTTTTTCTAAATAGATGTAGTCAGATTCTTTTGTTAATATATTTTCCATGCCTCTAGGCTCGTTCACATTAGCCGACAAAGATAGGCATTAAAAAGGATTAACTCTACACATTTTTTTTTCAATTGATAGTCAACTGAATAAGTGCTAGAACGCTAAAGTTATCAACAAAGTGGTATTTAGTGGAAAAAAGTGGTAAATATCAATTATATTTGATCTAATCAATTGCAAGACGTTAGTATGCAGCATTTTATTGGGACATATGAGTGTAAGGCTGATGCTAAAGGAAGAATAATGCTTCCTATGGCATTAAAGAAACAGTTGTCGGAGAACCTCCGCGACGGTTTTGTGCTTAAGCGCGCCGTGTTTAACGGATGTCTTGAGTTGTACCCTTTGAAGCAATGGGAGTCATTGATGGAGAAGGTGAACCAATTGAATCGATTCAATAAAAAGAACAATGACTTTATACGTCGGTTTACGGCGGGTGTGCGTTTGATTGAAATAGATGCTACCGGCCGCTTATTGATTCCGAAGGATTTGATTATTCATGCCGGAATTAGCCGAGAAACGGTTATTTCCTCCGCGGTAAATATTCTAGAGATTTGGGATAAGGAGCGTTATGAAGAGGCGATTAACGAGGCAACACTCGATTTTGGGGCATTGGCAGAAGAAGTAATGGGGGATAAAAATGAACAAGAGTAATTACCATGATCCGGTCCTACTTCAGCCGTCAGTAACGGCCCTAATCACTGACCCCGATGGTGTCTATGTAGACGCTACTTTTGGCGGGGGAGGGCATTCACAAGAAATCTTAAATCAATTGTCTCCTAAAGGAAGGTTATATGCTTTCGATCAAGATCAAGACGCTTTTGAAAACGCTTTAAAGGATGATCGTTTTACGTTGATTGAGGCGAATTTCAGAGATTTAAAGCGCTATCTAAAACTTTATGGGGTGAAAGAGGTGAGTGGTGTTCTCGCTGATTTTGGCGTTTCTTCTCATCAATTTGATGCTGAAAAACGTGGTTTTTCAATTCGCTTTGATGGGCCCTTGGACATGCGTATGGATCAGGAAGCGAGCTTGGATGCGAAAAAGATCGTAAATGAATATAGCGTACAAGCGTTGGCAGATTTGTTCAAGTTGTATGGAGAGTTAAGGGGGGCTTATCGCGTGGCAGAGCATATTGTTGCTGCAAGAGAAGAAGGGGTTGTTGCGACTACGCAGGACTTAATTGCAATTGTCAAGCCTCTAGTGCCTGAACGTTATTTGAACAAAACATTAGCGCAGTTATTTCAGGCTATTCGAATTGAAGTAAACCAAGAGCTAGAAGTGATTAAGCGCTTTTTAGAGCAAAGCATAGAAGTGCTTCAGCAAGAGGGGAGATTGGTTTGTATCTCCTATCATTCGCTTGAAGATCGTTTGGTTAAAAATATCATTCGAGAAGGGGTGGTAGAGGGGAAAGCGGAAGAAGATTTTTTTGGTAACCGTAATTGTCCTTTAAAGAAAATGGGAAAGCTTGTTGTGCCAGATGCTGATGAAATTAAACGGAATAATCGTGCCCGAAGCGCCAAACTTAGAATAGCAGAAAAAAGATGAATCAACTACTGGCCTTTTTGAATATTGAGTTCTTGATCAAAGATGATGCACTGCGCAATTGGCGAATTCTTTTGTTTGTGTCATTTCTAGCCTTAGTGATTATTGCTAGTGGTCACAGTGCGGATAGGAAAATATTTGAGATCGCTCAATTGAATAGTGATATAAAAGAAATTAAAAGTGAGTTTGTGGAGACGAGAGCACAGTTAATGCGCTTGAAGATGGAAACCAGGATAACGAAAAAATTAGCCGAAAAGGGTATAGGCCCAGCCGGCACACCACCGATAAAACTGATTCCGAAAAAATAATGGAACAACAGAAGCAAATAATGAATCGCTTTTACCTCTTTGTTTTGGGGCTTTTCTTGTTTGCCTTTGTGTTGATTGGAAAGCTGATTTATATTCAAACTCAAGAGGGGGACTATTACCGTACTTTGGCGGAACAGCGAACAGTAAAAAATGTAATTCTACAGCCAAGCCGTGGAAATATTTATTCGGATGATGAAAGTTTGTTGGCAACCACTGTTCCTCGTTATGAAATTCGTTGGGATGCGAAAGTGCCCAGTGAAGGTGCTTTTAACCAAAATAAAAAGGAGTTGGCGAAAGGATTGGCAGATGTTTTGGGCAACTCAGCCAATCACCAACTTTTAACTCTCGAACGAGCTAAACGAAAAGGAAATCGTTATACCCTCATCGGGCGAAATTTGACCTATTCGGAATACAAGCAAATAAAAACATTGCCTCTTTTTTCTTTGCCATCTCTGCGAGGGGGGCTGATTGTGGAATCTAAACTCGTGCGTGAACACCCATTGGGAAAAATTGGAGAGCGAACCATCGGCTATGAAAAGAGAGATGTAGCAGGAGATTACTTACGCGTTGGATTAGAAGGGGCTTACAGCCAGTACCTGAAAGGTGAAAATGGTCGCAGATTAAAGCAGAAAATAGCCAATGGTCAATGGAAACCCATTAATGACAGTAACGAAAAAGAGCCTACAGAGGGCTATGATGTTTACACGACAATCAATGTCAACTTTCAAGACATTGCGCACCATGCCTTGCTTCGTCAGCTAGAGCATTACGAGGCCGACCACGGAACTGTTGTGGTCATGGAAACAAAAACAGGAGCCATTAAGGCAATATCAAATTTAGGTCGTACAGCCAAGGGTAAATATTTTGAAAAGCTAAACTATGCAGTCGGAACGACTTATGAGCCTGGCTCAACCTTTAAATTGATGGCCATGATCGCCGCCTTAGAAGACAAGGTTGCCAAGCCACAAGATTTGGTTGACACCAAAAAGGGTATCCTTACTTTTTACGGAAAATACAAAGTGCGCGATTCAAAAAAGGGTGGCTATGGTTTAATCCCTCTCTCTAAAGCTTTTGAAGTTTCTTCGAATACTGGAATCGTGCAGTTGATTCATTCCAACTACAAAAAACAACCCCGTAAGTTCATTGATCGTTTATATAATATGGGGCTTAATGAGAAGCTTGGTCTTGCCATTTCTGGGGAAGGGCAACCAAGAATTCCGTATCCCTCCGATGAAAATTGGAACGGCATTACCCTGCCCTGGATGGCTTACGGTTATGGCGTTGAGCTTACACCTCTTCAAACACTTACATTTTACAATGCCGTTGCAAATGGCGGTGAAATGGTTAGGCCACGCTTTATAGATCGTATCAATTCTTTGGAAAATGAAACGGTTAAGCATTTTGAAAAAGAAGTAATCAATCCTTCCATTTGTTCGCAAGAAACGATTGAAAAAGTTCAAAAAATGATGTTCAATGTGGTGGATAAAAAGTGGGGTACGGGTTATGCTATCAAAGACGAGACTTTTACGATGGCAGGAAAGACAGGTACTTGTCAGGTAGATTACACCTCAGATGATGTGCAATATATCTCCAGTTTTGTAGGGTATTTTCCTGCAGAAAAACCCGAATATTCTTGCATCGTTTTGATTTATAAGCCCAACAAAAGCAAAGGCTATTACGGTGCTACCGTTGCAGCGCCAGTCTTTAAGGAAATTGCTAAAAAAATGTACTATTCTACTCCAGTAGAAATGATGGTTGAGTTAGATGCTTTGGAGCAATCCAGTGAAGATAATCCTTCAGTAGAAGAATTGGTGCTCGCCAATACTATTCCAAATTTGAAGGGAATGCCAGCAATGGAGGCGCTTTCGCTTTTGGAGCAAATGGGGCTTAAGGTCACCTTGAAAGGAAGTGGAAAAGTAATTCGCCAATCCATCAAATCTGGTAAAAAAGTTAAGCCCAATACAACCATATTACTTGAATTATCATGAATAAGCTAAAAGACCTATTGTTTGGTGTTCGTCTTGAGGCAGTTCAGGGAGATACAGATTTGCCCATTACTTCTGTTGCTTTTGATTCTCGTAAAGTAAAAGAGGGCGGCCTTTTTGTCGCGATTAAAGGAGAGGTGGTCGATGGGCACGACTATATTCAAAAAGCGATAAGCTTGGGTGCGATTGCAATTGTGTGTGAAAATAAACCCAAGAATGCTTCGGAAGATGTTTTGTGGGTTACTTCGTCGAATAGTCGAGAGGCTCTGGCAATCATCGCGTCTAATTTCTATGATACACCTTCGTCCAAATTAAAATTGATTGGGGTAACTGGAACCAATGGAAAAACTACTGTATCTACCTTGTTGTATCGTTTATTTGAGAAAGCTGGTTATGCCTCTGGTTTATTGTCAACCATTGCAATAAAATACAACTCAGCAGATATTCCAGCAACACATACCACGCCAGATCCGTTACAAATTAATGCTCATTTGAATACAATGGTAGAAGCAGGGGTTGCTTATTGTTTTATGGAGGTTTCCTCTCATGGCATAGATCAGGATCGCATTAAAGGATTGGTTTTTTCCGGAGGGGTATTTACAAATCTATCACATGATCATCTGGATTATCACAAGACGTTTGCGGAGTATCGAAATGTTAAAAAGCGATTCTTTGATCAATTACCAAAAACCGCTTTTGCGTTGACCAATGCTGATGATAAGAATGGGGCATTTATGCTCCAGAACACCATGGCTACCCATAA
The DNA here is from genome assembly GCA_022425945.1 of Flavobacteriaceae bacterium. Taxonomy (GTDB): domain Bacteria; phylum Bacteroidota; class Bacteroidia; order Flavobacteriales; family Flavobacteriaceae; genus Arcticimaribacter. Next base: position 51,639 of record JAKMEK010000092.1, read on the forward strand.
ATCATTTGGCCTAGAGAATTATGCGGATTATCAAGCAAAAGTGTTGGAAACTCAATTTACGGGTATGTTGTTGAAGATAAATCAGCAAGAAGTGTGGACTAGCCTTGTGGGTGGATTTAATGCGTCGAATTTAACCGCAGCTTACGCTGTTGCTCAAGAATTAGGGATCGCACCCATGGAAACCCTAGCAATGATAAGTGAACTAAGCAATGTAAAAGGGCGTTTTCAAACCTTAGCCACTCCCAATAAGGCAACCATAATAGTAGATTATGCGCACACTCCTGATGCATTGGAAAATGTTTTATTCACTATTCAACAAATACGAACCAAGAACGAAACCCTAACTACTTTGGTGGGTTGTGGTGGAAATAGAGATCAATCTAAGCGCCCAATGATGGGGAAGGTGGCTGCGCAATTGAGTGATAAAGTAATCTTTACGGCGGATAATCCACGTGATGAAGATCCAGAATTGATTATTGATGCAATGGAAGCGGGTGTAAGCCCAGAGAACTACAAGAAAACCCTCCGCATTACGAATCGAGAACAAGCGATTAAGGCGGCTTGTATGACGCTGACAGCGGGAGATGTCTTGTTGATTGCTGGTAAAGGACATGAAAACTACCAAGAAATAAAAGGGATTAAATCGCCATTTGACGATTATTTAATCGCCCAAAAAATATGTAAACAACTTTTTTAATATGCTGTATTATTTGTTTGACTTTTTAGAAGCACAATACCAATTTCCCGGAGCAAGTCTGTTTCAGTTTTTGTCTTTCCGTGCTGCGGTTGCTGCGATGATTTCTTTGGTCTTTTCGACCTTGTATGGAAAGACAATCATTGATTTCTTGGCTAAACAGCAAATTGGGGAAAGTATTCGTGATTTGGGTCTTGTTGGCCAAAAAGAAAAAGCAGGTACACCTACTATGGGTGGGATCATGATCATTATTAGTACACTGGTTCCCGTATTGTTGTTAGCGCGAATAGATAATATCTACATCCAACTTTTGCTTTTTACCACAGTGTGGATGGGTGCTATAGGTTTTATCGACGATTACATCAAGATTTTCAAAAAAGATAAGGAAGGACTCAAGGGTAAATTCAAAGTTTTGGGGCAAATTTTATTGGGAATAGTCGTTGGTGCTACCCTCTATTTTCATCCAGAAGTTACTGTTCGACAAGAGGTGCCCCCTAATCAAACAGTTGTTGCAGAAGAGCGATCATCGTTCAAGGCAGATGAAAAATCGACGATTACCACTATCCCAATGTTTAAGAATAACGAATTTGATTACGCAGATCTAATTGCTTGGATTCCGGGTGCTAAGTCATGGGCATGGATCATCTTTATTCCCATTGTCATTTTTATTGTTACAGCTATTTCAAATGGAGCCAATCTTACTGATGGTATTGATGGACTTGCTGCGGGTAGTTCCGCAATTATGGTTTTTACCCTTGGCATTTTCGCATGGGTTTCTGGAAATGTTATTTTCTCTGATTACCTCAATATAATGTATATACCAAATGCGGGAGAGATTTCTGTTTTCGTTGCTGCATTCCTAGGGGCATTGATTGGGTTTCTATGGTACAACACTTATCCTGCACAAGTTTTTATGGGCGACACAGGGAGTTTAACCATTGGAGCAATCATTGCTGTTATTGCAATCATGATTCGAAAGGAGCTTCTCCTTCCACTCTTGTGTGGAGTGTTCTTGGTTGAAAATTTATCTGTCGTTCTTCAGGTAAGCTATTTCAAATACACCAAAAAGAAAACGGGCGTTGGGAAGCGAATTTTTCTTATGTCCCCGATTCATCATCATTATCAGAAAATGGGCTACCATGAGAGTAAAATTGTTGCTCGTTTTTGGATTGTCGGTATTTTATTGAGCATACTAACCATTGTAACCTTAAAACTGCGTTAATGAAAAAGCTAGTCGTTTTAGGGGGAGGTGAAAGCGGGAAAGGAACAGCTATTTTAGGTCATCAACTGGGCTATGATGTGTTTGTGTCTGATGCTGGATTAATCTCTTCTGAAGTGAAAACACGACTAGATTCTATCGGGGTTTCTTGGGAAGAAGGACAGCATACAATGGATCGTATTTTGACGGCAGACATTGTGATGAAGAGTCCTGGTATACCCAACCACGTTCCGCTCATCAAGCAATTGCGTGTAGCAGGAATTAGTATTCAATCTGAAATTGAATTTGCAAGTCAACACACTCCAGCCAAGTTAATCGGTATAACAGGGAGTAATGGTAAAACAACTACGACACTTTTAATACATCATATCCTAAAAGAGGCAGGGCTTAATGTCGGTATTGCAGGAAATATTGGTGAAAGTTTCGCTCAAAAAGTTGCTGAAAATGATCATGACTTTTATGTCTTGGAGATCAGTAGCTTTCAGCTAGATGATATTCAAACTTTTGCACCTGAAATTGCTGTTATAACCAATATAACGCCCGATCATCTGGATCGTTACAATGATGATTTTTCGCTTTACATAAAATCAAAGTTGCGAATAGCGGCCAATCAAAATCCAAACCAGTTTTTGCTTTTCAACGCAGACGATCCTGTGTTGGTAGAGGCGTTAAAGTCGTCTTCTACTGTTGCAAAGAAATTGCCCTTTGGGTTCACTAATACATCGCCAATTGGAGCATCCTATGCGAACGAAGAAATTAAACTAATTGAACAAAAATCCACCACTATGATATCTACAACTCAATTTCCTTTACAAGGAAGACACAATTTACTCAATGCCATGGCAGCAGTCTCTGTAGCTCGCCTTTTGGATGTTAGTAAAGATTCTATTCGTGAAAGTTTGTTAAGTTTTACCAAGGTAGAACACCGTTTGGAACGCGTGTTAAAAATTCAAAACAGAACCTACATTAATGATTCTAAGGCAACCAATGTAAATGCTACTTTTTATGCCCTAGAAAGTATGGAAGGACAAACGGTTTGGATTGTTGGTGGAGTAGATAAAGGAAATGACTATGCTGCCCTTTTGCCTTTGGTTCGAGAAAAGGTTAAGGCAATCGTTTGCTTGGGGGTAGACAATGAAAAAATTATCGATGCTTTTTCACCGGTTGTTGATTTGATGGTTGAGACAGAATCCATGAAAGAGGCCGTAAAAATTGCCCATAAGATAGCAGACAAAAAAGAATATGTTTTGTTGTCACCGGCTTGTGCTAGTTTTGATCTTTTTGAAAATTATGAGGATCGTGGAAATCAATTTAAAGCAGCAATTCGCGAATTATAATGCAAAATAAACCCAAACTCATACAAGGTGATTTAGTGCTGTGGGGAATCCTGGCTTTGTTGGCTTTGTTTTCTTTTTTTCCTGTATTTAGTGCGAGCTCCAACTTGAGCTATGTTGTCGGAAATGGGACGCCTTGGGGGCATTTGTTCAAGCATATGTTCATTTTGGTGATGGGTTTCGTTTTCATGATCGGAATGCACAAAATTCCCTTCCATTATTTTAAAGGAATATCAATTTTGTTGCTTCCTGTAGTGGTGGTCTTGTTGATTTATACGGTATCACAAGGAACCATGATAGGTGGTGCAAATGCTAGTCGATGGATCCGTATCCCATTTGTAGGAATTGGTTTTCAGACCTCTACTTTAGCCTCGCTGGTTTTAATGATGTATGTGGCGCACTATTTGGATAAAAATAAAGATAAAAACCTTCGGTTTAGTCAAACCTTAGTTCCGCTTTGGTTGCCCGTGGGGATCATTCTTGCTTTGGTATTGCCAGCGAATTTATCTACGGCAGTCATTGTGTTTGCCATGGTGTCTTTACTTGCTTTTTTGGGAGGATATCCAATAAAGTATTTATTGGTCATTTTTGGTGTGGGTATCTTGGGTTTTGTCATGTTTGTATTGGCCGCAAAAGCTTTCCCAGAAAGTATGCCCAATCGTGTCGATACATGGATCAGCAGAATTGATAACTTTCGTGAACCCACTTCGGGGGCTGATGGAAATTATCAGGTAGAACGCGCAAAAATTGCCATCGCTACAGGGGGGGTAACAGGCTTGGGCGTTGGTAAAAGTGTCATGAAGAATTTTCTACCGCAAAGTAGTTCCGACTTTATCTATGCCATTATTGTGGAAGAATTTGGATTAGTGGGGGGTGTGACCATCATTTTGTTGTATCTGCTCATTCTTTTTCGCATCATTATCATTGCACATAAAACCACTTCGGTTTATGGAAAATTATTGGTTATGGCCGTCGGTTTGCCGGTCATCGTTCAGGCTTTCATTAATATGGGGGTCGCCTTAAATGTTTTTCCAGTTACTGGACAAACATTACCTATGGTGAGTAGCGGGGGGACTGCTGCATGGATGACCTGTATCGCTTTTGGAATAATCCTAAGTATAAGTGTGGCTCAAGAAAAATCTTCTCAAGAAGAAGAGGAAATTAATGAAGAAAACCCATTAGCTGTATTAAGTGAAGCAATCTAATTACATCGTATCGGGAGGGGGGACTGGCGGCCACATCTATCCTGCATTGGCCATTGCAAATCAAATCAAAGTAGTGGATCCAAACGCCTCAATTGTTTTTGTTGGCGCCTTGGGGAAAATGGAAATGGAGAAAGTTCCTCAGGCTGGCTATGTTATTCATGGAATTTGGATTTCGGGAATTCAGCGAACGAAGCTGTGGAAAAACCTATTCTTTCCGTTTAAACTTCTAGTTAGTTTTTTTCAGGCACTGGTTATTTGGTTGCGTTATCGACCCCAAATTATGATAGGAACCGGAGGTTTTGCTAGCGGACCAATGTTGTTTGTGGGTGGTCTTATGGGGAGCAAAACATTTCTACAAGAACAAAATTCATATCCCGGCATAACGAATAAATTATTGGCTAAAAAAGCCAAGGGGATTTCTGTGGCTTACCCAAATATGGAGTGTTATTTCCCAAAGGATAAAATACATTACACAGGAAATCCAGTGAGGGAATCTCTTTTGAATGTTGAAGCTCTTCGGGAAAAAGGATTGGCGCATTTCGATCTAGATCCCGATAAAAAAACACTGGTTGTACTTGGTGGGAGCCTTGGGGCTAGAGCCATAAATGAATTGGTTGCCAAACATGTTGACATGTTTTTAGAATTGGATCTTCAGCTTGTTTGGCAGTGTGGTAAAATGTATCATAATGAATATGTTTCCTACAGTTCAGAAAAGCTAAAGATTCATTCTTTTGTCAAAGAAATGGATTGCCTCTATGCGGCTGCAGATGTTATTATCTCTAGAGCAGGTGCCTCCAGCATTTCTGAATTAGCCATAGTGGCAAAGCCACTAATTTTAATTCCTTCTCCAAATGTGGCTGAAAATCATCAGCACAAGAATGCGCAGGTTTTGGAGGAAAGGGGGGCTGCTATTTTGTTGAGTGAATCTGAGGCTATGACAACATTTCCATCTGTACTTAAAGCTTTGCTAGATTCTACAGAGCAGCAAATGAGCATGACTGAGTCCCTGCGAAAAATGGCGCTTCCTACTGCCACCAAAACGATTGTTAAACATATACAAGAATTAGTTTCCTCTCATGCAGAATAGTACATTTTATTTTATCGGTATAGGAGGGATTGGGATGTCTTCTATTGCTCGTTATCTAATTGGATTGGGCGCAAAAGTCGGAGGATATGACAAAACTCCTTCGGCGATTACGGCTTCCTTGGTCGATAATGGAGCATGCATTACTTTCGATGAAGGGGTAGCGGCTATTCCTAGTGCTTTTAAACAAAAAGAAACTCGTGTGATTTTCACACCTGCAATACCTGCCAATCATTCGCAATTGCAGTTTTATCAAAAGCAGGGCAACAACTTACTAAAACGCGCTGCTTTTTTAGGAGAAATAACAAAAGAAATGTCAACGCTAGCGGTTGCTGGAACACATGGAAAGACAACAACGACGTCAATATTAGCTCACTTCTTTTTGTGTTTAGATTCGCCTTTTACGGCTTTTGTGGGTGGAGTTATGAATGCGCAGCAGACCAATTTAATCTCAACGGGCAATAGGGTTGCTCTCGTAGAAGCTGATGAATTTGATCGGTCTTTTTTAGCCCTTTCACCAAAAATAGCTTGCATTACTTCTACCGATGCAGATCATTTGGACATCTATGGGACGGCCGAAGAATTATCCGATTCCTATCGCGCTTTTGGGGAAAGGGTGAGCGATGTGCTTGTCCTTGAAAAACGGGTTCCTCTCGATGGAGTTACGTATAGTATTTATGAAAAGGCCGATTACTTTATAACTGCGATTAGGCCAGAAGGGTTCGGTTATCGTTTTGATTTGCAATCTCCTAAAGGAAGCTATGATGATCTTTATTTCAGCCAACTGGGTTTGCATAATCTCTCGAACGCATTGGCTGCTTTTGCAATGGCAAGTGAGTTTGGCTTAAAAGAGCAGTTGCTTACCAAGGCCTTCGGAAGTTTTGAAGGAGTGAATCGAAGATTACAATTGATCGTAGAAAATGATCAACATGTGTTGATCGATGATTATGCGCACCATCCAACTGAAATTAATGCAGTCTTTGAAACCCTTGAAAATGCCTATCCTGATGAGCAGAAAAGTGTAATTTTTCAACCGCATTTGTTTACGCGTACACGTGATTTTATGGATGATTTTGCTGCGTCTCTATCTCAGTTTGATGAGGTTATATTGCTCTCTATATATCCTGCTCGTGAACTGCCGATTCCTGGAGTTGATGCAGAAGCCTTGGCCAAAAAAATCGATTCTAAGAAGACGGTTACTGTGGTTGAAAAAGACCAATTGCTTCAAAGGGTTAAAGGCTTAACACCCCGTGTTAAAGTGGTCTTGGGTGCTGGAGATATTGGACTTGAAGTTGAAAAAATAAAGCAAATACTAGCCTGAGATGAAAACAACGAATAAGCTATTCTTTATATTCGTTTCATTCCTACTTATAGGAATAAGTGGATTTGCTGTATTCAAATCTAATCAACGTACTGTCAGTAGTTTAGATGTTTTGTTTAAAGAAAATGAAGCACGATTTTTATCTTCAGAAATCGTTAATAAGATGTTGATACAAAGCAACGACAGTTTGTTGTTTAAGCAGAAAGATGTAGTAGCTTTGAAAGTAATGGAGCAACAATTGTTGGCACACCCAATGATTGAAAATGTTCAATTATACACTATTCCGCAAGGAGAATTATTTGTAGAGGTCGAAGAAAGAACCCCAGTTCTTCGTGTCATAGGTAAGAAGTCGTTTTACATCGACAATACCGGTGCTAAAATGCCTTTATCAAAGCGATATACAGCGACAGTTCCCTTGTATTATGGTGCCATCGAAGACGCAAATTTGAAGCAGGTGTTGGCTTTGGTTGAGGCGGCCGGGAATGATTCTTTTCTTCAGCAAGAAATGATTCACTTGAAGATGGAAAACAATCAATTGGTAATGGGATTACGATCTCATCCTTTTGAAGTTATTTGGGGGAAAGCAAATGGTTTTGCAGTTAAAGTAAACAAACTTAAACGTGTGTGCGCTTACTACACCAATACCGAGCTTTCACTGCCCGTGAGATTAAATTTAACCTATTCGCAACAAGTAGTTGCGAGCTATTGACTAGGATATGGAAAATAACAAAATAGCCGTTGGCTTAGACATTGGAACCACAAAAATTGTGGTTATGGTCGGCCAAAAAAATGAGTTTGACAAAGTTGAAATTCTTGGAATCGGGAAGTCCAAAAGTTTAGGTGTTCATCGCGGTGTGGTGAACAATATCACCCAAACTATTCAGTCCATTCAGCAAGCTACACTAGAGGCTAATGCAAAATCTGGCCTAGATATTAGTGAGGTAGTAGTAGGGATTGCGGGGCAACATATCCGCAGTTTGCAGCACAGCGACTACATAACACGAGAAAATGCTGATGAGGTAATCAATGAGCAAGATATTGAAACCCTAATCAACCAAGTCTATAAGCTTGTAATGCTTCCAGGTGAAGAAATCATCCATGTGCTTCCTCAAGAATATAAAGTGGATGGTCAAGCAGAAATAAAAGAACCTATCGGAATGTACGGTGGACGTCTAGAAGCTAATTTCCATGTGGTTGTTGGACAGGTTTCCTCCATTAGAAATATTGGTAGATGTATTAATAGCTCTGGCCTCGAAATGGGAAACATTACCCTTGAGCCGATTGCTTCATCTGACGCTGTTTTAAGTCAAGAAGAAAAAGAAGCTGGTGTTGCTTTAATCGATATAGGTGGGGGAACAACAGATCTGGCCATTTTTAAAGATGGTATCATTCGTCATACAGCAGTTATTCCTTTTGGTGGTAACGTTATTACAGAAGACATCAAAGAGGGATGCTCAATCATTCAAAAGCAAGCCGAGTTGTTAAAAGTGAAGTTTGGTTCTGCTTGGCCAGGAGAGAATAAAGAAACGGAAATTGTTTCCATCCCTGGACTCCGTGGAAGAGATCCCAAAGAAATTTCATTAAAAACACTTTCAAAGATTATCAATGCTCGTGTTATTGAAATCATAGAACAGGCCTATTTAGAGATAAAAAATTATGGTCACGATGACCAAAAGAAGAAACTCATCGCCGGTATCGTTTTGACCGGAGGAGGAAGCCAATTAAAACACCTGAAACAGTTGGTCGAATACATTACTGGAATGGATACTCGTGTGGGCTACCCCAATGAGCATTTAGCAGGTGATACCGATGAGCAAACCACAAGTCCAATGTTTTCAACAGCGGTTGGACTATTGATGGCTGCCCTAGAAAAAGCCCCTGCTGAAACACTTTCTGCAGCGCCAAATGCTGAGGGAGAAGAGGGAGCTGATGTGCAGGAAAATGAGATTTTGCCAGCACCAGCACTCACGAAAAACAGAAACTCTGTCCTCGAAAGATGGACAGATAAGTTTAAAGAATTTTTGGACAAAGCTTAAATAATACAACATGAGCGAAGAAACCACGGATAACATATCAGGGAACTTTAATTTTGATTTACCCAAAAACCGATCGAATGTGATAAAGGTTATTGGTGTAGGTGGGGGAGGAAGTAATGCCATCAATTACATGTTCCAGCAAGGAATTATTGGTGTTGACTTTGTGGTCTGCAATACCGACGCCCAAGCTTTGGAAAAAAGTAGTGTTCCAATTAAAATTCAATTGGGTGCCTCGCTTACCGAGGGTCTAGGCGCCGGAGCCAATCCAGAAGTAGGACGTCAGTCCGCACAAGAAAGTGTTGATGCCTTGCACGATTTGCTGTCTACTCAAACAAAAATGGTTTTCATCACTGCTGGAATGGGAGGTGGAACCGGAACAGGTGCTGCTCCAATTATTGCCAAAATGGCCAAAGAGATGGGTATTTTAACCGTTGGGATTGTTACCATGCCTTTTCAGTTTGAAGGAAAAATACGCTTGGAACAAGCGCAGCGAGGGATGGAAGAAATGAAGTCCAATGTCGATTCGCTAATTGTCATTAATAACAATAAACTACGAGAGGTGTATGGTAACCTTGGTTTTAAAGCTGGATTTGCTAAGGCTGATGAAGTATTGGCAACCGCTGCTAAGGGGATTGCCGAGGTAATTACACACCATTATACGCAAAACATTGACCTTAAGGATGCAAAGACTGTTTTAAGCGACAGTGGATCAGCCATTATGGGATCTGCTTCTTCAGAAGGAGAGAATCGCGCGCAAGAATCAATTGTAAAAGCATTGGATTCGCCTTTGCTCAATGATAACAAGATCACAGGTTGTAAAAATGTACTCTTGCTGATCGTCTCGGGTGAAGAAGAAATTACCATTGATGAGATTGGTGAAATAAATGATTACATCCAAAACGAAGCAGGGAACAACACCAATATTATCATGGGAGTTGGAGAAGATCCTGCGCTTGGAAACAGTATTTCGGTGACCATTATCGCTACTGGTTTCGATTCGGAACAGCAATATGAAATTGTGAATACAGAGGCGAAGAAAATCATTCATGCACTTGAAGAAGATCAAGCTTTGGTTCACGACTTAACACAGTCGCCTGCTAATCTCGAAACCATTTTTGACACTCCCTTGGAAAAGGTGACCGAAGAAGCTGTAGTGAAGTATACTTTGGAAGATGAAGCAGAGGAAACGCAGATTCAAGATGAAGTTATGGAATCAGACATGCGTTTTTCGTTGGAAGAAAAAGAAGAAGAGATTTCTCAAGAGATGATCAATGAAATTGAGGTAAATGGGCATGAGGAAGTGATCCCTTTATCTGAGATTGAAGTAGTGTCAGAAGTGGTTCCGCCCGAACAGTATATGCCTGCTACGGCAACCATTGCCGCTGTGGAAGTGAATGAACCAGTTTTTGTGGAATTCAAATTACCAGCGGAAGAAAACTTGAGTTCTATGGAAGTTGAAGATGAGTTTGTTTTCAATGACATTTCAGCTTTGGTTAATGACATAGAAGTTGTTGCACCAACCCTAGTTGAAGACGAGGAAAAGCAGCAAATCGAATTTGAATTTGAATTGCCGCTGAGTGCCTCCAGTACAACGGAGGAAGCATCCTCAATTGCTTCTCCTGAAGCAGAGACAGTATTTCAATTAGATGATCATTTTTCTGTTACACCATCGCTCAAAGAACTTGAAGAACCAACTGAAGAAGCTATCGATTTTAAAGTAGTCGAGAAAACAGTCTTACCAGTTGGTGATACACAACCCATTTCTTCCTCGTCTACCAGTCCTTTTGATAAATCCATAGAGGAAAGTATTAGTCAGGAAAATGAAAAACGAAAAGAGCAGTTAAAGCAATTCAATTATACTTTTAAAAACAAAATAAATCATATTGAGGAAATGGAGCGTCAGCCCGCCTACAAGCGTTTAGGTTTTGAACCAGACGAAGCCTTGGAGGAGCAATCGCCCTCGACCTTAAGCCTTGATGCAGACAGCAACGATGATATTCAGTTGCGCTCCAATAATTCATTTTTACACGATAACGTAGACTAATCATGGGAATACTATCCAACCTTACAGAAGAAATAAAGAATGCCATGCGGGCGAAAGACAGTTTAAAACTAGAGGCCCTTCGTGCTGTTAAGTCAGCTGTAATTCTTGAGCAAACTGCCAGTGGAGGGGGTGGAGATTTGTCTGAGGAGCAAGAGATCAAACTGGTACAGAAATTAGTCAAACAGCGCAAAGACAGTGCGTCAATTTTCCGTGAACAAAATCGCGTAGACCTAGCTGAACCGGAGGAAGCACAAGCAAATGTCATCGCTGCATTCTTACCCGAACAATTGTCAGAAGAAAAGGTGACTGCCATCATTCAAGAAATCATTTCGCAAACCGGTGCAGCTGGGATGAAAGATATGGGGAAAGTCATGGGAATGGCTTCAAAGCAAATGGCAGGTAAGGCCGATGGAAAAACCATTTCTACCATCGTTAAGCAACAGCTTTCGTCTTAATTTTTTTACACACTACATTCAATCACAATTTTCCCACGGACTTTTCGGTCCATCATTTCCTCCATAGCTTTGTGTGCTTTAGCCAAAGGATAGATGGCATGAATGTGCGGTTTTAATTTTCCTTGGGCATGCCATTGCATTAACTCCATGGTATTTTGCATATTGTCATTGGGAAATTGCATGGCCCAAGAGCCCCAGAAGACACCTACAATTTGGCAACCTTTCAATAAGGCGAGATTCAATGGTATTTTAGGAATTTCTCCAGCAGCAAAACCAACCACCAAAAAGCGACCTTCCCAAGCAATTGCTCGTAGCGCGGGTTCGGAAAATTTATCTCCAATAGGATCATAAATCACATCGGCTCCTTTTCCATCGGTTAATTCTTTGATTCGTTTCTTTAAATCTTCTTTGCTGTAATTGATCCCTTCATCCGCGCCATAGGTTTTACACAATGCTAATTTTTCATTTGTAGAGGCGCAAGCAATTACTCGAGCACCCATACGTTTTCCTAACTCCACGGCAGCTAGTCCGACTCCACCTGATGCCCCCAAAACCACAAGCGCTTCCCCATCTTTTAATTGGGATCTATTTTTTAGTGCATGATAGGAGGTGCCATAGGCCATAAGAAAGGAGGCGCCAACCGCATTGTCCATTTTTGGTGGTTTTGGAAAAACATTTCGTGCAGGGGCAACAACCTCCTCGGCAAATCCACCATTGGCGACAAAACCAAACACTTCATCTCCAACGCTTAAATGTTTTACAGCACTCCCAACCGATGAAACTATTCCAGCAATGTCACTTCCGGGTGTAAACGGAAGTTCTGGTTTGTATTGATACTTTCCTTGAATAATTAAAGTATCGGGAAAATTCAAGCTGCAAGCCTTAACCTGAATGACGACCTCTTTTTCTCCCGGACTTAAATTAGGAAGTTCTTTAAGGACGAGTTCTGATGGTGGCCCATATTTTTCACATACAATTGCTTTCATGTTTTTATTTTTAAATGTTACCAACTATCGATATTGCGAGTAGGGTTAAATGTTTTGTCTGTAGGCTGACAGTCCATAGCTGTCGCAATTCTTTTTCTGGTTTCTATTGGATCAATTACTTCGTCAAACTCTAATGTTTCGGCTGCATTGATGGCCTTTCCTTTTTCGTATTCTTTCGCAACAAGTTTATCATAAAGTGCATCGTGTTCTTTCTTGTTTTTGGTTGCAGCTAACTCTTTGTTGTAGCCTAGTTTTACAGCGCCTTCGAGCCCCATGGCTCCAAATTCACCGCTTTGCCAAGAAAGGGTTAAAAAGGATGCGTGAAAACTCCCCCCTGCCATGGCCATGGCTCCTAAACCATATGCTTTTCGAAGTACAATAGTAATCATGGGAACATCTAAAGAAGCCGCCGTAATAAATAAACGGGAGGAATGGCGAATTAGTCCTTGTTCTTCATGATCGGGACCCACCATAAAACCTGGCGTGTCGCACAATGAAATTACAGCTAGTCCAAAGGCATTGCACAATTGTAAGAAACGAGCTGCTTTATCAGCAGCATCGCTATCGATCGCCCCACCTAAAAAACGTGTGCTGTTGGCAATAAGTCCCATTGGCTTACCCTGAACACGAATTAAGGCTGTGATCATATTTAGCGCGAAATCTTTTCGGAGTTCAAGGACAGAGTCTTCATCTGCAAGGACAGTAATTATTTTACTGATATCATATGCATAACGGCGATCTTCTGGTAAAATGGCATACAGTTCTTCTTGTGGATGTTCTTTCCATTGTTTACTGCTTCCTTGAAAATAACTCAAGTATTTTTTTGCGATGGCGACGGCTTCCTTTTCGTTTTCGACCAACAGATCAATTACGCCGTTTTTTGCCAGTGTTTTTGCCGGACCAATTTCCTTTGGATGGAAGGAGCCTAATCCTCCACCCTCAATCATGGCAGGTCCTCCCATACCCATTGAGCTGTCTTTGGTGGCAATGATAATATCTGCACAACCTGCAATGGCTGCATTGCCCGCAAAACAATAGCCCCCAACAATCGCAATACGAGGAATTTTTCCGCTTAGACGAGCAAACGAGCGCCAGGTCATGAGGTCTAAGCCACCTGTGCTCACAGACGTGAAATCAACATCTCCGGGGCGTCCACCACCCCCTTCAACAAAAAAGAGTATAGGACAATTTGCTTTGGTGGCTAGAGCCATTAAGCGATCTGTTTTTTTATGCCCAAAAGCCCCTTGTGTTCCGGCTAGGACAGTGTAATCATAACTCAAAACATAACAACTGGTATTTTTCTCAAAGCTTGAGGCGTTAATTTTCCCTATCCCCGTAATGAGCCCATCTGCAGGGGTGTTTATTCTGAGTTCTTGAAGTGGTTTGCGTCCCTTTTGTCCAGCAACAATGAGGGAGCCAATTTCGCTGAAAGTACCCTCGTCACAAAGATCAGCAATGTTTTCTCTTGCGGTACGTTTGCCCATGGCATGCCTTTTTTCAACGGCCTCCTTTCGCATCTTGTCCATTAAAAGGGCTTTACGATCTTTTAATTCGTCTATATCTTTTCGAGCGTGTGATGGATTTTTTTTTGTCATAAGAGGAAGGTTATACAAACGTAATCATGTCTTTTTTTAGGTGAGGTAATTCATTGAAGGAGAGTAGATTGAATTTGTCACCAGTAAGCAAGAAGGTCGTAAATGAAGTGTTTCGAACGGAGAAATTCAATTCTGCCACGGACTTTTCTGTGGGTAAGCCAAGGCATTCTCCCATAATAGCACTTATTGTCCCTCCTGAAGTAAACAGTGCAATATTCTCTCCTTGTTGGGTTGCGTTTAAAATTTCATCTAGGCCAGAACGAACTTCTTCTCGGAAAGATTTCCAGGTTGGAATCCCGTCTACGGTAAAATGCCCCTCTGCCCAGTTGCCCAAAAAATATTGAAAACCCAGCATTCCGTTGCGCATAGCTAGTGAGGGATTTTCTTGGGTAGAACGTGTCAGCTTTTTTAAATAGTCATCTGTTTTCAGTAGTTCCGGTAGCGCAATTTTCATGGTCTCCATCCCTTGATGTTCTTTTAGTCCTTTTATTTCTACTGCGGTCGGAAAGGTTAATTGATTGTTCTCATAACATTTTTTTACACCCTTGTAGGTGTCTTTTTGACGTGCTAAGGGGCCTACAAAAGCTTGAGCAAAACGAATGTCTTCATTTACCAAATGTATTCCTAATTGTTTGGCTTGTTCCCTTCCTTTGGGGGAGAGTACATCGTAATTGTCGGCGCCTAAAGAAGCTTGTCCGTGGCGAAAAAAATATAGTTTACTCATGTGGTTAGGTCAGCTTTATTTCCGAATCTGTTCACTAAGCTAAGGAATTGCTTTTTAAAATGCAGAGATACTTCCCATGGTTTTTAGTTTATCGAAATCCCTTGCGAATGCCTCAAGATAGTTTTACATTTGTTGCAGACAACGGCCCAGTAGTTCAACTGGATAGAATATCAGATTTCGGCTCTGACGGTTAGGGGTTCGAATCCTCTCTGGGTCACGCAGGCTTTTTCAGACCTCCATCCAATGGGGGTCTTTTTTTTGATCAAACTTCTTTTTTTAAAATAAGATGTATCTTGTTAAGTAAATCTAGAAAATGAAGCAACTGGAACATGTTGGAATTGCCGTAAACGACTTAGACACTGCTATAACTCACTATTCCGCTTTGTTGAACACCTCCTGTTACAAGCAAGAAGAAGTCAAAAGCCAAGCTGTTGCTACCGCTTTTTTTAAAGTGAAAGACCAGAAAATAGAATTGCTGGCGGCGACCTCCCCTAAGAGCACGATTGCAAAATTTCTAGCAAAAAATGGAGAAGGCATTCACCACCTAGCTTTTGAGGTAGATGATATCTCTACTGAAATGAGTCGTTTGGCAGCAGAAGGGTTTACTCCCTTGCAAGAAAAGCCTTTTCGTGGAGCAGATAATAAGATGGTTGCCTTTTTTCATCCCAAGACTACGCACGGTGTATTGATCGAAATCTGTCAAGAAATCACTTGATATGGCAAAAACATCAATAGATAAAGCTGTGCTTAAAAAAGGAATTCTTGCTGGTGATCGGGCGAGCCTAAGTAGGGCAATTACCCTGTGTGAGAGTCATTTAAGCATTGATCAAGAACTAAGTCTTATGCTTTTGGAGGAATTGCATTCTCACAGCGGTAACTCCTTAAGAATTGGAGTAAGTGGAATTCCAGGAGCAGGAAAGAGCACATTTATTGAGGCATTGGGGATGGAATTGATCGGAAAACATCAAAAGAAAATTGCGGTTTTGACCATTGACCCAAGTAGTGAAAGTAGTGGAGGAAGTATTTTAGGTGATAAGACTAGAATGAATGATTTAAGTCGAAGTCCAAATGCCTTTATCCGTCCTACAGCAACAAATACTCAGTTAGGGGGAGTAGGACAACATACTCAAGCAGCAATTTTATTATGCGAAGCAGCTGGTTTCGATACGATTATTATAGAGACTGTGGGGGTGGGCCAATCCGAATTAAATGTGAATAAAATGGTAGATGTATTCTTGTTGCTTCATATTGTTGGTGCGGGAGATGATCTACAGGGAATGAAAAGAGGGATATTGGAATGTGCGGACTTGGTGGTGATCAATAAGGCAGATGAAGGTCAAGAACAAAAAGCAGCATTGGAGGCAAGTAATCTAAAAAAAGCGCTGCATTTGTTTCCACAAAAACACCTTGGATGGTCAACTAAAGTTTTTACGTGCTCGTCCATTGAAAAAAGAGGAATCAGTGCTATTTGGAATAGTATTCAAGCCCACCAAGAACAATTAAAATCCACCCAACAATTTGACTTGCAACGTAAACACCAAACCCAAGCCTGGTTTGCTGATTTGCAGCGAAGAAGTATTGTTGATTTTGTTTTACTTCAGCCCGAAATTCAAGAGTTAATAAATAGAGCTAAAGCTCAAATGGAGTCGGAGGAAATCAGTTTTATATCTTTGCTACGCAACACTAAAATTGCGTTAAGTGAACTTTTCTCACCCCCTAAAAAGGATAAGGAAATCACAAAAAAATAAACGATAAGTTATTTGTTTAGACAAACTATTCAATCCTTTTTGTTTTGAGTCAGTTATTGTATTTTTGTTTTATAAACATTTATTTAAT
>JAKMEK010000013.1 GCA_022425945.1 Flavobacteriaceae bacterium
AATTTAATTTATGCGTTCAACCTTTCAAAAATACAAAGCACTTATTTTAATGCTATTCTTGGGCGGCTTTATAAGCTTTGTCGACAGCTTTATATTGGATGGCCGATTTCAAGGAATTGAAGAACACAAACATTTAATTTATTTGGGAACATTGGTTGCTGGGCTAGCCGTAGTTTTAACCCTTGTATTAAAAGAAGACAATCCTACCGATTAGTCTTATCTTTACCCAAAAAAAATGCAGCATTTTTCTAAAGGAGCCATCAACGAACTCGCTTCTCGCTACAAGAATAATTTAATCAACAGTGTATCTGGCTATAAATCTGCCAATTTGATTGGCACAAAATCGAAAGCTGGGAAAACAAACTTAGCAGTTTTTAATTCGGTCGTCCACCTTGGAAGCAATCCTGCTTTGTTGGGTTTTATCCTTCGACCAACTACCGTACCGCGACACAGTTATCAAAACATGAAAGAAAGCGGTGTGTTCACCATAAATCATATCGCACAACAACAAATCGAAGCGGCCCACCACACTTCTGCGAAATATCCTGAAGGGATTTCAGAATTCGAACAAAGCGGTTTGGTGGAAGAATACAAAAATGACTTCTATGCTCCCTTTGTAAATGAGGCACCCGTTCAAATTGCTTGTTCCTATGTCAATGATTACCTGATTGAGGAAAATGACACCCTCTTGGTTGTTGGCGCCATAGAACATTTGTATGTAGAGGAAAATATGTTGCTTGAAGACGGTTGGGTTCAACTCGACAAAGGAGAAATTGTCACCATTAACGGACTAGATGGCTATGCTTTGCCAACGCTTTTGGAGCGATTTCCCTATGCCCGCCCAAAAAATTAAACCATGGATTTTATCGCTTCCTCTCTTTTCGATTATGTGGTAAAACACTCCCAAGCTGAGCCGGAGTTGTTGACTGAGTTAACCCGAGAAACCCATTTAAAAGTATTACAACCTCGCATGTTAAGTGGGCCATTGCAAGGACGCTTTTTGAGTGTACTTTCCAAACTTATTGCCCCTGAAAACATTTTAGAGATTGGAACCTTTACGGGCTACGCAACCCTTTGTTTGGCAGAGGGCTTAACCAAAAATGGAGCAATCGACACCTTGGACATCAATGAAGAATTGACCGATTTTCAACGTTCCTTTTTTGATCGATCTCCTTGGGGAAGGCAAATACATCAACACACAGGGAATGCCCTCAAACTTATTCCCCAATTGAACAAAACCTATGACCTCATCTTCATTGATGCAGACAAAAAAAATTATTTGAATTATCTTGAACTGGTTCTTCCAAAACTACGTTCAGGCGGACTCTTGCTATCAGACAATGTGTTGTGGAGTGGAAAGGTGTTAGAAGAAACGCAGCACAAAGACGAGGATACGCGTGTTTTGAAAGAATTCAATACACGACTGTCCAATCATCCTGAACTGGAAACAGTGTTACTGCCCTTGAGAGATGGCCTTACGCTTAGTCGAAAAATTTAAAATTTACGCTTAACAGAATTTGTCAAGTTATCGAAATCTTCTTTTACTTGGTTGATTTCCTTTTGAATATCTCCTCCAATTTGCTTGCTAGGGTCTAAATCGGCAGACTTCTGAATCTCTGATTTAATCTCATTGGTGGCCTGTTTAACTTGAGTGATTCCTTTGGCCAAACCGCGCGCAATAGAAGGTATTTTATCGGCGCCAAAGATGAGCAAAACGATAAAAAAAATAAACACAATTTCGGCTCCGCTAATGAATAACATGGTGAGATTTTTTTCAAAGATAGGCGAAAAAAAAAGCAGTGAAAATATTCACTGCTTTTTTTAACGCTATGTTTTGCGTTTCTTAGCCTTTTACTTTTGCTTTAAATGCATCAAAATCAGAATCAGCTTCTTTCTTTGGCCAAGCATTGTTGGTCAAATCAATGTCTGCTGTTTCCGCATCTGGATCAATGGTAACACCGATCAATTCTTTACTAGATGTAATGAGTTTCTTAACAGAGGCATCATTTTTACGCCAAACCTGAACCGGATAAGTAATGCGCTCGCTTGTACCGTCGGCATAACTGTATTCGACAATAATTGGCATTACAATTCCTCCTGGTTTTTCAAACTCAATTTCATAGAAAAAAGCAGGGATTTCTTGTCCCTCCTCTAGAGTGGAAGCCAGTACTTCAGAGTGATCTTGGGCTTTTCCTTCGGCTAGGCTAGGATCAAATTCTTCGCTATCCTCAGCAACCATAAAAACCGACGGATTTAAATCATCTGCGGTCATGCCATAACGGGCTAACAAATCATTTACCTCTTTACTAGGGGTTGGAGAAACATAGTAACGTTTCACTTCTTTAACGCCTATATCTACCACATCTGTTGAATAGAACCAACCTCTCCAAAACCAATCTAAATCAACGGCAGAAGCATCTTCCATGGTGCGGAAAAAATCTTCTGGTGAAGGGTGTTTAAACATCCAACGCTGCGAGTAGGTTTTAAAGGCAAAATCAAATAACTCATGTCCCATAATGGTTTCACGAAGAATATTCAGCGCAGTGGCCGGTTTTCCGTAGGCATTTGGTCCGAGTTGATAAACATTTTCTGGATTTGACATGATTGGCGTGATATAGTCCTGATTCCCCGACATATAGCGAACAATCTTTGATGGATCTCCACGACGAGAGGGATAATCTACCTGAAACTCTTGCTCAGTAAGGTATTGCATAAAGGTGTCTAGACCTTCATCCATCCAGCCCCACTGACGCTCATCAGAGTTTACAATCATGGGGAAATAGTTGTGCCCAACCTCATGAATAATTACACTGATCATTCCGTACTTTGTGCGGTCAGAATAGGTTCCATCTGGATTAGGACGTCCATAGTTCCAGCAAATCATAGGGTATTCCATTCCTTGATTTTTGGCATGAACAGAAACTGCTTTTGGATAAGGATAATCAAAGGTGTATTTTGAATAAACCTCTAGGGTATGCGCAACTACACGGGTTGAGTATTCCTCCCACAAGGGATTCCCTTCTTTTGGGTATAAAGAAGAGGCTATTTTATTTTCACCCCCTACTTTCACCGCCATCATGTCCCAAATAAAACGTCTCGATGTGGCAAAACCAAAATCACGCACATTTTCAGCCACAAAACGCCATGTTTTTGTTTTGGTTGCTTTTACTTTTTCTTTCTCAACTACTTCATCTTGAGAAACAATAATAACAGGGTTATCAAAAGTATTTAAGGCTTTTTTGTATCGCTTATATTCCGTTTTACTCAACACCTCTTTTGGGTTTTGCAAGCTTCCTGTAGCTTCCATGATATGATCTTCAGGAACGGTAATATTGACTTCATAATTACCAAAGTTGAGTGCAAATTCTCCATTCCCCCAAAACTGATAGTTTTGCCAACCTTCCACATCGTTGTAAACCGCTAGGCGTGGGAAGAACTGCGCAATCACATAAGCACGATTGTCATCTTCTTCAAAGTACTCATAACCTGAGCGTGCACGGTCAGTAACATGGTTGTTGATTTTGTACCACCACTTGATTGAAAAAGTAAATTGTTGTCCACTTTTTAAAGCTGAAGGTAGGTCTACACGCATCATGGTTTGGTTTATGGTGTGACGCAATGGCTGGCCATTGACATCTTTCACCTCTTGAATGTTAAAGCCACCGACAAATTTCTCTGATGTAAACTCATCAACAAAAGCATTTACCCCTCTGTATTTTGGTGCTGTAGACGGATTTTTGGCTCCCTCCATATCGTTCTCATTACGAATATTCTGGTCAAGTTGAATCCATAAATAGGGCAAAGCATCAGGAGAATTATTGGTATATGTAATGGTTTCATTTCCATAGAGCTTGGTATTGGCATCGTCTAAACGAATGTCCATCTTATAGTCAACCTGCTGTTGATAATAATCTACTCCTGGAGCCCCAGCAGCCGTTCTATATCGGTTGGGGGTGGCAAATTCTTCATATAATTGCTTGAAATTGTTATTGTTTTTATGCCCTTGCACTGCAGTAGAATCTTGTGCTGCTACAAAGAAGGCAAAAAACATAGTCATTGAGGCTAAAACATGTTTTTTCATTGTAAAATAATTTTATTGAGGTTAAATATACTTCAAATTAGTTGACTATAAATTCTAGGGAATTAATTTTATTTTTCAACAAAAAACTTTTGTGCTTCTCAGGTGTTTTGATGTGAATGATATTTTGTTGACTTGCGATAAAATCCAACAAAAAGGTACTTTTAAAGCTGAGCTTAGAAATCGCAATAGAAAGTTCTGTCACTTCAGCATAAACCACCAAAAACTCATCTTGATACTCCCTCCCGAGATAGTTTATCTCATGGCTAGAATCATTTATTTGCAAGCTAATGTTGTCGAGAAAAAAGTCTTTGACAAATGCATCAGTATCGTCCGGGTGAGAATCTGGAGAAAACACCACCTTATTGTTTTGCTTGTTTTGCATATAGGCCTCAATGTCTTCTAGAAAGAAACGACTGGTCAATTGAAGTTGCTGTTTTTCAGGCACCCATTTTATTGAAGTTGTACTCAAGTAATAATCGTGGCTTTTCTTTCCCGAAAAAGTCAAGAATGCCATTAAAAAAATGATGGCTTTAATTTTCAGCATAACGTTCTTTCTTAAACTGCTCGAACTGATCCATTACCCTTCCGTGTAACCCCATTTTATACAATTCAATAATGTTTGAATTTTCTGAACACCCCAAAACAAAATCATAGATTTTTTCTTGAGGAATGCCGTACTCTTCTTCAAAAAAGAGAACCCCATAAAATTTAATCATTGCGAAGATTGCATCAAACTGACCGTCTAGCTTTCTTCGCTTTTTTAGCTTTTTGTAATAACCCGAAATATGTTTGTAAGCAGCCTCCAAATTTATCCCCCCAGATATGGGCAGTAGCAATGTACTTAGTATTAGGCTTTTCCCTGAGACAATCTTCTCTTCTCTCTCACCTTCAAATCCTGGAATACCCACATCGCTAAAGTTCAGTCGCTTTGGCACAGTGTTCAAATCACTCGTAAGGCTTCCGCTAAGCTTATGCGGTTTTACAACAACTTCGCGTAGCTCATTGACAAATTCCTCTAGGTATACGGTAACCTTATCCAATGAAAAAATGGTTTCGGTAATGAGGAGTTCTCGCTGTTTGAACTGAATCCCAGAAAACATCAGGCGCTCCCCTACGGCTACAGAAATTTCAAAAGCACCATAAATATCAGTGATTTCAGCATTTCCACGGCTTAGATTGACGACATGAATTCCTTCGAGTGGAAGTCTTGGGTGGGTGACCTTACCCTCCAATAACTTGTAGGTCTGTGCGCTCAATCCAAATGACAAAGAACACAATAGTAAACTCAGAAAAAGACCTCTCTTTTTCACCTGATTTTTTTCTTGTATTTCTCGCTCTCTTGGAATAAATACTCAATCAATTGGAACTCCTTATCCTTTTTCAACAAACGATCACTGGGTAGAATTCGATCTAATTCTTCAAAAAAGCCATCAACTTCATTGGTCTTTAATGCCAAGTCATCGGTAAAGAAATCTTTCTCAAAAATTAACGGAAGAACCTTGGAAGGTAGCAATGTCCTTTTCTCCTGATCATTATTAGCGGTAACCACTTTGGCCAATAGTTTGGCGATATTCACAATATTAAGTCCATTGTTCAATTGCCCCTGCGTTGTAATTGAATTTCTAATTTGCGATGATTTGTCTTGGGTGTAGTCTACACGTGTAAATTCTTCCTTTTTTAAATCCAGAAATTTTTCCGTGTTCTCTGGGCCAACCACAATTTCGTTCAAGGCAGTGGTTCGTTCGTTCACTTCGACCACCAAACGATTTTTCTTAATAATTTCATCGGTGATCTCCACCGTTTTAATCCTAAATTGTATGGATGAAAAAATAATCTCATCACCCACACGAGCTAAAATCTCGAACTCTCCCTCACCGTTGGTGATGGTGTTTGTCAAGGCAGTATTGTTGACCACATTTGCCGCTATTACGTTACTATTGCGATAGAGCAATTTCCCTTTGAGCGGAATGCGTTTTTCTTGGGCTGAAACAACTAAAAAACAAAGTGTAAAAAAGCTAGATAATAAAATTTTCATCAGATAAAAATAAGGAATATCTGTTGATTAAATGCTAATACGATGTTAATATAAAAGGAAGGAGGTGTAGAAAAAAATGAGCGGGAGACCGGGCTCGAACCGGCGACAATCAGCTTGGAAGGCTGAAGCTCTACCAACTGAGCTACTCCCGCAGTGCCACAAAGATAGTATAATTTGCATTAAATCAAATTCTTCAAAAGAAAAGGTCTAGACTTAGATAAAATACCCCATATCATTATAATAAATTCTGTACTTTCATAGGATGATATCCACCGTTACCCTTGATGCTATTCCAGCCAAATTAACGCATTTGGTTCGACACCCGATGCTCCGAAAAGGAAGGCCACTAGCTAGCTGTGTCTTTGAAGGTGATGAGCTTGAAACCAGTGTTCATTTGGGAGCCTTTCATAAAGGGCAATTGGTTGGGGTAGCTTCAGCCTACCTAAAAGA
The DNA here is from genome assembly GCA_022425945.1 of Flavobacteriaceae bacterium. Lineage (GTDB taxonomy): Bacteria > Bacteroidota > Bacteroidia > Flavobacteriales > Flavobacteriaceae > Arcticimaribacter. Next base: position 6,567 of record JAKMEK010000013.1, read on the forward strand.
GCACACTCAACTTAAAAGTAAGTGGAGCTATCAAATAAGAGGGGTAGCCGTGTTGACAGAATTTCAAGGTCAACATATTGGAAAAGCACTAATGGAGGGGATTGAACAACAGCTCTCTTCTAAAGCAAGTACATTGATTTGGTTAAATGCCCGAACAAAAGCGGTTCCATTTTACAAAGCCTTAAACTACCTGCCGTTCGGAGATGCATTTAACATCGCTCCAATTGGCCAACACTATTGCTATTTCAAACATTTAAAAGCATGACAAAGTATTCTTCCTTTTTTAGCCTTTTGATGATCTCCTATTTAGGATTTGGTCAAGATAGTCTAGTCTATGATGAACCTTTTTTATTGGGAAAAAAAGAGGCAACTATTTCACTAAAAACCGGCCTACTGCCTCAAGCTGAAACAGCCTTTCTCGAAATGCAATCGGCAGCAAAAAAAGATAGTTTACAGCTAAAAATAGTTTCTAGTTTTAGGTCTTATGCTGCACAAAAAAGAATTTGGAACAGGAAGTATCGCCGTTACCTAGAAGCCGGACTGACTCCAGAAAAAGCACTCAAAAAAATAATCGAATATTCAACTCTTCCGGGAACATCAAGACACCATTGGGGAACAGAAATAGACATCATCAACGCCGAGCCAGTATTGGAAGGAGACGTTTTACTCGAAAAACATTTCCATTCCGGGGGTGCCTACGAAAAGCTCAGGTTGTGGCTCACAAAAAATGCAGCAACCTATGGCTACGAATTGGTTTACACAAAAGACAGCTTAAGAAAGGGTTTTTTTTACGAG
>JAKMEK010000019.1 GCA_022425945.1 Flavobacteriaceae bacterium
TTTGTAAATTCGACTTTTACATCTATTTTTGATAAAAAATTTAATTAAATAACAATGAAAACATTAACTAGAGGATTATTCCTAACACTTCTACTTGCTGTAACATCTACTGCGCAAGCTCAAGATGAAAATAACCCCTGGGTAATTACATTCGGTATCAATGCTGTTGACAGTTATCCAACCAATGCTCCCTCAAATCAATTAGGTGCAGCAACTGGAAAATGGTTTGAAGACTTCTACAAGACGTCAAACTGGAATATTTCTCCCCTATCTACTGTTGGTTTTTCCAGACATATTACCGAAAAATTCTCACTATCCAGTAAGTTTAGTTTTAACCAGTTGTCCTCTCTTGGTGAAACATCCATAATTCCAGCAACATTTGCTTCCTTAAACATTGTTGTCCGCAACTCTTTAGCTAAGAAAAGTGCAACATGGGAACCTTTTACCGAATTTGGTGGTAATTATAATTGGTTAGATGAGGAACAATATGTTGGCTTTACTGTTGGTGCTGGATTAGTGTACTGGAAAAATGATAATTTTGGTATCTCTTATCAAGCAAACTACAACCATTCTGTTGAAGCTGAAACAGGCCTTACTAACTTCCAACATTATCTTGGTGTAAACTTCAAGTATGGTGGAGTTGATACAGATGGTGACGGTGTATATGACAAATTCGATGCCTGTCCAGAAGTTGCTGGTCTAGAAGAATTTGGTGGATGTCCAGATTCAGACGGAGACGGAATTACTGATAAAGAAGACGCTTGCCCTAACAGAGCAGGTTCTATTGAAATGAATGGATGCCCAGATACCGATGGTGATGGTCTTTCTGATATAGAAGATGCTTGTCCAAACCGTGCGGGTTCTGCTGCAATGGGCGGATGTCCTGACACTGACGGAGACGGTATGAGTGATAAAGACGATGCATGTCCAGAAGAAGCTGGTCCTGCTGCAAACAACGGATGTCCTTGGCCAGATGCTGATGGCGACGGTGTAGCGGATAAAGATGATGCTTGTCCTGAACTTGCTGGTGTCGCTGCTAATAACGGTTGCCCAGAGTTGCCAAAAGATGTTATTTCAACACTTAACACCGAGGGTACCATGATACGCTTCAGAGCAGAAAGCGCTGAAATCGTAGGTGCTGAGTCTGCTGAGGTAGTTCAAAAAATTAAAGGAATTTTAGAAAGCTATCCTACGGTTACTTTTGTGGTTGAAGGACATGCTTCTAGCGACGGTAGCAAAGCATACAACATGAAGTTATCTGAATCACGTGCTGGCTCAGTTCAAGCTGCTTTGGTTGCTGCTGGTGCAGATGCTAGTCGTGTATCAACTGCTGCTTTTGGAGAAGAAAAGCCGATCGGTGATAACAATACTGCTAAAGGAAGAAAAGCCAACAGAAGAGTACAATTCTCTGTAGGTAATGAATAATCTTCTTTCTATTTGAAATATTAAATGCCTTGCTTATTAGCAAGGCATTTTTTTTTGATCAGATTCGACCAATCCAATAAATAGCTGTTACTTTAATTTAAAATTTAAGCTGTGATTCCTTTTCTTGCAGAAGCCGTAAAAACCATTCAGTCCAAACATGCCTCTCTTTCAGAGGTTGTTGTTGTTTTGCCAAGTAAACGTGCAAAAGTATTTTTGGTTAATCATCTTCTTCAACAAATTGAATCACCACAGTTTTCTCCTCAAATTTATAGTATAGAAGAGTTTGTTGCAGTACTTTCTCAACTTAAAAAGGCACCACAAATTCAACAGCTATTCACACTTTATGGGGCCTATAAACAATGTGTTGCAGAAGAATATCAAGATAGTTTTGAAGAATATTTACAATGGGCTTCTCGCTTGCTGAAGGACTTTAATGATATAGATGCATATCAAGTTGACGCAGCTGCAATCCTTTCCAACGTAGGAGAGTATTATGCCCTAGAATCAATCAATGACCAAGAGAGTGAAACGGCTTTTGATGAAGTGTTTTGGAAAGCTTTACCAGAGATTTACTCCACATTTAAGGAGAAATTAATAGCCAAGCAATGGGGCACTATGGGTATGCTTTATGTGGAAGCATTGGACGCTCTACAAATCTATTTGGATCAATCAAATAAACAACATTATTTTGTTGGGTTTAATGCACTCAATACCTCAGAAGAATACTTGTTTCAAGAGTTTTTAACCAGCGCTAAAGGAGAAGTGCTTTGGGATTTAGACAAAGTGTTTTATGAAGATGCAATACATGCTTCTTCACGTTTTATTCGAAGATATCAGCAGGAATGGAATCATTACAGAAAGAACCCTAGTGCATTTACGTCTACCCATTTTAGCCATCAAAAAAACATAAATGCAGTAGGCTTTTCGGGTAGCATAGAGCAGGCGCAATACGTTGGCAAATTACTGCACAAATCTTCTTCTACCCCCAATTCTACGGCTGTCGTTTTGGGTGATGAGTCCATGCTACTTCCGATATTATCACATTTACCTTTGTCCAATAAGCATTGGAATGTGACCATGGGTTATCCGATCGCTCAATTGCCAATTTCTCATTTTTTCATTGATTTTTTAACCTTGCATGCTTCATATAACGAAGAGGGGTTTGAGCGCAAGTTATTGATGAGTATTTTGAACTATCCACCCGTAAGGAGAATTCTTTTCAAGGAGAACGGCACAGCCAAGGAGGATCTACTTACATTGGAGCATGAGTATTCGCAGAGGACAGGGATTACATCCCTGAAAAACTTCGACAAAGGACCTTTAGGGAAGGCTTTATTTAATGTTCCTTTAGATGCCTCATTACTGTTAGATCAATGTGTTGATTGGATCGACCAATTAATCGAGTATTTCTCATTGCATAAGTCCACAGATTTAACCCAGGCTACACTTCTTGGGTTGCTAAAATTAGCTTTTCAGACCCAGGTTCAAGTTCAAACCGAAGCAATTAGTGTATCAATTTCATCAGTTTTATTTTTATTAAAAGAAGGAGTGCAATTGCAAACGATCGACTTTAAAGGTGATCCAGTGCAAGGATTACAACTAATGGGAATGCTAGAAACACGCGTTTTAGATTTTGAAACGGTTATCATTACCAATGTAAATGAAGGGATTTTACCCGTGGGAAAAAATGATCAAAGCTTTTTTCCATTTTCCTTAAAAAAGCATTTTGGACTCCCTACTTTTTTGGATAATGATGCCATTTATACCTATCATTTTTATCGCATACTACAAAGGGCAAAAAACATTCATCTATTGTACAATGCTACCAGTGATGGATTAAATGCAGGTGAAAAAAGTAGGTTTATTCGCCAACTAGAATTAACATGTTTGCCCGACCATAATTTTACTGATCAGAACGCAACTAGACAGATCACCATTGAGGCATCAATGCTACCAGAAGTAAAGAAGAATAAGGCTATTTTAACACAACTTAGAAAAGTTGCTGCCAAGGGCTTTTCACCTACTTCATTGAGTAGTTATTTGGTCAATCCAATGGACTTCTATGAGCGTTATGTTTTGGGAGTAAAGCCACCCATCGAGGTTGAGAAAGTTCTATCCAATTTTCAGCGTGGTACAATCGTGCACAATACCCTAGAAGAGTTATACGCCCCTTTTGTAGGAAAACCAATGCAGGTACTCTTTTATAAAGAAATGTTGCTAAAACTAAGCGCTAGCTTATTGAACCATTACGCAAATGTATATCCAAAGTCTCAACAGCCCATCGGAGAGAATCATCTTATTGTTGCATCATATGAACGCTCGATAAAAGCTTTTTTAACCCAAGAAATGCAATTGGTGGAACAGGGTGCTAGCTTAACAATCTTAGAGGTTGAAAAAGAGTTTTCGGTCGATTTTTTCATTTCCACGCTCGATTCAGCTGTGAAAGTTGGAGGTACAATTGACCGAGTAGACCGTTTTAATGGTGTCTTACGGTTTATTGATTACAAAACAGGACTTATTGAAAAAACAAAGCTATACTGGAATGGTTGGGAGGACTTTCTTGGGGACTACAAACGTCAACCACTTTTTCAAGTGCTCTTATATGCCTGGTCACAACAGGCCTATTATTCCGCAGATACCACTTTTGAAGCAGGGATTATCTCATTGAAAACTCCGATGGCTAATGTGATACCGGTGCTGCGAAAAGATCTTCCTAAAACAATGAATCAACATCAGATGAATGCAAATTTCACAGAAGAATTTGAACAGTTTCTAAAAGCCCTTATTGAAGAAATCTTTGATGTGAAAAAGTCTTTCGTATATTTGGAGAACGGAAAGGATTAAACTCTGACCGAAACTATATTTAAATGGCAAACAAAAAGGGCAGCGACCGGAAAGAACTGAATTGGTTTCTTCAATTATTCACCATTGGTGATCGTTTTTCCCTGCGTGATTTCTATGACCGTTTAAAGAAAGGATTTGTAGAGTTTTTAATCGTCTTTTTTGGGGTATTGGTTTCCTTCTCTGTTGAACAACAAGGAGAAAACTTTGATGATCGGGAATCTAATATCGACAACCTCTCAGGCTTAAGAGATGAGCTGATAGAAATGCGTGAATATACTCAAGAATATATCGGTCAAAATGAGTGGGTGACAGATATGTACCTGCAACAATACTTGCGATGGGAACAGGACAATGACAGTATTTTCTTGGTCCATGAAGAAGAAGATGATTATTATTTTTCTCCCATGGCCTTCTACACCAATCGGGATCCTTTCAACCCTCCTCGTGTGGTATACGATGCAATTAAACTCGATGGAACTTTCCGTTTTCTTGGCTCAGATGTTGGTCGTTTGGTCAATGACAATTACGATGGTACAGATCTAAAGTATTTAATGATCAATACAGATAAAGAAGAAAAGACCTTTGTCGATGAGTACAGGTCGCGTTTGGCTAATCAATGGGTGTTTGATTTAGACCAGATAGAGGTCGAAAACAATTCTTTTTGGGTAGAAAATCGCAGTTATGTCCAGCAAGATCGTTTTGTCAAATACAATCTATTCAAGCGCATAGAATTGTGGAATCAAATCAATGAGCAGCTCATAAGTTATGAGGAGACGCTTTCAGAAAACATTAAAATTCTCGACGCTGTTCTTTTGGAAAAAGAACGTGAATGGACCCTTATTTGGTGGTGGGGGGAGACACCAAGTTGGCTACAATCTTCCCAGAAATCAGCGACGGAGGAACCCCAGGACCAGGAACAGTTAGCTGACCAGTAAAATACAGATCATCCACTTTTTTACTTTTTAATTTTGGACGTAAAAAAGCAGTTTGCAACAATGTATTGGCCATTCCGTAGGCATTTCCTTTATAGGAGTTATATTCCTCCACAAAATCATTTACACAAAAGGACTCATGGAAGAGAATCGCATCACGAACCGATTGATCTGTCAAGTGTTCTAAACGATCAATTACGATATCAAAGTATTTTTTTCGCATTTCTGGAGTGTCTTCTAAGCCCGGTGCAATGGGAATGAGTAAGAAACAAGCCTCCTTTCCTTCGGGTGCCATTGAGGCATCGGTCATGGAAGGAAAATTACCATAAAACAACGGGCTTTCAGGCCACTTTGGGTTGTCGTAGATGTCAGCAGCATGGGCGTCGAAATCTACGTCAAAAAACAGGGTGTGGTGAGAAACGTTTTTCAGTTTTTTATCGATCCCAACAAAAAACAATAATGAGGAAGGAGCAAAGGTCTTTTTGTCCCAATATTGTTCAGAGTAGGCGCGGTATTTTTGCTCCAATAAGCTTTCGGAATGGTGGTAATCTGCTCCACTAATGACAATATCAGCCTTCAATGTTTTTCCGTTTGAAATAATGCCAACCGCTTTCCCCTTTTCCACAAGAATTTTTTCAACGTTTTCATTGGTGTTAAACTGCACTCCCAACTCTTCCGCCAAACGAACCATACCTTCTACCACAGAATACATCCCTTTATCTGGGTGCCAAGTGCCTAGGCCAAAATCTGCAAAATTCATAAAATTATAAAAAGCAGGAGTCTGACTGGGTTTAGCGCCAAGAAACAATACAGGGAATTGAAGTATTTGTGCCAAGCGTGGATTGTTGAACTCCTTCATTACCTCTCGTTTAATCGTACTTAGGAAGTACCCCACTTTTTTTATTGTAGCTGGAGTGACCAGTTCAAGAGGAGAGATTCCTGGTCGGTAAACCAAATCTTTAATAGCAATATTATAGTTGTCTTCTGCTTTTTTTATGAATCGCTTTAAGGGACCCGAGCTACCCGTCTCTTCGTTTTCAAAAGCAGCATAAATTTTTTCAAGCGTGTCACCAATTTTGATGGACTCCTGCTTGTCAAAGTAGACTTCATATCCTGGATCCAGCTTTTCGAGTGTATAATAATCACTAACTTTTTTACCAAAATCACCAAAATAACTGTCAAATACATCGGGCATCCAATACCAGGAAGGGCCAATGTCAAAGGTGAAACCATCTTTTTTGAACTGACGAGCCCGCCCTCCTGGGGTGCTATTTTTTTCATAGATCGCCACTTCATGTCCTTCTTTGGCTAGATAAGAAGCAACAGATATTGAAGAAAAACCGGACCCAATAACAATTATTTTTTTCATGGAAAGTAGTGGTACAGAACGCGTTGAAATGTTCTGGATTTAAGAATGGTTTATTGTTTGCGTTTGATACGCGCTTTGTATATTTCCTCGACAAATGCGGCACTGATTACCCCAGTTGGAATGGCCACAACTGCAATACCCACCAAGGATATGATTGAGGCAAAAACTTTTCCACCAACGGTAATAGGGTATACATCTCCATAACCTACCGTTGCTAAAGAAACCGTTGCCCACCAAATGGATTCCGTAATACTTGAAAATTTCTCTGGTTGTGCCTCGTATTCTAAATAATAAATGGCCGATGCAGAAAAAAGAATGGTAATGATGGATAGGAATAATGTAAAGATGAGTTCACTTTTGACTGAGAAAAGTGCTTTGGTAAAGACCTTTAAAGAATTGCTCTTTCGACCAAACTTAAAGATGCGTGTCAATCGGAAAAGGCGTAATATACGTAAGAAGCGTCCGTCGAGTTTGATGAACTGGTTGAGGTAAAAAGGCAGTATTGAAATGAGATCAATGAGACCAAAGAAACTAAAGATGTATTGAAATGCGCCCGTAGATCCGTTCAGGTAAATGGCATGTCCAATTCGGTAGAGATACTCAGCACTAAAAATAACAATTGAAACGATTTCAAAGATTTGGAAATAGGCCCCATAGGCCATTCTTAAGCTCAAATGGGATTCCAAAATCATGGCACCAACATTCAAAAAAATGAGAATGTAGATACCTTTATCTATCCATGCATGAAGATCTTTTACCTTCAAAACTATTGTTTGATCATGTCGCGAATAATAAAGACGCAAACAATTATAGTAGTAACGATAACAACATTGGCAACAAAAGTAGTGGTCATAGTATAGTGTTTTGTGTTTAAACAAAAATAGACAAATCTCCCCAATCTTCTATGATGAGCAGACGACATTTATTGATTAGTCGCCATGAAATTTCATTTTGTTTAAGCTTTTGATGAAAAATCAACCAAAAACTTTTACGTTTAACCTTTTTTGATTATATTTAAACAGTTTAATTCAATTTGGTTTAAGACACCTCTGTAGATTTACTTCCAAAGTCAAATTCTAAAATCCATTAGCAGAGGTGTTTTTTTTAAAAAAGCACTACCTTTCACTTTATGAATACAGGTGCAGACCAAGTAACACAACTTTATTTATTTTCCTTTAAAACAAACAAGCTTTGGGCCTTTAAGCAGATGGGTATTGGTTACGCTCAATTAAAAGAAACACCGGGTTTATCTTTTTTTCGACTTTTAGGAACAGGGGGTGGAGCCGGTTTTAGCTTACGCCCCGATTTTTCAACCTACGCTTTTTTGGGCGTTTGGAAAGATGCCAAGGCAGCAGTGCAATTCAAAGAAGAGCATGATTTTCTTCAACAATATTTTACGAAAGCAAGTAGCATTCGACTACTTACCCTCTCTAACATTAAAAGTCATGGCTTGTGGGGGGGGCAAAATCCATTTCAGTCTCCAAAGGCATTGAATGTTGAAAACAAAAAGATTGCCATTATTACGCGCGCAACACTACGTTGGTCTCGATTACTTTCTTTTTGGCGAGCGGTTCCAAAAGCAAGTAAAGCCATAGAGGCCGCTAGGGGTGTATACTTTTACAAGGGAATAGGTGAATGGCCATTCATCCAACAGGCAACAATTAGTTTGTGGGATTCCATGGAAAATGTTCTTCAGTTCGCCTATAAGTCTGCAGATCACGGAAGCATTGTCAAGGAAACTAGACAGAAGCGGTGGTATACAGAGGATTTGTTTTCTCGTTTTTACGTTGAACAAGATGAACAGTTGAAAGGATGAAAAAGTGCATTGTTATTGGTGCGGGGATTGCTGGTATAGCAACGTCTATTCGCTTAGCCAAAAAAGGCTATGCCGTTGAAGTATACGAGGCAAATGCTTATCCTGGTGGGAAGTTAAGTGCATTTACGTCAAAAGGATATCGTTTTGATGCTGGCCCTTCGTTGTTTACGATGCCGCAATATGTAGATGCCCTTTTTCATTTGTGTGATGAAGATCCACGTGCTTATTTTAATTACCATAAAAAAGAAATTGGGTGTGAATATTTTTGGCAAGATGGCATCCGCTTAACAGCCTATAGCGATCAAGACCGTTTCCTTGAAGAAGTTGAACAAAAACTAAATGTTGCGCCCAAAGTAGTGAAAAAATACCTTTTTCGCGCCAAGGAGAAATTTGATTTAACGGTTGAATTGTTTTTGGAAAATTCGTTGCATCGTTGGGGGACTTTTTTAAGCATGAACACGATTAAAGCGCTCGCTAAACTGCCCTTGTTTGAGTTAAACAAAAGCTTAGCCAAAGTAAATACTGCTCAGTTAAAAGAACCCCATTTGGTTCAGTTTTACAATCGCTTCGCCACCTATAATGGTTCGTCTCCATTTCAAACACCGGGAATCATGACATTGGTACAGCATTTGGAATCTGAGTATGGAACATTTGTTCCTGAAGGAGGGATGGAGCAAATAAGTCAATCGCTCTATCAATTGGCCATGCGGCAGGGAGTGAAATTCCATTTCAATCAGCATGTGACCGAAATTTTGCACACCAAAAACCGTGTATCCTCTGTGGTGGTGGATGAACAAAAAATACCAGCAGATGTAATTGTTTCAAACATGGATGTTTTTCCTACTTATCGAAAGTTATTGCCAAATGCAAAAGCCCCTGAAAAGATATTAGCTCAAGAGCGTTCGAGCTCGGCAGTAATTTTTTATTGGGGAATTCAAAAGCAATTTCCATCATTGGACCTACACAATATTTTTTTCTCTGCGGACTATAAAGCAGAGTTTGATGCTATTTTTAACACACATTCATTATACGATGATCCCACGATCTATGTTAATATAACTGCCAAAGATGTTCCATCGGATGCGCCACGGGGTTGTGAAAACTGGTTTGTAATGATCAATACTTCTGCCGATCATGTACAGGATTGGGAAAGCGATTTGGTTTCGCTCCGCGAGAGAGTGTTGGATAAACTTGAACAGCAGTTGGGGACCAGTATTCGCTCACATATAGTGACGGAAGAGGTATTGACCCCTCCCCTTATACAGGCTAAGACTCAATCACATTTAGGGGCATTGTACGGTGCATCGAGTAATAATCAAATGGCTGCGTTTTGGCGTCATCCAAACTTTTCACGAGAATTTAAAAATCTTTACTTTTGTGGCGGAAGTGTACATCCTGGAGGAGGAATTCCACTATGTCTACTATCCGCCAAAATCGTTAGCGACCAATTAGCTACCCATACATGATTAAAAAGGAATCCATTCAGCTTAACGACATTGCCATAGGGATTATATGGCTGTTCCATATAAGTGGAATCATCGGGATTTTATATGGAAATTCGCAGTGGTTTGTTGGAGCGACACCCCTCAATTTAACCCTTTCTTTTGTGCTACTTCTCTTAACAAGTAGGAAAGAACCCAAGGTCTATTTGGTTGCTGCAATTGCTTTTTTTGTGGGAATGGTTGCTGAAGGCTTAGGCGTGAACTACGGATTAATTTTTGGGCAATATGTTTATGGGGAAGCACTCGGGTGGAAGGTTGCAGGCGTGCCTTGGTTAATAGGGGCGAATTGGGCAATTCTAACCATTTGTTGCGCAGCAATTGCAGCCAATTTAGCTGGGCATATACTCAGTAAAATAGTTCTAGGAGTTGGATTAATGCTTTTATTGGATGCAGTAATTGAACCCATTGCTCCCATCTTGGATTTCTGGGCGTTTTCTGGAGGGACAGCCCCAGCACAAAACTATATTGGTTGGTTTGCTACAGCCTTACCCTTACATGTTTTTTATCATTTGTATAAAGTGGAAATCAAAGGTACATTTACCCACCACTTATTCTTATTGCAGATCATATTCTTTACCATACTTTTATTGCAAATCAACACCCTTCAAAATGCGCTTTAAATTGATATTTTTTGTTTTAGTAGTATTCTTTAACGGATGTTCTAATGTTGGGGAACAAAAGAAACCGACTGTTGTTAAAGAGCAGCAGCCCTTGAGTATTGAAAAAGCTTCGATTCAATTATATCAATTAAAGGAAAATGCGCTCATAGATTCACTCCTAATTCCTATTGAAAAGTTTAGTGTATTCCGCTCAACAATGGAAGACTTGACGAAGCTTAATCCTGCCGGAATCGAACCTTTCCTTTATGATGCTTTTTTGAAATGTGATGATTTATTGCGACAGAAACTCCCACTGCCTTTTTCAAAACCTGATGTTACTAGTAGGCTAAAAGTGGTAAAAACCGAACTCATAAAAGCCAGGTATTATGGGCAAGAAGCTGATCAGGAAAAGCTCAATGAAAGCCTGAAAAAGCTATATGTAGCGTACAAAGCGTATCTCATGCGCATAGAGGACTTTGCTTTAGATCCTTCTGAGGAAGTTAACTTGGATGTAAATAAAACGGAAGCCTTAGAGTAGACCTGACGATGAGTAGGCTTTTGAACTCACCTCAATACTATACAGGTTGTTCTCTTCTATGCTGGCCTTTATTTTTGCCAAATGTTTTCGGTAGATGATTGCATTCTTTTCGTTTGCATCTTCTTTAATTAAAACTTCAAGCGTTGTTTTAAAGTCAAGGTCTTGGCGCAAACATTCTGCAAAAGAATTTTTTTTATCTCGTCCAGGTTTAGTCATCATTAGCTGACGAATGTCTGGACGTTTCAAAATGACGTCTTCAACTTCAATCCCGTTTTCACTTAAAAGATTACTGAAATCATAGAACATGCTGTTTCGGTAGAGGGCTTGTTGGTTAAAGAACCGTTTGAAAGCTGGAAGGTCTTGCCGGTCAGCAGCATTGAGATACATTAGCTTATCCTTTCTGCTTTGATTGAGCAGGCTTTCTAGTAATTGAATGGATTTTCTTTTTGACACATCAGTAGGTTTATTATAAATATACAATAGAAATAAATAAATCCTACAGACGGGCTAATTTAATGTCAACAAGTTTTCAACGACAAAGTCTGATTTTAATACTTTTTGAATTTTAGCAGAAGAGATCATTCGATCATTCAATTTACCCGACACAAAAACTGGCATTGGTAATTTGGCAAGTTTTGCCATTTCCGAATAATATTCTTTGCGGCTAGGATGATAGGGACTTACTCCATTAAAGACCATGTTTCCATTTAAATAAGGGATGACAGCTTGGATCAAACGAATGCAATCTGTTAAATGGATTAAATTTATTTTGGTATCTGCATTCTTGATTGGACCTTTTTTGACCAAACTAAAAATGGGGTGTCGATTTGGACCAATCAATCCTCCAAAGCGCAAAATGCAAGCATCGAAAAAGGGGTTTTTCAACAATTTTTGTTCACAAGCCACGAGTTGTTTTCCTGATTCAGTAGTCGGATGAGTCGCTTGGGTTTCGTCAATTTCCCCGGTCGCTTGTCCGTAAACCGCTGTGCTACTGATGAAAATAACCTTAGCAACTGTCTGCGCAACAATTTGTTTAATGATTTCATCCACCAAAAGATCAAAACGTTTTTTAGGATTTTGTCTAATTCCGGGGGGAATGGCGATAATGACCAGATCGAGGTTTTCCAGAAAGGGCGCTAGTGATGCACAATCATTAACAGTGCATTCGCTTAAAAATGGGATTGCGCCAACCGATTCGATTGCACTAAGTTTCTCTTTGGTTGTTGTTGTCCCTCGAACACTATAACCATCCATAACGAGTTGTTTGGCAAGCGGAAGACCTAGCCAACCACAGCCCAAAACACCAATTGATTTGATTTTTTTTCCTTCCATTATTCCTTCCATAAAGATAGCTAAGGAATACTTAGTTCTGAACTTTATTTTTTTTTTGTTATCTTGTTTATTCACCAAAACATAAAAAATCATGGCAGTAAAGAGTTTTCAAGGTCCACGTGCAGATGCTGAAAAGGTAAAACCAGTCAACATACTTGTCCGTGATATAATGACATCCAATATTGTAACATTCACGGAAGAGCAATCGATTCATGATGTCATGGAAGCATTAATTAAACATCGTATTTCAGGTGGTCCAGTAGTCAATGAAAAGGGACAACTGATCGGAATCATTTCTGAGGGAGATTGTATGAAAGAGATTTCGGATAGTCGTTACTTTAATATGCCTATTTTGGACAAATCCGTAGGGCATTTTATGACTGCTGAAGTGGAAACCTTACCTGCAGAAATGAGTTTGTTTGATGCTGCATCGATGTTTCATTCTACCGGACGTCGTCGTTTCCCTGTTTTAAATAACGGAAATTTAGTGGGTCAGGTAAGTCGAAAAGATATTGTAATCGCAGCGGCTAAACTGAGAGGAGCGACTTGGCATCAGGCATAGAACTCTCGAGCTATACGGAAGGTGTTGGCATGGGCTTCTAAAATTATTTTAATGTCCTTAGAATAGCCTCCGCCCATGCTACATTGTAGCGGTATGTTGTTCTTTTTACAACTTTCTATCACAAAAGCATCTCTTGCCTTGCAGCCTTCAATGCTCATTCCCAAGCGTCCTAGTTTGTCTGTAGCGACAACATCTACTCCGCAGAGATAGAAGATGAAATCGGGTTCTTGTTCCTTTATTAGTTTGGGTAGTGTATCGTGTAAACGAGCAAGATATTCCTCATCTCCAGTTCCGTCGGCAAGTTCAATGTCTAAGTCGCTGTTTTCTTTATGAAAGGGATAGTTCTTTGCCCCATGCATCGAAAAGGTGTAAACACCCGGATTGTATTTAAAAATTTCAGCTGTTCCATTGCCTTGATGAACATCTAGATCAACAATTAATACTTTTGAAGCTTTTTGCTCATCCAACAAATATTGAGCAGCAATAGCTTGATCATTGAGTAAGCAAAAAGCTTCTCCATGTCCGCTAAACGCATGGTGAGTTCCTCCTGCAATATTCATGGCAATACCTGTGTCTAGAGCACGAAGCGCGCCTTCTAAGGTTCCACCAGCAATCATGATTTCACGTTCAATAAGTTGTGCACTAAGCGGAAAGCCGATCTTACGTACTTCTTTCGGGTCCAAACCAAGATCGAGTAAACGCTGTACATAGCTAGGCGAATGAACACGCTCAATAGTAGCGCGATCTATTTTTTTGGGTGAAAAGAAATCTTTTATTGAACAGGTTCCTTCGTGAAGTAACTGCCTTGGAAGAAGGTCGTATTTTTCCATGGGGAAACGATGCCTTTCGGGCAAAGGCAATTGATAAATGGCGTGGTGGGCTATCGAGAGCATCAATGAATAGGGAAGCCGTTTTCCCCACCTTGATCGGGAGAAATAAACACCATTTTACCCTCAGCTGTCTCGCTCATCAATAGCATGCCTTGACTTTCTACGCCACGAATGGTTCTAGGGGCTAAATTTGTCAAAACCGTTACTTTTTGTCCCACAACTTCTTCTGCCGAAAAGCTTTCGGCTATCCCAGAAACTATGGTGCGAATTTCGTTGCCTAAATCTACTTCTAGTTGTAAGAGCTTCTTGGCTTTTTTGACCTTTTCTGCTGCTGTAATTGTACCTACTCTGAGGTCTAATTTACTGAAGTCTTCAAAGCTAATCGTTTCTTTTATTGGCGGAAGTTCAATGGCTTGTTTTTCGTTTTCCTCTTTTGTTTGGGCTAATTTATCTAATTGTCTTGTAATGACATCGTCTTCGATTTTACTAAACAATAAGGTTTGTTTACCAATGATATGCGTGGATTTTAACAATTCGGCTTTACTCGCTATTGTATCCCAAGTAATGGGAGTGTCAATATTGAGTATTCCCCGAAGCTTTTGGGCGCTGTGGGGTAAAAAGGGTTCGCAAATCGAAGAAAGCGCTGCAGCAATTTGAATGGCTATATACATGATGGTAGGCACGCGTTCGGGTTGGTCTTTGATGCGTTTCCATGGCTCTTCGTCTGCAAGGTATTTATTTCCGAGGCGCGCAAGGTTTAACATCTCTTGACTGGCTTCTCTGAAGCGATACTTTTCAATCGATTTTCCAACACGTGTTGGAAATAAGATTAGTTCATCCAGAACGGCTTGATCTTGTGGGAGGAGTGCTCCTCTTTGTGGTACTTCGCCATTGTAATATTTATGCGTGAGAACAACAGCTCGGTTGATGAAGTTGCCAAATATGGCGACGAGTTCACTGTTGTTACGGGTCTGGAAATCTTTCCAGGTAAAATCATTGTCTTTGGTTTCTGGTGCATTAGCAGTTAATACATAGCGCAACACATCCTCTTGACCGGGAAATTCTTCCAAGTATTCGTGTAGCCAAACCGCCCAGTTTTTTGACGTGGATATTTTGTTGCCTTCGAGGTTCAGGAATTCATTGGCGGGGACGTTTTCAGGAAGAATATATTCCTTGGATGCTTTTAGAATAGCTGGGAAGATAATGCAATGAAAAACAATGTTGTCTTTCCCGATGAAGTGAACCAATTCGGTGTCTTTGTCTTTCCAGTAGGGTGCCCAGTCTTTCCCTTCACGGGCGGCCCATTCTTTGGTAGAAGAGATATATCCAATAGGTGCATCAAACCATACATAAAGTACTTTACCTTCTCCTCCAGGAACTGGCACAGGGATTCCCCAGTCCAAGTCTCGAGTCACTGCTCTCGGCTTTAAGCCATCATCTACCCATGATTTAACCTGACCATAAACATTGGGTTTCCAATCGGCCTTGTGTCCTTCTAATATCCATTCACGAATAAAAGATTCGTATTGATCTAGGGGCAAAAACCAGTGTTTGGTTGATTTTAACTGGGGAATTGCTCCTGAGAGTGTAGATTTTGGATGGATCAATTCGGTAGCACTTAAGGAGCTTCCGCACTGTTCGCATTGGTCTCCATAGGCTTCGGGATGATCACATTTTGGACAGGTTCCTGTCACAAATCGGTCAGCAAGAAACTGTTGTGCTTCCTCGTCGAATAATTGGGCTGTTGTTTCTTCAATGAATTTTCCATCGGCATGCATGTTTTTAAAAAATTCTGCTGCTGTTTCATGATGGATCTTTGAGGAAGTACGGGAATAGTTGTCGAAAGAAATACCCAATTGATCAAAGGAAGATCTTATCATTGCATCATACTTATCGATGATTTCTCTGGGACTAACCCCTTCCTTTTTTGCTCGAATTGAAATGGCAACGCCATGCTCATCACTACCGCATATAAAGGCTACGTCTTTGTTTTGTGAACGTAAGTAGCGAACATATATATCTGCTGGTACATAGACTCCTGCTAGGTGACCAATGTGAATGGGGCCGTTGGTGTAGGGGAGAGCAGCGGTGACTGTATATCGTTTTGCGTTGAGCGCCATGAAATAAATTTTAGGCAAAAATAAGACTTTTTCTGCCCTTAAAACGCCTATTTTTATAAAGTTAAACCCAAAAACCCCATGTCTATACCCTATGCTTTCGGAAGAGAAGCAGAAAAACGTGCTGCCGACCACTACATCTCTGATGGGTTTTCAATTCTCGCCCGGAATTTTCGTTATCGCAAGGCTGAGGTCGATCTCATTGTACAGAAAGACAAGTTGTTGGTTGCAGTTGAGGTAAAAGCACGCTCTTCTACTTTCTTTGGAGATCCAGAAATTTTTGTTAGCCAGCAACAAATTAAACGCTTGATTATGGCCATTGATGCTTTTGTCGTAAATCGTAATTTGGATGTTGAGGTGCGTTTTGATATCATAGCTTTTACGGTGATGAATAAACAATGGAAGATGAACC
>JAKMEK010000043.1 GCA_022425945.1 Flavobacteriaceae bacterium
AGCAATGTTCTTGTGACCAATGGTTCTGCTGAGGCTAATTTTTTGGCTGGCTGGACCTTAATTGAGCCTGGAGATGAGGTTGTTATGGTGCTGCCGAATTATATGCAGGTGCCAGGGCTTGCAAAAAATCTAGGCGCATCAGTCAAAACAATCGGCCTCAAAGAGTCTCTCGGATGGCATGTAGATCTCGACGAGCTTGAATCTGTGGTCACTGAAAAAACTAAATTAATTTCTATCTGTAACCCAAGCAATCCAACCGGTGCCGTAATGTCGGATGATGAGATGAAATCAATTGCTGAAATAGCAGGAAAACATGGTGCATATGTTCTTTCCGATGAGGTTTATAGAGGTTCAGAGCTCGATGGAAATGAAACAAAAAGCTTCATTCATTTCTATGATAAATGCATTGTCTCTTGCGGTCTTTCAAAATCATTCGCACATCCTGGATTGAGAATCGGTTGGCTTATTGCCTCGCCTGAGATTATTCAAAGCATCTGGACCAGAAAAGACTATACAACGCTCTGTGCTTCTGTGATTTCACAAGAAATCGGAACCAAAATCATGACCATGCCAACCAGGGAGAAGATTCTAGGGCGATCAAGCAAAATGCTGACGGAAAATGTGGAGCTTTTCCAAAATTGGCTTAATAATCATGGAGACTTATTCACATTCGTTCCCCCAAAGGCTGGCGGCATGGCTTTTGTGGGATACACCATGGACATCAACAGCACTGAATTTGTTCACAAACTAAGGGTTGAACAGAGTGTTTTAATCGTGCCTGGTGATTGTTATGGGATGGATGGATACCTTCGATTTGGTATAGGCTCAAACCAAGATTATTTGAGTGAGGGCCTAGATCTGGTCACAGCCTGTATAAAATCCTTGGGCTATTGAAGCGACAAATCCTCAATATTGCTGTTGACACTCCAGTGTCACAAGTTTTTGATTATCACCCTCCTCTAGATATCCAATACGAGCCCAAAATTGGCCAGAGGGTTTTAGTCCCGTTCGGCAGAAGAGAGGTGGTTGGTTTTATACATGGCATTTCGGAAAAGACTTCATTGCCAAAGAAAAAAATTAAGTCTTGTAAAACAATCATCGACCAAAGCCCTCTTCTTAATAAAAAAACCCTTGATCTGATCTTGTGGTGTAAAAACTATTACCATCACCCGGTTGGAAAAACCTATGCTGCAGCAATTCCAAAATATCTGCGGTCAGGAAAAAACCCAGGGCATGATGGAAATTTATTCAAAAAATCGACCAAAAAAAGGAAGTTAACCAGTCATCAGAAGAAAGCTTACGATGAATGTCTTGGGCTAATCAAAGAGTCTATTCCTGTTCTTCTGAATGGGGTCACTGGCAGTGGAAAAACGGAGATATATCTACAAATAATGGAAGATGTTCTTAAAAAAGGACAACAAGTTCTTTTCTTGGTTCCTGAAATAGGGCTAACGCCTCAGCTGTCTGAAGAAATCACATCTAGGTTTGGAAGCTGTGTTGGAATAATCCATTCATCCACTTCAGAAAAATCCAGAGCACAGGCGTGGGTTAGTGCAAAAGAAAATAAGGTCTCGATTATACTTGGAACACGCTCTTCAATATTTGTGCCCTTTCACTCTCTTGGCCTGATCATAATCGATGAGGAGCACGATGAATCCTATAAACAGCAGTCTGGGCTCATGTATTCTGCTAGAGATCTTGCTGTCGTAAAGGCGAAACAATCGGGTTGCGCTCTTCTCCTTGGCTCTGCAACGCCTTCTTATGAGAGTTTATTGAATGTAGAAAAGAAAAAATACAATCAGGTGCAGCTGAATAAAAAGGTTTTTTCAGACGTACCTCCCGATAAAAAACTCATCAATTTGAATGTCAGCCCTTGCAGTAAGGGGTTGAGCGGACCATTAATCAATGCCATTTCTAAATCTTTAGAAAAGGGTGAGCAATCGCTTTTGTTTATAAACCGAAGGGGCTACTCGCCTGTAACAATGTGTGAAGATTGCGGGAACATAGATGAGTGCCCAAGATGTGAAAGCAACCTTGTTTCATACAAGGGCTCAAAAAAATTGAAGTGTCATCATTGCTCATTCCAAACGACAGCAACAAACAGTTGCTCCTCTTGTGCGGGCAAAAAAATAACGGTTGGTCACGGCACTGAGAAAATTGAAGAGGAGCTTAGGTCTAAATTTCCGGGCGAGATGATCGTTAGAATTGATCGTGACTCAACCAGAAGCAATAAAAAGAGGGAAGAGGTGTTTGGGCATGCCAAATCCGGTGCCGCAAATATTCTTGTCGGGACTCAAATGCTTACAAAAGGTCATGACTTCCCAAACTTATCTCTTGTTGCTTTTATTAATGTTGATCAAGGTCTGTTTGGGAGTGGTTATAGGAGCAGTGAACGCTTTGCGCAGCAATACTATCAGGCTTCTGGAAGATGCGGAAGAAGAGAGAACAAAGGTTTGGTTTTGCTTCAAACCCATAACCCAGAAAACGAAATGCTTAAGTCTCTTTTGAGTAAAAGCTATGGTGAGTTCTATGAAGAAAACAAGCTGGACAGAAAGCGTTTGGGGTGGCCTCCATATACTTACTCTGTTTTATTAAGAGCAGAGTCTCAGGATGAAAAGAAAGTTTTTAACTTTTTAGACGCGGCAGCTGACTTTATTGGCCGCTCGATGGACTCGGGCTCGCTGAGAATGCTCGGTCCAATCCCTTCTCCAATTGGAAAAATTCGAGGAAGAAAAAGAGGGCAGCTCCTGCTTACAAGCAGAAGCAGAAAAAAACTACACGCTGTTGGCAGTCGCTTGATAAGCTTTGTTGATGAAAAAAGACTTGGAATAAAAGTAAAATGGTCAATTGATATAGACCCCATAGATCACTCATGACATCTGAAGAAAAAATAAAAAGACTGCTTTTAAATGCTTTGAAGAAAAGTCAGGGGATCAACAAAGCTGAAGTTGATGAAATAGGCCTCGAACTGACGAGAAACAGCAGTAACGAGCACGGAGATTTTTCGAGCAATATTGCTTTAAAGTTAGCAGGAAAACTCAAGCGCTCTCCGCTCATGATTGCCGAAGAAATCATTGATAGAATTGAGCCCTCTGAGGATCTTGATCGGGCAGAGTTTGCAAAACCGGGGTTTATAAACCTCTATCTTTCTGCTGAAAAAAAACACGATGTTCTTCGATCCATTTTCAGCCAAGGCAAAAACTTTGGATCATCGTGTGCCAAAGAAAAAAAGAAAATATTATTGGAATTTGTATCTGCAAATCCAACTGGGCCTCTTCATGTTGGGCATGGCCGTCATGCAGCCTTTGGCGACTCTCTTGCAAGGCTTCTGAAAAAGGCGGGGCATGATGTTTTTACGGAGTACTACCTCAATGATGCCGGAAGGCAGATTGATATCCTGTGTGTAAGCGTTATGTGTGAGATGCTCTCCCAAAACGGGGCAGTTGTAGAAAAAATAGATGGTCTCTATAAGGGCTCATACATAAAAGAAGTGGCCTCTGAGCTCAAAAACCAAGGCCTAAGGGTCGACGAAAAGCTTTTGCCTGTCAAAACGAATGGAACAGTGGACGAAGTGGTTGATGCGCTGATCCTTGAAATGAAAAAAACAGCTGGGCCCGATGTTTTTCAAACCATTTCGGATCTAACTGTTTTGCAGATGACGAAATTGCTTCAAAGTGATTTGGTTGATTTTAGGGTTAATCAGGATGGTTTCTATTCAGAGAAGTCTCTCTTTTCTGAAGGAAGAATAGAAAACATTTGTGAAATCATAAAGAAAAACGGCAATGCCTATGAAAAAGACGGTGCACTGTGGTTAGAGTCAACAAAACACGGCGATGACAAAGATCGTGTTGTGATAAGAGAAAACGGAAGGTCTACTTATTTTGCATCGGATATTGCGTATCATCATGATAAAAAAAATCGTGGCTTTGATCT
>JAKMEK010000052.1 GCA_022425945.1 Flavobacteriaceae bacterium
ATTTACCGCTTGGCAATACCCTTTAATTTGATCTAAGTGCTCTTTTTTTTGTGCGCCAGTTTTATAATCTAAAACTACAGCCTGATGATCATTCATCATGATACGATCTGGACGAAGAATATTTGACTTATCTAACAGAATTGTTTGCTCGTTTAGCACCCTAAAGTTTTTTGAGAAGTAAGCCTTCAAGTCAGGATGTTCGACCACTTTTCTAAATAAATTCGTGAATAACTCCATGTCTTCTGAGGAAAAATCTCCTCTGTAATACGCCTCATTTAATACAGCATCAACATCTTCCGCAAAGTCTATTTGAGCAAATAATGCATGAATGAGTAACCCAAAGTCTTTCGCCTCATCTACATCTTTTGTCTGCTCCAATTGCCAAATCAAACGGTCTTCGTAAGGGTGTTTTTCCATTGGAGCTAGGGCCGCTTTTGGCACTGTACCTTTTTCCTTTGAAAGTTGCTTTGGGGCAGGTTTTACTCCCCAACTAAATGTACTATCCTGAATAGATTTATTTTGTTCTAATAGAAATTTTTCTAAAAACCCAGCATAGGATACTGCCTCTTTTTTTGGTTGTTTCGTTACTATGTATAACTGTTCCACTGCGCGTGTTGTGGCCACATAAAACGTATTCCAAGCGTCAATTTCTTCCTCTCTGCGAATGCGTTCATAACTAGCTTCACCCGCTGGGCCATAATGGACTAAACGCTTGGATAAATTAATCCAGGCCAAAGGGAACTGTTCCCCAAATAACGATGATGTGTCCAACCATATCTTTTGTTGGATATTGGGATGAATTGGTTGATCTGCATAAGGAAAAAAGACCACCGGAAACTCTAATCCCTTAGCTTGATGAATGGTGAGCACTTTTACACCAAAAGTCACATTGGCCATTGGCAAGGCCTTTCGTTGTCCCTCTTTTTCCCAGTAATCAAGGAAGGCTGCAGGACTTGAATGCTCACTTTGGCAAAAATCGAACAGTACATCTAAAAAACTTTGCAAAAAGGGTTCATTTGTACCCAGTTTTGGAAAAACAAAACAAAGCTGTTCCACAACGTCGTAAAGCGAATAAAGTTCAAATCGTTTTAGATCGAATTCTACGCCTTCTTCTCTCCAAATTGTCACTAAATTTTGGTTCATTTTTTGGGCCACAAAATCATGCTGATCAATTGTTCTTTGCTTGGTAGTGTACAAAAAATCCAAGTGCGCTTTCTTGAATGATAAATGCGATGGCTTGACGTGCATCTGTATAAAGCTGAGCAGGAATTGAACCAATGAAGAATTACCTATCAGCAATGAATCAGAAGAAACTACGGCTATTTCATGAGTAGAAAGAAATTGAGTCAGCTCAACGGCTTGCTTTCTTTTTCGAACCAAAACAGCCATTTCTCCAAAAGGAGTTCCTTCCGCGTGACAAGCTTGGATTAATGCAAGCATTTTTTTCGGATAAGCCATCTTATCTTCCTCAATCTCTTCTGTGCTCAAAACATCGAGTTGGACATAGCCATCTTCTTTTACATGAGAATCTTGCTGTGCAGTTTCAAAAATAAGTTTGTTTTCTACATAGGCTAAATATCCTTGCAAGCTAGTATAAAGACTATTGTTGAAGGCAACTATTTGTGAAGCACTGCGATAATTGGTTGTTAATGACACTATCTCCTTTTCAATTGGAAAAGGATGGTCATTTCCCAATAATCCGATAAACTGGTCAACGTCACCACCCCTCCATCGATAAATCGACTGCTTGGGATCTCCAACCAATAAAAGTTCACCGGTTTTTCCATTTACATCTTGGCTAATTAGTGCATTCTCTATTAACGGAACCAAGTTGTTCCACTGTAAATTTGATGTGTCTTGAAATTCGTCTAAAAAATAATAACGATAATTCTCACCCAAGCGCTCGTAGATAAACGAAGCGGGATGGGCTAAAATTTCTTTTGCGATGCGCTCATTAAACGTAGAAAGCAATACCGTATTGTCTTTTTTTTGCTTTTCCTCTAATTGCCTCGCCAAACGAGCTAGGAGGCGCAAAGGAACCCATTGTTTCTTAATATCGTTCGTTAACAACCAGACATAATAATCTTGGAGAGCTTCCTCATATTGTGCTAATAAGGTTGGCAATAGTTGTTCAATTAGCTGTTTTTTGTCCTCTGCTATTTTAGTGGGATAAATTCCTTTTCCTTCTTGTAAATTTTGATGAAGTTTTCCAAGTTCAAAGCCCTTCAGCTCTCCCTCAGATAATTTCAAAAAACGCTTGTAAAGTGTCCCGTAAGAAAAATCTTTAACCGAAAGCCCATTGGCATTCAATTGATCAATAACCACTTTTCCTTTGGCCATCAATCCTTTCTTAAGGTCCTTGTTTTTATTAACAATAAACTGCTGCTGACTTCTTTTTTGCACATCGCTTAGCTGGGCAATTGCTTTTATTTCTTTTCGATCATTTTCGTTTAAGAGAAGTTTTGCAGCCAGAAATAAACTTTGTTTAATGTCCCAACTAGTTCCTTCTTCTTCCATCTTATCGAAGGTGTAATTCTCTAAAATAGAGGTGATTTCTTCTTCTTCTCCCACGGCGTTTAGCAAGGAATCTACCGTGTCTTGAAGCATCATTTCTACTTGAAGGCTCACATTAAAGTTATAGGACAACCCCAAGTCTTTGGCAAAAGAGCGAATCACCCTATGGGTGAAGCTGTCAAGGGTAATTACATCAAATGCAGCATAATCGTGTAAAATAAGCTGCATGCTATTTCTAGCACGTTTTCTAAGTAAGGGAACATCTATGCTTAGGGTTCTCATTATGTTGATCGCCATTGGGTCGTTTAACAGGTCATTGTCATTTGAAGCAAAAGCATGGAGTTGTTTTAAAATTCTAAATTTCATTTCAAATACTGCCTTGTTGGTAAACGTCAAAGCTAGCATTCGATGAAAACCATCTTGTTGTCCTCCCAGCAGGGTTTCTAGGTACTTCTGTACCAATAAAAAGGTCTTGCCCGAACCAGCTGAGGCATTGTAAATTTGAAAAGAGGGTGAAATGTGCTGAATTTCCATGATGGTTTAAATGTAATTAATCTTTAGATTTGTAGACTAATGTTTAAATAAAAAGATATGGCTTTCGAATTACCACAATTACCTTATGCTTATGATGCACTCGAGCCGCATATTGATGCGCGTACGATGGAAATTCATCATGGAAAACACCACAATGGATACACCACTAATTTAAACAATGCAATTGCAGGAACTGAATTAGAAGGAAAATCTATTGAAGACATTTTAACGACACTCGATCTTGATAACGGGGCTGTTAGAAACAATGGAGGTGGCTTTTACAATCATTCTCTTTTTTGGTCTACAATGGGAGCAAATGCAGGAGGGACACCAACTGGAGCCTTAGCCGAAGCAATTGACGCTGCCTTTGGATCATTTGACGCATTTAAAGAAGCTTTTAGCAAAGCTGCAGCTACACGCTTTGGTTCAGGGTGGGCTTGGCTATGCGTACACCAAGGAGGTAAGGTAGAAGTTTGTTCTACTCCCAACCAAGACAATCCTCTAATGCCAGGTATTGGCTGCGGCGGTCATCCAATTCTTGGGTTAGATGTTTGGGAACACGCATATTACCTAAACTATCAAAACCGTCGTCCAGATTATATCAATGCATTTTTTAATGTAGTGGATTGGAATGCGGTAAGTGAACTTTACGCTGCTCAAGTATAAAGCATTACCTTAATGAGTTAAAAAGGGGACCTTGTGGGTCCTCTTTTTTTTGGGCAAAAGTGGTGTAAAATAAAAAAGGAGGAATAAATTCCTCCTTTTTTGCCCCAAATCTTACCATGAACTTAACCTACTTATGTTCTGGTGGTGTAAAGATGCTATTTCTGGTAACAGTAAGATTAAAAAATCGTTTAAGTGCTTGATTTAACGATTAAGCGCTAATAAGCCCGCTCAGACTTCCCTTCATAATAGTTCATGAAGGCACGATTAACCACACGATTTCCCCCTGGGGTTGGGTAATTTCCGCTAAAATACCAATCTCCCTTATGGTCTGGACAAGATTGATGCAAGCCCTCAACTGTCTGAAAAATAATCTTGACGGGACATTTAATCGAGGAATGGGTTAACAACTGAGCAATTTTCTCGGAAACCTCCAGTTGAGCAAAAGGAGCGTACAATGCCTTAACATGATTTTCTGTCTCTGTAGTTCCATTCGCCACACTTGCTTGACAATTTTCGTAGATGGAGTCTAGGGTCGCTTTTAAGGTCCCCTTCTCTTCATGTAATGCAATTGCTGCCTGAAAAGCAATAAAGTCTTCTAGCTTTGCCATATCAATTCCATAACAATCGGGATAACGGATTTGAGGTGCACTAGAAACCACCACAATTTGTTTTGGAGACAACCTATGAAGCATGGTCAAAATACTCTTGCGAAGTGTTGTTCCACGAACAATACTGTCGTCCACAATCACCAAATTATCTGTTGGCTGAACAACTCCATAAGTTATATCATATACGTGGGCAACTAGATCGTCTCTACTACTGTCAGCCGTTATAAAGGTGCGCAGCTTAGCGTCTTTAATAGCAATCTTTTCAATTCTTGGACTAAGGTTCAACAATTCCCTTAGGCGCTCCGTATCCATTTGATCACTCTCAATCTCTTTGATGATTTGCGTTTGCAAATGCTTTTGAGCTGCTCCAACTAACCCATAAAAAGAAGTTTCGGCGGTATTGGGTATATAGGAAAAGACCGTGTTTTTGAGATCATGTGAAATGGACTCTAGAACTTGCGGAAATAAGCGTTCCCCCAAATTTTTGCGCTCTGTGTAGATTGATGCATCACTTCCTCTTGAAAAATAAATGCGTTCAAACGAACAGGCTTTCTTTTCAAGTGGATCTAGCACAGGGTCTATAGATACCTTTCCTGACTTTTTCACAATAATGGCATGACCAGGATCCAGTTCTTTGATACTATCGATGGGTACATTGAAGACGGTTTGAATGACCGGACGCTCCGATGCAACCACAACCATTTCATCATTCTCACAATAAAATGCTGGACGAATTCCTGCTGGGTCACGAAGAACAAAAGCGTCCCCATGGCCAATCATACCGGCCATGGCATATCCGCCATCCCAGTTTTTGGCTGCTTTACGTAAAATTTTAGCAACATTTAATCGTTCAGCTATTTTTGGGGTAGCCTCGTATTTAGAGAAGCCTTCTTTTTTTAATTTCTTGTATAATTTGGCCACAGCATCATCTAAAAAATGACCGATTTTTTCCATCACCGTTATGGTGTCAGCTTTTTCTTTTGGGTGCTGACCAAGATCGACCAAGTTCTCAAATAATTCATTGACGTTGGTCATGTTAAAATTACCCGCCACAATTAAGTTTCGATGCATCCAATTGTTTTGTCGCAAAAAAGGATGCACACTCTCAATGCTGTTTTTACCAAAGGTTCCGTAACGAACATGGCCAAGCATTAGTTCTCCTAAATACGGAACTTCGTGCTTTAATTGTTCCGCATCTTCAAGTAGTGCAGGCTTCTTGTCTAGTACATCTTGAATTCGAGCACTGATTTGATTGAACACATCTTGTATGGGTTGTTGTTCACTCGATCGCAAACGACTAATGTAGCGCTCCCCCGGATCCATATCAAATTTGATGCTAGCAAAACCAGCTCCGTCTTGTCCACGGTTGTGCTGCTTTTCCATCATCAAGTACATTTTATTTATACCATAGAGCGCGGTACCATATTTTTCTTGATAATACGAGAGTGGTTTTTTTAATCGGATTAAAGCAATTCCACATTCGTGCTTTATAGCGTCACTCATAAGTTTAGTGTTTTATCGTCCCAATTAAAATGCGTTAATGCTCTAAAATCAAGTATTCGTTTTTCTAATTCAGTATTCTGTACTTTCTCGATTGCCTCTACGCCAAATGCTTCAACGGTAAACGAAGCAAAGACAGAACCAACCACTAGGGCTTGTTTCAAACTGTCGAAATTAATGGTTTCAGCTTGGGCTAAAAAGCCCGCCAATCCTCCAGCAAAACTATCCCCCGCACCTGTTGGATCTACCACTTGATCAATTGGGAAGGCAGACGCAATAAATACTTTTCCTTCTCCGTATAATTGTGCTCCGTGCTCACCTTTTTTGATGATCACATACGTTGGCCCCATTGCATGAATTTTAGCAGCTGCTTTGGTCAATGAATATTCTCCAGTAAGCAGACGTGCTTCTTCGTCATTGATCGATATTAAATCTACCATTGCGATCACTTCATCTAATTCGGCGCGAAAATGTTCCATCCAGAAATTCATTGAATCTAACAACACAAAACGCTCCTTTGAATCCAATTGCTCTAGTGCCATTTTTTGTACTGCAGGATGCAGATTTCCGATGACAACAACCTCACTGTTTTTGAATTCCTGAGGAACTTTTGGCGAGAAATTCTCTAATACATTTAACTGCGTATCGAGGGTAGTACGGGTATTCATATCGTCATGATATCTACCGCTCCAAAAAAAAGTTTTGCCTCCCGCTACCTTTTCCACACCAGTAGCGTCAATACCTAAGTTGGTCAGTTTCTCCAAATCTGAAACAGCAAAATCATCACCGATAACAGATACTAAACCGCAATTCACTGAGAACTTTGAGGTTGCCAATGCTATGTAAGTGGCTGCACCACCTAAAATGCGCTCTACTTTACTGAAGGGTGTCTCGATGGCATCGTAGGCCATAGTGCCTACTACCAATAATTTTTTAGTCATACACAAAAATACGCTTCTTTCCTTATCCTCAAAAACAATTTGGGGTTGCTTTTTTACTTTTTTTGGACCGACTGTTCATAAAAATGATCATGCTCGATGGCCATGTTTTTTGCCGCTGACACGGCCAATTGATCGCAACGTTCGTTTTGAGGGTGATCATTGTGTCCTTTTACCCACTGAAAACGGACATTATGCTGTGCGTATATTGCCAGAAATCGTTTCCATAAATCGGGATTTTTCTTTCCTTTGAACTGTTTTTTTACCCAACCAAAAACCCACTTTTTATCGACTGCCTCTATAACATACTTGGAGTCAGAGAAGACCAACACGTCCATCGGCTGCTGCTTCAACATTTCCAATGCTTCAATTACGGCTAGTAACTCCATTCGATTGTTGGTGGTATGCTTAAATCCCCTTGAAAATTCTTTAATGTAATTTTTCCCTACCCATTCTATGATGATTCCATAGCCACCTGGACCTGGGTTTCCCAGCGCTGAGCCGTCTGTATAAATATGTATTGTTGCCATTTACAGCAATTGCTTTTCAATTATTTCAGGGAAATACTTGTATTCAAGAGCCTGCACCTTAGCTGCAATTTGCGTGGGATTATCCTGAGGATGTAGAGCAACTTTGGTTTGAAAGATGATGGCACCTTCGTCATAGTACTCATTCACATAATGAATTGTGATTCCAGACTCGGCTTCGTTTGCCTGCTTTACAGCAGTGTGCACATGCATTCCATACATGCCTTTACCTCCATACTTGGGCAATAAGGCAGGATGAATATTGATGATTTTATTCGGGAAATTGGCGATTAATGCAGCAGGGATTTTACGTAGATAACCTGCTAAAATGATCAAGTCAGGAGCATTATCACTACAATAATCCACTAAAAAAGCTGAGGTCGATGAGTCAAACCAATGACAATCAACATTTAATGGTTTTACTCGTTGAAAAACACCGGCATCTTTTTTATTGCATAACACACTGTGAACGCTGATCGAGGGAGATTTTTGAAAATATTGAATAATGTTTTCTGCATTTGTTCCCCCTCCAGAAGCTAAAATGATGATTTTTTTTGTCATAATTTAAACTTCAAAATTAGGCTAAAATCCCTTATAATAAAAGAAGTTAACGAGATTTAACCGCTCAACGAATTGTAAAAAAAAGCATTTTAACTTCTTTAAAACAGTCTAAGCTACAAAGTTTTTATATTTTTGCTTGCGAACAAAACTAAAAACCATTTGTATTATGTCTGACATTGCATCAAGAGTTAAAGCTATAATTGTAGATAAATTAGGCGTTGACGAAAACGAAGTTGTAACAGAAGCGAGTTTTACTAACGATCTTGGAGCTGACTCCTTGGATACGGTAGAACTTATCATGGAGTTCGAAAAAGAATTCGACATCCAAATCCCAGATGACCAAGCAGAAAACATTGCTACTGTAGGTCAAGCAATCCAATACATAGAACAAGCCAATTAATCTTTGGTAAGATGAATCCAAGACGTGTAGTTGTTACCGGATTGGGAGCATTAACTCCTATCGGAAATTCAGTCCCTGCCTATTGGGAGGGACTTATTTCTGGGACTAGTGGAGCTGCCCCTATCACTTATTTCGACCCTGTAGATTTTAAGACGCAATTTGCCTGTGAACTAAAAGGATTTGATCCTCTAGAGCACTTTGATCGCAAAGAAGCGCGCAAACAAGATCGTTTCACCCAATACGCGATTGTTTCTTCTGATGAAGCAATCAAAGATGCTGGACTGACCGATGATAATGTTGATCATGACAGAGTTGGGGTTATTTGGGGAGCTGGAATTGGTGGTTTAGAAACATTTCAGAATGAAGTGCTCAATTTTGCGGACAATGACCGTAAGCCACGATTCAATCCGTTCTTTATTCCAAAACTCATTGCAGACATTGCGCCAGGAATGATTTCCATTAAACACGGTTATCGTGGGCCAAATTTTGCCACAGTTTCTGCCTGTGCCTCTTCATCCAACGCTTTAATCGATGCGCTTAACTACATACGATTGAACCATGCAGACATTATTGTTGCCGGTGGATCAGAAGCAGGAGTAACCTATGCTGGAATTGGCGGTTTCAATGCCATGCATGCCCTTTCTACACGAAACGACGATCCTGCGACAGCTTCTCGTCCTTTCGACAAAGACAGAGATGGATTTGTGCTTGGTGAAGGAGCTGGAGCCATTATTCTAGAAGAATACGAACACGCTAAAGCGCGTGGAGCCAAAATATATTGTGAATTAGCCGGAGGTGGACTTTCTGCCGACGCGCATCACATGACAGCACCGCATCCTGAAGGAATTGGTGCTAAGAATGTTATGTTAAACTGTTTACGTGATGCTCAACTCGCTCCCGAAGACGTTGATGCCATCAATATGCACGGAACATCTACCCCCTTAGGAGACATTGCCGAATCAAAAGCGATACTTGATGTATTTGGTGAGCATGCTTATTCCATCAACATCAACTCGACCAAGTCAATGACGGGTCACTTGTTAGGAGCCGCCGGAGCAGTAGAAGCAATCGCCTCTATTCTTGCGATAAAAGAGAAAATGGTTCCTCCCACCATTAATCATCAAACCCCGGACGAGAATATCGACCCCAAATTAAATTTCACCTTTGGAAAAGCTCAAAAACGGGATGTTAAAGTAGCTCTTTCCAACACCTTTGGATTTGGTGGACACAATGCTTGTGTAGTGTTCAAAGAAATTGAGTAAATTGCTATGTGCAATTTTTTTCAAAACTTTGGTCTAAGGGGACCGCTAATCCAGAACTAGAAGCAAAGCTAAAGAGCATACTCGGCTTTTCACCGAAAAACAAATCGCTCTATCAAACTGCATTTACGCATCGGTCGGTCAACATTAAAAACGACAATGGTGTGCTCATCAATTTTGAACGCCTTGAGTTTTTAGGCGACTCAGTCATTGATACTATTGTTGCAAATCACCTCTATGAAGAATTAGAAAAAGACAATGAGGGTGAGCTAACGCGCATGAAATCAAAAATTGTAAGTCGAGAAAAACTGAATTTCATTGGAAAAGAACTTCAATTGCTCGATCATTTGGTCTGCACGGGAAATAAAGAAAACTTTGGTGACGACATTTATGGAAACATTTTAGAAGCATTGATCGGTGCAGTATTCATCGAGAAAGGATATGAGAAGTGTAAAACCATCGTGTTTAAACTTATTCTTGATCCACACATTACGTTGAATGAGGTGAAAAAAGAAATCATTTCGTACAAGAGTGTGTTGATTGAATGGGGACAAAAAGAGAAAAAAACCATTCTCTTCCTTACCGAAAAAGAAGAAAGCAAGGATACTAGCATTAATTATCAATGCAAATTAAATATCGACGAGAAACAATTGTTGAAAGTACGGGATGTTTCAAAAAAGAAAGCTGAAGAAAAGGCAGCAAAACGAGCATTTAATATTTTAAGAATCAGCGGTTAAATCAGTCCAAAAGGCACTTGTTTGTCAATAAATTTGTATTTTTACTTCGAATTGAATTACTTCTTTAAGGATGTATAAAATGCCTCAAAAACGTTTTTTTTTGGATATTGAAACCGAAGATGATGTTGTTTTTGATTTATTAGCCATCCATAGTCCAGCAGAGGATTTTTTTTTGGCCTTTAAGCTAAATGAAGTACTAAATTCACTCCTAATCAAGGTAATTGAGCACAGTGATTCCTCGAACAACACTGGGTATTTCAATCGTTTTGTTTGGGAACAAAATTCAGGAGACTTCTCTTGGGAATTGATTGCAAATCACTTTTTTCAAAATGAAAAAAAAGAGCAATTATCCCAATTATTTCCGATAGAAATCGAGAAAAAAATCACTTTAATTGATCGTTTACCCAAGGTAGATTATTTTTTAAAAGTGCCTGAAAATAGCCTAACAACAGCTCGACTTTCTGCCATTCAAGCAATCAATGAGGTAGAAATGGCGTACAAAATAAACGAACCAAAAGTAAAATTGAATCCAAACTTAATTTTTGACTAATGCCGCAAGAAAAGAAAACTAAAATAGTAGCCACATTGGGCCCAGCCTCATCTAGTAAAGAGGTGATCGAGAAAATGATTCTCGCTGGAGTCAATGTTTTCAGAATAAATTTCTCACATGCTGATCATGCTGATGTAGCCGAGCGCATCCAAATCATTCGTGAACTGAGTGAAAAACACCAAACATATACTGCTATCCTTGGGGATCTTCAAGGTCCAAAACTAAGGGTTGGTGTTATCGAGGAAGGAGCAGAAGTCTCTCCAGGTGATACGGTTGAATTCATTACTACTGAACCCTTTATTGGAAATGCAAAACAGGCCTACATGACCTACCAACGCTTTCCAAAGGATGTTACTCCGGGAGAAAAAGTATTGTTGGATGATGGAAAATTAATCTTCGAAGTGATCGCTACCGATCATGAAGAAAAGGTAACCGCTAAGGTGATTCAAGGAGGACCTTTTAAATCAAAAAAAGGAGTTAATCTACCCAATACAAATGTTTCGCTTCCTGCTTTGACGGAGAAGGACATCGAGGATGCCATTTTTGCCATTCAACAAAAAGTAGATTGGATTGCACTCTCCTTTGTCCGCAATAGTGATGACTTAATTGATCTTAAAAATTTAATTGACGAACACAGCGATCACAAGATCCCGATTATCTCTAAAATCGAAAAACCAGAAGCTCTTGAAAATATTGACAAAATCATTGCCTACTCTGACGGGATCATGGTTGCGAGAGGTGACTTGGGGGTAGAAGTTCCTGCAGCCGAAGTGCCATTGATTCAAAAACAGCTGGTTCATCGAGCTAAAAAAGCCCGTATTCCTGTGATCATTGCAACACAAATGATGGAGACCATGATTGATAGTCTTACGGCTACGCGTGCTGAAGTAAATGATGTTGCTAACTCAGTCATGGATGGAGCTGACGCTGTTATGCTTTCTGGAGAAACTTCCGTTGGAAAATACCCTGTAGAAGTCATTGAAACAATGTCCTCGATTCTAAAAAGTGTCGAAAACTCCTCACTCATTTCTGTACCGCAAAATCCGCCGTCCATTCGAACCAAACGTTTTATTACAAAATCGATTTGCTACCATGCAGCGAGTATTGCCAACGAAATTGATGCCGCGGCAATTTGCACATTAACCAATAGTGGGTATACCGCTTTTCAAATATCAGCTTGGCGACCAAAAGCACATGTTTTGGTTTTCACCTCAAACAAAATAATTCTCTCTCAACTCAATTTACTCTGGGGTGTGAAAGCGTTTTATTACGATAAATTTGAGAGCACCGACAAAACTGTGGAGCAAGTAAATGCTATTGCTGAAAAAAACGGATGGGTCCAAAAAGGAGAAATGCTTGTTAATCTAGCCGCTATGCCAATCATTGAAAAAGGAATGGTAAACACCTTGCGGATTTCACAAATCTAAAAAGGTAGCGCTAGCTGAACCTGAAGCTTAGTTAGCGGCTCTTTTATTGCTTTGTCTTTTTTTTCCTCTGTATTGAGGTTGGAAATAGAGATTCCGATGAGGCGAACCGAATTTTGCAATTTATCTTGATACAAGAGTTGTAAGGCATGTTCTACGATCATGCTTTTGTCCGATATATAGAAAGGCAAGGTTTTACTCCGTGTCTGAATGACAAAATCGCTGTATTTAATTTTCAAGGTAATGGTTTTACCGGATGCCTTTGTCCGTGTGATACGCTTTTCCAATTCATCGGCAACGGCTTTAATCTTTTCTTCCAAGAAAAGTTCACTACTCAAATTTTCCCTAAATGTGCGCTCCGCTCCCATGGATTTTGGAATACGTGTTGGCTTTACCGGACTGGTGTGAATTCCGCGAACGGCATTGTAATAATAGCCTCCAGCTTTACCGAAATGAAGGGTTAAAAAATCGACTGATTTTTCTTTCAACTCCTTGCCTGTGAAAATGCCAAGAGCATACATCTTCTTGGTGGTTACCTTACCTATTCCATGATATTTTCGAACATCTAGTGCAGCTAAAAAATCAACAACCTCCTCTGGAGGAACTGTTTTCTGACCGTTTGGCTTGTTATAATCGCTTGCAATTTTAGCAACCAGCTTGTTGATGGAAATACCCGCAGAGGCTGTTAATCCGGTTGCTTGAAAAATTTCAGCACGTATTTGTTCGGCCATTTTAGTGGCGGAAAACAGTTGCAATTTGTTTTGTGTAACATCCAAATAGGCTTCATCTAAAGACAAGGGCTCTACCAAATCTGTGTATCGATAAAAAATAGTACGTATTTGCTGAGAAACTTCTTTGTAGCGTTCAAAACGGGGTTTTACAAAGATAAGCTGAGGACAATTTCGCTGCGCAATTATACCACTCATCGCACTGCGAACACCAAATTTCCTCGCCTCATAACTGGCCGCAGCAACAACGCCTCGAGCTCCTCCACCCCCTACCGCAATTGGTTTATTTCGAAGAGAAGGATCATCTAACTGCTCTACAGAAGCATAAAAAGCATCCATGTCTACATGAATGATTTTACGAGAAATTAGGGTTGCGTCCATTGCCTAAAAATACATATCTTCCCTGCAGTAAAAAAACCAAGCATGATCGAAATAGAGCGTAAATTTTTAGTGAAGTCAATGGACTTTCTAGAACAAGCAACCGAAAAAGCAGTTATGCGTCAGGGCTACCTTACAAAAGATCCTGAACGCACCGTGCGCATTCGAATAAAAAATCAGCAAAGTTTTATCACAATAAAAGGAAAGTCTAGTGCATCTGGAATGAGTCGTTTTGAGTGGGAAAAAGAAATTAAACACGAGGACGGAATACAGTTGCTAGCCCTTGCACTTCCAGTAGTAATTGAAAAAACCCGCTATTTTGTTCCGCATAATCAATTAATTTTCGAAGTTGATGTGTTTTCTGGGGTGCATCAGGGACTCATTTTGGCTGAAGTTGAACTAAGTAGTGAAACAGAAGTTGTTGACCTTCCTTCATGGATAGGCAATGAAATCACGGGTGACCAAAACTACTACAATGCCGTATTAGCAAATAAAAAAAGTTAGATTCCTTATTGGATCACTTGACAAATTTTTAGACTATAACTATTGTACCACTGTTGTTGACCTAGAGCCTTTGCTTTTCGATGTTCAACATTATTCCTCCATTGATCAATTGCCTCTAAGGAACGCCAATAACTAACGGTTATTCCAATTTTGTCTCGCGCACTCTCCATCCCCAAGAAGCCAGGTTGTTTGGCAGCTAAATTCTCCATTTTAAGAGCCATGTCGTCATATCCATCAGATTGATCTGAGCGTGTAGAAGAAAAGATCACGGCGTAGTAAGGTGGGCTTAGTTTATTCATCTTTATAAATTTTAACTGATAGATTCCCTTTCGCATCCATGTGAGCACGGTACATTCCTGCGGTGTTAAATTCCATGGTAACATTTCCTTCGGTATCCAAAACAATTACACCTCCGTCACCTCCCAAGTCTTCCACTTTTTGAATCACTTGTTTGGAAGCTGTGGCAATGTCAAGACCTTTGTATTCAACAAGTGCAGCAATATCATGGGCTACCACCGAACGAATGAAAAATTCTCCCCAGCCAGTAGCAGATACACCACAACTTGCGTTGTTCGCATAGGTTCCAGCGCCAATTATAGGTGCATCCCCAATTCTATCCCACTTTTTATTGGTCATTCCCCCCGTAGATGTTCCCGCAGATAAATTGCCCTTTTTATCCAAAGCAACACAACCGACGGTACCAAACTTTGCCTCCTTGATAAAAGGATCATAAAAAGCGGTTTTCTTCTGTTCACTATCTTGGACTCGCTTCAAGGCATTCTTTCTTCTTTCGGTAATAAAATACGCGTTGGGCACAGTATCTAATCCAAGCTCCATAGCAAACTGATCCGCTCCTTTTCCAGAAAGCATAACATGTGGCGATTGTTCCATCACCCCAATGGCTGCAGTAATTGGGTTTTTGACGTGGCTAACTCCGGCAATGGCACCCGCATCCAAGGTTTCGCCGTTCATAAAAGAAGCGTCGAGAGAAGCAAAACCATTCGCCGTTAACACTGCACCTTTCCCAGCATTAAACAAAGGAGAGTTTTCCATGACATGAATGGTTTTTTCAACTGCTTGCTGGCTGGTTCCTCCTGCCACAAGAATGGCATGTCCAACTTTGATTGATTTGGCCAGAGTTTCGCGATAGGCTTTTTCTGTTTCTGACGTCATGTTTTGCTTTAAAATAGTTCCTGCTCCTCCATGAATGACAATACCAAAGGGTGGTTCGGTAGATTTTAAATTTTGGTTTTCGCCGGCACAACACAGTAAGGAAAAAGAAAGTAAGACAACACTATAGATACGCATGATAAAATTTGATTTATTTCCAAGATACGAGAATCTGACAAAATGAAAAGATCTTGTTAGATTTCTTTGCGCCAATCTTATTTTAAAACTACATTTAAACTTACCTAAATATTCAAAAACATGATTTCATCAGTTCTTAAAGCATTAGACATTTCTGCTAAACATGAAGGAAATTCAACAGGGAAAAGTTGGTTTGGCAGTGGCGCATCCTTTGACGCTTATTCACCTGTAGACGGGAAGAAAATAGGCACAACCACAAGCTTAACTATTGAGGAATATGAAAACTGTATTCAACAGGCTGAAAATGCTTTTGTTCAGTTTCGAATGATCCCTGCGCCAAAACGAGGAGAAATGGTACGTCAATTGGGTGATGCCTTACGTGAAAAAAAAGATGCGTTAGGAAAACTTGTTTCCTATGAAATGGGGAAGTCCTTGCAAGAAGGACTTGGAGAGGTTCAAGAAATGATTGACATCTGTGACTTTGCTGTAGGCTTATCACGACAACTGCATGGTTTCACTATGCATTCCGAACGTCCGCTTCATAGAATGTATGAGCAATACCATCCACTCGGTGTAGTAGGCATTATTTCGGCCTTCAATTTTCCTGTTGCGGTTTGGAGCTGGAATACTGCACTCGCATGGATATGTGGAAATGTTACGGTTTGGAAACCCAGTGAAAAAACACCTTTTTGCGCTATTGCTTGTCAACGAATTGCAGCGGATGTATTTATCGCCAATGGACTTCCTGAAGGGATTTCATGCCTCATCAATGGCGATGCAGAAGTAGGAAAATGGATGGCTCAAGACCGTCGAATCCCACTCGTTTCTGCAACTGGTTCAACCGCTATGGGAAGGAGTGTTGCACAAGAGGTAGCCGCTAGATTAGGGAAATCTCTTTTGGAATTGGGCGGAAACAATGCCATCATTGTCACCCCTTCTGCTAACATTAAAACAACCATCATTGGAACTGTCTTTGGTGCTGTTGGTACGGCAGGACAACGCTGTACTTCTACCCGCAGACTGATTGTGCACGAAGACATTTATGATGAACTCAAAAATGGGCTCAAAAAAGCCTATGCACAGCTAAACATTGGTAACCCCTTGGATGAAAACAACCACATGGGACCATTGATTGATCAAGACGCTGTTAGCACTTATCTCGATGCACTCAAAGAAGTTGAACAAGCAAACGGCTCTTGGCTGGTTAAAGGGAGACTATTAAGTGGGGAGGGTTATGAAAGTAACTGCTATGTTGCTCCTTCAATAGCTGAAATTGATGCTGATGCATCGATTGTTCAAACCGAAACCTTTGCCCCCTTATTGTATCTAATCAAATATAGTGGGGGGGTTGAAAATGCGATTGCCATACAAAATGATGTTCGACAAGGCTTGTCTTCTGCAATCATCACCCAAAATATTCAAGATTCTGAGACCTTTTTAGCACATTGGGGAAGCGATTGTGGCATCGCCAATGTGAATATTGGTACCTCAGGAGCTGAAATTGGAGGTGCTTTTGGCGGTGAAAAAGATACTGGTGGTGGTCGAGAAAGTGGATCAGATGCTTGGAAAGTATATATGCGACGCCAAACGAATACAATTAATTTTTCTGATGATCTTTCATTAGCACAAGGGATTAATTTTGATTTATAAACGAAGAATATTGTATCTTCACTAAAAATATTTTTATGTATTCAGTACTTAAAACAATTCACTCCTATTGGGCCTATCTTGCTCTTTTGATATTAGTTATTGCAGTCGTAAACGCTTTAATAGGGATTTCAAGCAAAAAAGAATTTGGTGCAAAAGACCTTCGTGTTTCCTTATTTGGACTCATTTTTTCTCACATCCAACTCCTCATCGGACTAATACTCTATTTTGTATCTCCATGGTTTCAACAATGGAGTGCCTTGGGTATGGGTGGTGTAATGAAAGACGCGCAAACACGTCTTTATTTAGTTGAGCATCCTTTTACCAATATTATCGCCATCGTCCTAATTACCATGGGGTGGTCAATGCACAAACGTCAAACACTAGATGCTAAAAAATTCTCTAGAATTGGTATCTTTTATACACTCGGATTACTGCTGCTACTTTCGCGTATTCCGTGGGATACTTGGTTATAATCTAGTTCAATAGAAACAAATGATTGCAAAACCCCGAAAAGCAATCCTTAACGAATACCTGAAGCATACACAAACTGTAGCTGTTTTGGGTGGCGGAAGTTGGGCAACTGCTTTGGTTAAAATTTTAACCGAAAATAAACGCAAAGTACATTGGTATATGCGTAATGAACAAGCAATAAAACGCCTGGAGAAAGATGGAAGAAATCCCCATTACCTCAGTTCGGTAGTCTTGCGTAAAAAACGTTTATACCTCAGCACAGACATTAATGCAATTGTGGAAAAAGCTGATGTTATCATTCTCGCTATTCCTACCGCTTTTTTAAATGCTGAACTAAAAAAAATCACCTCAAATCTAGCGGATAAAATCATTGTATCTGCGGTCAAAGGAGTGATCCCAGAGACCCTTCAAATTGTGGGGCCCTATTTAAATGAACACTTCAGCATACCACTCGATAACATTGCCGTCATTGCTGGACCAAGTCATGCTGAAGAGGTAGCCATGGATAAGTTATCTTATTTAACCATTGCGTGTACCGATACAAAAAAAGCTGAATTTATAGCTGCGCTCTTAAAAACCTCCTACGTAAGGACCGCTATTTCTAATGATATTATTGGAACAGAATATGCCGCCATGTTAAAAAACATCTACGCAATTGCTGCCGGTATTGCACATGGCTTGGGGTATGGTGACAACTTTCAGAGCGTCTTAATGAGTAATGCTATTCGAGAAATGAAGCGTTACATTCGCAATGTCCACAAACTAAAACGCAATATCAATAATTCTGCTTATTTGGGCGATCTACTGGTTACTGGTTATTCCGTTTTTAGCCGAAATAGGACCTTTGGAAATTTTATAGGAAGAGGGTATACAGTTACTGCAGCACAGGCAGAGATGAATATGGTTGCGGAAGGCTACTATGCGGCAAAGTCAGCTAAATTACTGGGTATAAATTACAGTACGCTGACGCCAATAATTGATGCAGTGTATGCGGTTTTGTACGAAGGACAATCTCCTGAAAAAACCTTTCAAAAACTAAGTAAAAAACTGAATTAAAGTGTAGACTTGAATTGCTCTAGGAAGCGAAGATCATTTTCAAAAAACATTCTAATATCGCCTACTTGGTAAAGCAACATTGCAATACGTTCTATCCCCATCCCAAAAGCAAAGCCTGAGTATTCTTTGGGGTCTATTCCGCAATTGGTCAATACATTAGGATCAACCATTCCACAACCCATGATTTCCAACCATCCTGTACCTTTGGTAATACGATAATCGACCTCTGTTTCTAGGCCCCAGTAGATGTCTACTTCAGCACTGGGCTCGGTAAATGGAAAATAGGACGGACGCAATCGGATTTTAGATTTTCCAAAAAGTGCTTTAGTGAAATACAGTAAGGTTTGTTTTAAATCAGCAAAGGAGACATCTTTGTCAATATACAATCCCTCAACTTGATGAAAAATACAGTGCGCACGGGCAGAAATAGCTTCGTTGCGAAAAACACGCCCGGGAGATATGGTTCGAATGGGCGGAGTATTGTTCTCCATATAGCGAACTTGAACAGAAGAGGTGTGGGTACGCAATAAAATATCTGGATCAGTCTGAATAAAAAAGGTATCCTGCATATCTCGCGCTGGATGATATTCAGGAAGGTTTAATGCGGTAAAATTATGCCAGTCGTCTTCAATCTCTGGACCTTCAGAAATATTGTATCCAATTTGATTAAAAATTTCAATGATACGGTTTTTCACAAGAGTGAGGGGGTGCTGCGCACCTAAGTTGACTGGGTAACCAGGACGACTCAAATCTAAACCGTGGTTAGCTGTTGCTGCGTTGGTCTGATTAGATTTTAGGGTTTCAACTTTTTCTGCTACAGCAGTTTTAAGATCGTTCAACACTTGTCCGTAGGCCTTCTTTTCTTCATTTTTCACTTCGCGAAAAGCGGCAAAAAGCTCATTCAATATACCTTTCTTTCCAGCATATTTGATTCTGAATTCTTCAATAGCCTCGGGAGTCGTTGCAGTGAATTGATTCACCTCATCTAAATGCGCTTTAACCTTATCAATCATGGGCGTAAAAGTAATAAATATCCTATTGAATTACTTCTTTTTCGAGGAAGTAATCTACGATAGCCTCTTTCATTAATACCGATTGTTCCCCCGGTTTTAAAACGGGTAACTCTTCTACTAATTTAAAATGTGGCCAACCATCTTCATCATAGAAATCAAACGCATAATAACCAAAGGGTTCTAAAACAGTACATATTCCTATATGTATAATGTTTACATTATCGTCCTTTTTAAATTGTTGATGGATTTTACCCAACTCCTGAAGGCCAACTAAATAGAGTACGCCTTCGATATCTATGGTTTCTGTTTCAGAAAATTTTTCTGTCAAAAAATCTAAAACAGCATTCCAACGGGTTTTTAATAATTGGTCGCGGGTAGTAGTTTGCATTCTACAAATATACCGATTCCTGTGGCAGAATGAAAGCAAAGAAAAATGGTATATTTAACCAATGAATTATTTGGACATTATTCTAGGCGGACTTATTCTCTATGGAGCAGTAAAAGGTTTTTTTAAAGGCCTCATTGTAGAAGCAGCTTCTTTAATTGCATTGGTTGCTGGAATGGTAGGAGCACTTTTACTGGCTACTACCGTAAGTGACTTATTGGTTCAATTTTTTAATTTTGAATCCATCCCCCCTGCTGGTATTGTCTTTGCTGTGATTTTTATTGTCATTATCATCTTAATTAATCTGCTTGCGCGTTTTTTGACAAAGGTCATTAAAATGGTAGCCTTAGGAAGCATTAACCGCATTTTTGGTGCTGCCTTTGGTGGGTTAAAATTCGCACTAATTTTGAGTGCATTACTCTTGCTAGTGGATCAGTTTTCTTTCCTGTTTCAATATTTTGATACAGCTATCTTAGATGAATCGCTTTTGTATCATCCCATTAAAACCTTTGGAGAAGGACTTTTTGAATGGTTACTTGATAGAAAAGACCTTCTGCCACAAGAACTAGTCTAGCTGTTTAATCGCCTTGTTTTGAATCCATCCTTCCGATCCATTGGCTAGTTTAATTTTCGACCAACCCTCTAGCGCATCTGTCACCTCAACGACCGTTCCTTCGTGTAGTAAAAAGAGAATGTCCGCACGATTATTTGGCTCCCCCCATATTTCAATTTCACGTTCAAAAATCACTGCCTTTTGAATTAAATCAAGGCTTTGTTTCTTTTGTGTTAAACCAAGACTAAGCAAGCTTATTAAAACAACTACAATAGCGGAGCTGAAGAACAAACGTTTATAAAGAATTTGATTGTTCCAACGGTATAGAAAAAACAATAGAGCCCCTATCCATGCAAATACAAGAGTAATGATTGTCCATTGTTCAATATGGAATAATGCCAATAGCTGAAGCTGTAATCGTTCTATTTGTGTTTGGGGCAATTCCTCAATAGCATCTTGTGTCATGTTATTCGCAAAACGACTGTTATTTATAATGGTTTTGTCTGTCGAATTTAATCGCTTAGCCTGCTCAAAATAGTAAACACTCTCTGCGACATTTCCCAAACGATAATGTGCATTTCCAAGGTTGAAATATAGTTCTGCACTGTGTAACTCATCTGCCAAGATTGCTTCATACTTTTCTATAGCCAAGGTATAATTCCCTCCATTGTAAGCTGCATTGGCTTGGTCAAATAGGGTAGCACCATTTTGCGCAAACAAGCTCGTTATCGAAAAGATAAATAGAATCAATAGGTAGTGGTATGTTCTCATATTTCTCGGTCTAAAGCAGCAATGGTTTGAACAGCAAGATCAAAATCTTCTTGCATGCTAACGTTTGAACTTGGCGCATAACGTGCAGCTTCACATTTTTCCAGAATGGAAACAAAGGCACTAATGCTGGTCGATTGACTGTTTTTTTCTTTCAATAAGCCCACGATCCGCTCTTTTGAAAATTCTGCAGTTTCGATTGACAATTTTGCTTTTAAATAATTGTGCAATGCACGCTCGAGAGCATCATAAAAATGCTCTTTTTCTCCCAAGGTCTTTTTTGCCGAACTCAAGTATTTTTTTGCCAAACGATTGGCGTGTTTCTGGCGTGCAGTTACTGGATTAATTACCTTATTATCATTCCTCCTTTTCAGGAATGAAATTAGAAGATAGGCAAAATAGGGGGTAAATAAAAGCGCCCAAAAAGATGTGGAACGGTAGAATATTTCTTTTTCAAAAGGAATTAGCGCGGTCTCCAATTTGATAAAGTCAAAGTAATTTTCGTTCACCAGTGGAACCTGTTTTGTTTGCTTTCCTTGCGGTGAAGTACTGGCAGCCATGGGTCCTTCATAAACATCAATCAAGGCTTCTTTAGAATTTAAGCTCACATAGACTTCCTTAACGGGGTCAAAATAACTGAAACTTATGGGAGGAATTGGATAGTTTCCTTGGTACTGAGGCACAATGGTATAAGTATCTTCTATACTTCCCTGCATTCCCAATAAATTGGTTTTTATGTTCTCTTTGTGTTCGGGTTCGTATACCTCAAGGGAACTAGGTGCACTGATCGTTGGGAGCGAAAACAACGCTAAATTTCCACGCCCAGCAACTTTGACAGTGGCCTGAAATGACTCGGATGACTTGAGTGCTGTTTTATTAAATTTCACATTTAGATCAAATGTTCCAACAGCTCCTTCAAAATTAGCGGGTTTCCCTTCTTCAGGTAGAGGGCGTACATTGATAGATCGTCGGCCTGCGGTAATCACTTTGGGGGTTTTTTGATAAACCCTATTCCCAAAAAAATCACGCCGATTAGAAGGAACATCAACAGAGACGTTTAAAGTCAATGGTTCCAGTATTAATTTACCCGCTTTTTGTGGATAAAGCACTGCTTTACGCCAGGTGACATAG
Source organism: Flavobacteriaceae bacterium (assembly GCA_022425945.1). GTDB lineage: Bacteria > Bacteroidota > Bacteroidia > Flavobacteriales > Flavobacteriaceae > Arcticimaribacter. The sequence continues at coordinate 22,164 of JAKMEK010000052.1, forward strand.
TTATAAACTTCACCCTTAAACTCCCCTCGTTTGATTTCTAGCTTAGGGATGGGAATCAAATGACTCCAAAAATCACTGTACTTGGGCATTTCTACCTCATTGACATTAGAAACGCTTATTTCTGAGGAGAAATACAACTTATAAATAACCGTCACTGCTTCGTTTAAATAGGGATTGCTTTTTGAAATCTCAGCAACCAAATGCAGGTTCTCATCGGCTATAGCTGTAGCACGTGACTGGGGACTATTCGGATTGTTGACAGCCTCGGTTACCTCTACTTCTTTTGGGCTAGTTTTGTAGATTTCACCCTCTATGACGATAGAAGCTTGACCAATGGTCAATTTTCCTTTTCGATTAGGCGTTAAGAAGTAGGTGTACGTTTTTGAGAAACTTCTCACACCATTACGCCAACTGTTACTTACCGACTGGTTGGGTCCTCCTATTACCGAAAAGCCATCGAAATTAGGTGGGGTGAAATTATCCCCATTTTGATTCATCTCAAAACTAACCCGTAAGCGCTCATTCAATCCAAGCCTGTTTTTACTCAACTTGGTGTCAAAACGCACTTGGGCAGTTCCTTCAAATGAGAAGAAAGAAATATAGAATACACTAAAAAGGAATAAAAGCTGCTTCATATTGATTACCAGTCCTTTTTTGTTTTTACTGGGACGCCTTGCACTTTTTCTGCATTGACTTTATCTTGAACATTTTTTTCTTGTTGGTTCATTGCTTCAAGAAGACTTTTTACTTGTTCGGGAGAAATTTGACCGGGTTTTCTAGGCGGTGGCTGTTGTTTTTGATCTCCCTCTTTTTTGTCATCTTTGGGTTTTTTAGGGTCATCCTTTTCCTTGTCATCCTTCCCTTTTTCGTCTTTCTCTTCCTGATCTTTCTTGTCTTCTTTTTCGTCCCCTTCTTGCCCATCATCAGAGGGCTTTTCTTCTTTATCCCCCTCAGAATCATCGTCCTTCTCATTTTGATCGTCTTGTTGATCTTGCTGATCTTGCTGATCTTGATTTTGGTCTTGTTGCTCTTCTTCCTGCTTTTGCTTTTCGAGCAATTCTTTAGCTAAGGCATAGTTATAGCGGGTTTCTTCATCTGTAGGGTTATTGCGTAACGCATTTTTATAGGCCTCTACAGCTTTTTCATACATCTTTTGTTGCATAAAACCATTGCCCATATTGTGGAACGCTAGGTGCTTTTCTTCTTTTGTTTGACTGTTTTTTTGAGTTTCAAAATAGCGTTGATTGGCTTGATCAAAATCTTTTGAACGGTAAAGTGCATTCCCTAAATTATGCTGTGCTTTGGCATTGATATTATTAATTGAAAGTGCCTTTCTGTATTCTGCTTCGGCTTTTGAATACGCCTCTTCTTGATGCAATTCATTTCCGTCTGCAATTAGATTGGTTTCTTTGGCTACTTGAGCGAGCACTCCCAGTAAGCCAAAGCAAAAAAACACTAAAGTAAGTCCCTTTTTCATGGAGAAGAAATTTCCTTTTCGTTAAACAAATTTAAACGTTGCACCCATTTTGTTCGGGTTTCTAGCAGAAAAACATCAATCAAAAGTAAGAGGAATCCTGCAATCAAAAAAGACTGAAAGCGATCTTTATAGCTGACGAATTTTTTGGCTTCGAACTCTTTTTTCTCCATTTGCTTAAGTTCTTCTCGCACGAAACTCAAGACCGCTTGCGTATCGTTGCCATCTAAATAAGCAGCATCCGTAGAGGATGCAATGGATTCTAAAACCGTAGAATTTCGTTTGGTAATGACCACCTCATCATTTTCATCTTTCTTATACCTTTCTACTATACCATTTCGCTTGATGGGTATGGGGGCACCTTTTTCAGTTCCTACACCAAGGGTAAAGATTTTAATGCCAAGTGCATTGGCACGTTGTGCTGCGTCAATGGTTCCGTCTTCAGAGTGGTCCTCCCCATCAGATAAAATAAAGACAACTCGATTGGTTTGCTCCTCGTCATCGAAAAAGGTAGATCCAAGATCAATTGCAGCATCTATGGCAGTTCCTTGAGAAGAGAGCATATCGGTATTTAAGGCTTGAAGAAACATTTTTGCCGCTCCGTAGTCGGTTGTAATCGGCAGTTGCGGAACAGCTTGAGCAGCATAGGCGATTATACCCACACGGTCACTCGCAAGATCGTTCAAAAGTGCAGACACCAAGCGCTTTGCTTTTTCCAAACGATTGGGCGCAATGTCTTCTGCCAACATACTTTT
>JAKMEK010000056.1 GCA_022425945.1 Flavobacteriaceae bacterium
ACCGATGTGCTTTTGATGCAAAACTACTTAAAATTTACACAAGAAATTAGGCTTTTGCTTTCGCCATGGTAAAAGAAAATTCTGAGCCGATATTTATGCTACTTTCTACGTATATTTTCTCTGAATGAGCTTCGATGATGTGCTTGACTATGGCCAAGCCTAAACCAGACCCTCCTTCGTTTCTATTGCGGGTTTTTTCTACCCTGTAAAAACGTTCGAAAAGACGGGGAAGGTGCTCCTCACTTATTCCTTTTCCATTGTCGATTATACGCACCAAGACTTTTTCTGTGTTCAAATCATTTACTTCAATCTCCGTTGTGCCATTTTCCACTCCATATTTCAAGGAGTTAACGATTAAGTTTGACATAACTTGTATGATTCGTTCCCGATCTGCTTTCACTAGTATGGGCATTTTGGGATCTAAACTACACAGTAAGTTAATTTCTTTTTCCGTCGCCTTTATCTCGAGTAACTCAATCATCTCATAAATGAGTTTAACCATATCAAACTCGGCTAAATCAAGCGTGGTGACTCCGGTTTCGAACTGTGTAATCAGATCTAAATCTTTAACAATAAAACTGAGTCGATCTACTCCATTAGCGGCTTTCTGAATGTACTTTTTTCGTGTTTTCTTGTCTTTAATATTCCCTTCCAAAAGGGTAAAGATGTAGCTTTCCACCATAAAGAGCGGGGTCTTTAGTTCATGGGCTAAATTACCAATGAACTCTTTTCGGTAGTTCTCTTTATCCTTGAGTAGCTGAATTTCTAGTTTACTGTCGGTAGCAAATTGTTGCAAACTTTGCGTTATTGAACGGACATCTTTTTGCACTGAAGTTTGATTCAATGGAATGCCTGTGGGAAGTAAATCTTGGTACATCGCTTCCACTTTGTCATAAACAAAGCGATCAATGTATTTTTGAATAATGTAGATACAAACAAAAAACAACACCAATTGACAAGCAATAGCATAATAAATAAGCTCGTACAAAAGTGTAAAACTGCTCGTGAAGAAGAAAAAAAAGCCGCCCATAATTAGGCTAAACAAACCCACAATAAGCAAGGATAACTGAATCGGCGCAGTGTAGCGTTTTAACATCTACCTATTCTTTTTCAATGATAAATTTGTAGCCAACACCTTTCACGGTTTTAAAAAATTCTTCTCCAATTTTCTCGCGTAGCTTCCGAATATGCACATCAATGGTTCGATCACCTACCACTACATCACTCCCCCAAACGGCTTCCATGATTTTTATCCGTTTAAATACTTTTCCAGGTTTCGACGCTAGTAAAGCGAGAAGTTCGAATTCCTTTCGCGGTAAAATAATTTTTCCCCCCTTGTTGGTAACGGTATAACTTTCTATGTCAATTGTTAAATCTCCTATGACAATATTGGCCGTTATTTCTTTGCCACTAAACCTACGCAACATAGCCTTCACCTTAGAGATAAGAATTCTCGGTTTAATTGGCTTTGTCACATAGTCGTCTGCTCCAGACTCAAAGGCTGCCACCTGAGAGTAATCTTCACCTCTTGCTGACAAAAACATGATTAGGGTATCTTTAAATCGGTCATCCATCCTAAGGCGTTCACAGGTTTCTACTCCATCCATTATGGGCATCATCACATCCAAGATAATCAAATGTGGAAGCTGCCTGTCGGCGACATCCAATGCTTCTTTTCCATTCTCTGCTGTAAAAATTTGATAGCCTTCATTCGACAAATTAAATGACAGTATTTCTAAAATGTCTGGTTCATCGTCAACAAGAAGGATTTTGATTTTATTTTTTTTCATGAAGCCATATTTTCATCTTACTCAAATGTACTAAATAATTGCCGTAAGCTTTTTCATTACAGCAAAGAAAACGGAAACATAACATTGAATTAAAACTGAGCGTATAAAGAGCCTAAAGCTGGAGTAAAATTTTATAGCTTTGAGGCATGGAAAAGGAATTGCCTTCATTTCTCAAAATTACCTCACAAGCTGATTTTGAACACGTGGCTATCAGCACCTTTCACTTTCAATATCAACATAATTCCGTCTATCGTTCCTATTGCGACCTCATCAACACTGCTCCAAGTGAGGTGAAAACAACCCAAGACATTCCCTATTTACCCATACGATTTTTTAAGAGTCACCCCGTACAATCGTTTACAGGAAAACCCCAGAAAACATTTACCTCTAGCGGAACAACCACCAGCATCAATGCCCAACATCATTTAGCCAATTTGCACAACTATGAAGCAAGTTTTCAGGCTTCATTTGAGCAATTTTACGGAGCGCCCAAAGATTGGGTCATCTTGGCGCTACTCCCCTCCTACATGGAACGAGAGGGCTCATCCCTCATCTACATGATGAATTCCCTTATTGCGCAAAGTCAAAAAAAGCAGTCTGGTTTTTACTTAGATGATTTGACAAAACTACAGGCTGTATTGCTTGAACTTGAGCAACAGAAACAGCCAACCCTCCTACTCGGTGTCTCCTTCGCGCTACTTGAATTTACAGAAAAATATTCCATGAAGTTGTCTTCTACGATTATCATGGATACCGGCGGAATGAAAGGAAGACGAAAAGAATTGACACGGGAAGAATTGCACAAAACCCTACAAAAAGGTTTCGGAACATCGAGCATTCATAGTGAATACGGCATGACAGAACTACTATCGCAGGCCTATTCTAAAGGCAACGGACGTTTTGAATGTCCCAATTGGATGCAGGTGACTCCATTTGAAACCAATGATCCTTTTGCGCCATCGCAGACCGAAAAGATTGGACGACTGAACATCATCGATCTGGCCAATCAAGAATCTTGTGCTTTTATTGCCACCGATGATCTTGGCCGATTGTTCCAAGACGGTAGCTTTGAAGTAATGGGTCGATTAGATGCCAGCGATATTCGCGGATGTAATTTGTTGGTCTACTAAATGAATTCTAGAATAAAATAGGTCTTTTTCCCACGTTGAAGCAGCACATAGCGATCATTGATTAAATCGGCTTGATTAATTTTCTTCTCCTCACCTACCTTGGTTTTGTTCATAGAGATAGAATTTTCCTTCAGCGCTCTTCTTGCTTCACCATTGGATTTCAACAATTTTCCTTCTCCTGCAAGCGCAGCAATTATATCCAAACCATCTGTTAAAAGGCTTTTTTCTACTTGTGCCTGAGGCACACCATCAAAAACGTCCAAAAAGGTTGCGCTATCAAGCGTCAACAAATCGTCAGAAGTAGATTTTCCAAACAGAATTTGCGAGGCACGCTGTGCATTTTCAAGATCTTCTTTTGAATGCACTAAAAGGGTTACCTCCTCTGCAATACGCTTTTGTAATAAACGTAAATGTGGTGTTTCTTGGTGCTCTTTGATCAAGGCTTCAATCTCCTCTTTTGTTAAGAAAGTGAAAATTTTAATGTAGTTCTCAGCATCTTGATCCGACGCATTGAGCCAGTACTGATAAAATTTATAGGGAGAAGTTCGTGCTTTATCCAACCATATATTACCGCCCTCGGTTTTACCAAACTTAGTTCCATCGGCTTTGGTAATCAAGGGACAGGTTACGGCATAGGCTTTTCCGCTTGCTTTTCGTCGAACGAGTTCAGTTCCCGTGGTGATGTTCCCCCATTGATCGCTTCCCCCCATTTGAAGGGTGCAGTTAAAGTTCTTATACAAATGAAGGAAATCGTATCCTTGTAATAGCTGGTAGGTGAATTCTGTAAAAGACATTCCGACCTGAGATTCTGAGCCCAAACGTTTTTTGACCGAATCTTTCGACATCATATAATTCACCGTGATGTGTTTTCCAATATCACGAGAAAAATCAATGAGCGAATAATTTTTCATCCAATCCAGGTTGTTGACCAACAAGGCAGGATTTTTTTGATCAGCAGAAAAATCAAGGAAACGTGAAAGCTGTGCTTTGATCCCAGCAACATTAGCCGCGAGGGTTGGGCCGTCCAATAGGTTTCGTTCGTCCGACTTTCCTGAGGGATCACCAATCATACCAGTTGCACCACCCACCAAAGCAATGGGTTGGTGACCTGCGCGTTGAAAATGCATCAAAATCATGATCTGCACTAAACTTCCAATATGCAGCGAATCGGCCGTTGGGTCAAATCCAATATAACCAGCAGTTGGCCCAAGATTTAAATGATTCTCTGTTTCAGGCATAATGTCGTGCAACATCCCTCTCCATTCTAGTTCTTCAACGAATGTATTTCTCATAGTTTCTTTGGTAAACAACAAAGATAGATTTCTCTAGTGAATGGAAAAAGACAAACAGAAAAAACAGTACTTTTAATCCATGATTTTAGTTACTGGAGCGACAGGATTGGTTGGGGCCCATCTTTGTCTTAGATTACTGGAAAAAAAAATCCCCTTAGTTGCTCTTTACCGGCGTGACAAAAAAAAAGAAGCCACCCGTGCTTTTTTTGCAGCAAACGATAAGTTATCGCTGTTTGAACTCATCGAATGGAGAAAAGCTGATCTTTGTAATTTACCCCAACTCACCAAGGCATTTGAAGGAATTACGCAGGTGTACCACTGTGCTGCTTACATTTCTATGGCCTATCATAAACAGGCGTATCTACAAGAAGTGAATCAACAAGGAACGGCTTACATTACCAATTTATGCATAGAGAATAAAATTCAGAAATTAGCCTATGTGAGTTCAATTGCTGCCCTAGGAAGCGAAACAACCTCAGCAATTATAGATGAAACAACACCTTGGAACCCAACCGAAGAAAAAACACCCTATGCCTATTCAAAGTATGGTGCTGAACTAGAGGTATGGCGTGCCTCACAAGAAGGCGTGCCTGTGGTAATCGTAAATCCTGGCGTAATTTTAGGAAATGGAATGCCCCGAACTCCTTATGCACAATTAGTCAACCAAGTAAAAAAAGGAATACGTTTTTATCCTACAGGCAAAACGGGTTATGTTGCCGTAGAAGACGTTGTTGAGGCTATAGTTGGCTTAATGAACAGTTCAATTAAAAACGAACGATACATTCTAGTAGCAGAAAATTGGTTCTACAAAGACATCATAACATTTACGGCAAAAGCCTTGGGAAGAAGGGCGCCCAAATGGACACTCAAACCGGCTTATTTATATCTTGCATGGGCGATTGAAAGTTGCCTTAGTGGCCTTAGATTTCGGAAGAAATTTCTTTCTAGAGCCCTAATCAGAAGCCTAACGGATACAAGGAATATTGACGGGAGTAAAATCCAATCGAGCATGCAATTTGATTATCGTCCCATAAAGGATTATTTAAAAGACTTGTTCAACAATTGAATCTTTTAACTCAGCTTGCTTTTTGAGTAACTGGTCAATACTATCTTTAGCCTTTTTCAGTCGCTGATCTACACGCTTATACAAAACAATAGATTCCTTCGGACTTTGCGCATAATACAATTGATTCTGTGCCAAAATAGTGCTGTCAATATTGTACTTACGGTAAATATAATTATCATTAAACAAGGCCTTTCCTTCATGATTATTGTAAGAGGTCTTAATGGCCTTCAGCACTGTTAAATCATATAAGATGTTTTCCATTTTCTCAGAAGATAAAAAGACATCTGGTTTGGTTACAGCAGAATTTGTATCGCAGGATAGTACAAGAAAACCAATAAGGACGAATAGTTTTTTCATCGATCAAAACTTAGTTGTTGTGCAGCATCTACTTCAATAACCTTACCATTCATGTAGACTGTTTTCCCATTAACCCATGTTCGATCAACCACTGCATCAAAGGTTGTTCCCTCAAAAGGAGACCATCCACATTGATACAACAAGCCTTCTTTGGTCACTTTGGTTGTACGGTCTAGGTCTACCATTACTAGATCAGCACAATACCCTTCCCGTAAATAACCTCTTTTGGCTACTTGGAATAAAATCGCTGGGTTATGGCAAGCCTTTTCAACCAACTTTTCAAGGCTTATTTTCCCCTGTTTCGCAGCCGTTAACAATGCTAAAAGTGCATGTTGAACAAGCGGACCGCCCGAAGGGGCCTTGGTGTACACATTGCTCTTCTCTTCCAAAGTGTGGGGTGCGTGGTCAGTGGCCAACACATCAATTCTATCGTCGTTCAAAGCGGCCCACAAGGCGGAACGGTCGGAGGCATTCTTAACTGCAGGATTCCATTTGATAAAGGTTCCTTTATCCGCATAATCCTCGGCAGAAAACCAAAGGTGATGGACGCAGACTTCTGCTGTTATTTTTTTATCTTTTAGTGGAATTGAATTGTCGAATAACTCGGTTTCTATGGCCGTGGACAAGTGAAAAACATGCAAGCGTGCACCGGTTTCTTTGGCCAATGCAATGGCTTTTGAAGAAGACAAATAACAAGCTTCATGACTACGAATAACCGGGTGTTTTTCTATAGGTATGTCTTCACCATATTCTGCTACATGAGCAGCTAAGTTCGCTTTCACCGTTGGCTCGTCCTCACAATGAACAGAAATCACCAAATCAGTACTGGCAAAAATTTTCCGTAAAGTAGCTTCATCATCTACCAGCATGTTCCCGGTCGATGACCCTAAGAACAATTTTAAACCAGCTACTTTAGTGGTATCTAATCGCTGTATTTCATCAAAGTTATCGTTCGTTCCTCCGAACATAAATGAATAATTTGCCAAAGAATTTTCTTTAGCTATGGCAAGTTTTTCATCAAACTTCTCCACTGTAGTGGTTTGTGGAACAGTATTGGGCATTTCAATAAAAGAAGTAATTCCACCGGCAACAGCTGCTCTTGACTCCGAATGAATGCAGGCCTTGTGCGTTAATCCTGGCTCACGAAAATGAACCTGATCGTCAATTAAACCGGGGAGTAAATACTTCCCACTAGCCTCAATAACCTCTTCCTCATCCAATGGAGATAGGTTGGTCGCTATGGTTAAAATCTTCCCGTCCTTTATGCGGAGATCTTGTTGTACTGTCTTCCCTTCATTTACAAGGAAAGCATTTTTAATCAGTTGTGTCATAAACGTTTAAATATTGATTTAAGCCTGAGGTAAAACACGCCATACATGGCTTCCCAAATAATGGTTTTATCCATTTTTGATTTTCCTTTTTTTCGATTGGTAAAGATAATTGGAAATTCTTGCAGACTAAAACCGTTTTTCCAAAGCTTGTATTTCATCTCTATTTGAAAAGCATATCCAACAAATACCAGTTTTTCTAAATTCAATGATTGGAGGGCAGCTCTACTGTAACCCACAAAACCGGCTGTAGTATCTTTGACTGGTAATCCCAAAATTACTCTCACATAAATAGAAGCAATCATTGAAAGGGCAATTCGCAATAGCGGCCAATTGACTACATTAACTCCTTCCAAGTAACGAGACCCAATGACTACTCCGGCTCCCTTTTGTAATCCAGTTAACATTAATGGAAGTGCAGCTGCAGGATGAGATAAATCGGCATCCATTTCAAACACATATGCATAGTCTCGAGCTATAGCCCATCGAAAACCGTGTACATAGGCCTTTCCTAGTCCTTCTTTTTTTTCGCGTATTTCAAGGTGAATTTGCTCAGGATACTTTTCCATGAATGCACCGATTAATTTTGCTGTACCATCTGGGGAAGAATCATCAACAAAAAGCAAATGGACTTGAGGTAAAATTGAAAATATTTCAGCGATTAGCTCAGCAATATTTTCTCTTTCGTCATAGGTAGGAATTATAATGAGCGATTGTTCCATAGCGTGAGTAAAAGTAGTGAATTAAAGGCTAAAGACAAATTGAAATTCAAGAGGGATTCAATAAATTTGATACCTTTACCACATGGAAGAATGGACTTTAATCTCTCATTCAAATGACACATGGATCACCCTGGTATTGGGGTTCAATTTTCTGTTGTTCGTCTTCACTAAGTGGCGGTTTGAAGAAACCTTCTTTTCGTTTTTCCGCTTGATTGATCGGTCTACACATTTCAATAATTATGCTGAAAAAAGCTTACTTAAACAGGGGTTTATTTTTTGTCTAAGCTTTTTCTCAATAGCCAACATATCGCTCTTAGGAACGTCCATCATGGCACATTATGGAGTTGTCGATTACGACTTCTTCTCTTTTTTGTTGATTTTTTCGAGCACGTTTACAGTAATCATACTACGACATTGCTTTCAACTAATCTTGGGAAATCTACTTGGACTCGAAGATTTTCTTCATCAGTTTCAATTTAGAAATAGCACCTATCTTTTCCGCCTATCAGTTCTACTCTACCTAGGACTAATTTTCAATCAATACACCCCTCAGTTTTCTAACATTTTTTTAAATGGTTTCCTCGTTTTAATGCTAACTACTTATCTTATAACCCAATTGTTGGTCATTAAAGATTTCTTTAGCACCATTAACAGAGGTGGCTTGTATTTTATTTTATATCTTTGCACCCTCAAATTGAGTCCATGGATACTATTATTCGGCGGCTTAAAAAAATAAGACCCATGAGTACAAAAAAAGTGAAAACAATTTTAGTCTCTCAACCTGAACCCAACAGTGAAAACTCGCCTTACACACGTTTGAAGGAAAAGTATAATCTAACCATCGATTATCGCCCTTTTATCCATGTTGAAGGTCTAGAAGCAAAAGAGGTTCGCATGCAAAAGATCGACTTCAATGATTTTGATTCAATCATCCTAACAAGCAGAAATTCAGTCGATCATTATTTTCGTTTAGCAGAAGAAATGCGTTTCAAAGTTCCTGATACTACAAAGTACTTTTGTGCTTCTGAAGCCGTAGCTTACTACTTGCAGAAATACGTAGTTTATCGAAAACGCAAAGTTTATGTGGGTGAAAAAAACTTGATGGATCTTGAAGCAACCTTCAAAAAATTCAAAGACGATCGCTTTCTACTGCCCTCGTCAGATATTTTAAAACCGGTTATTCCAAACTTTCTTGATGGATTAGAATTGAATTGGAAACGGGCTCAATTATACAAAACTGTTGTAAGTGACCTTACTGACTTGCGTGACGTTTACTATGATATTTTGGTCTTCTTTAGTCCTTCTGGAATTGAATCTTTATTCAAAAACTTTCCAGAATTTGAGCAAAACAATACGCGAATTGCGGTTTATGGGAACACCACTGTAAATGCAGCAGACAATGCTAAACTTCGCGTAGACATTAAAGCACCGTCTAAGGAAACACCCTCGATGACAATGGCAATAGAAAAGTATATTAAGGAACTGGCTTAAGCCGTTTAAATTGCTTTAAACAACATCACCGACAAATACCCCCAGCCAAGAAGCAATAGAAGGCCTCCAATCGGGGTAATTGGACCTAAAAATGAAACAGTAAGTCCATGGAGTTGTTTTGTAGAAAGTAACAATATACTAATCGAAAACAGTAACGTTCCAGAAACAAAGGCAAGTGCTATCCACTCCTTCGATGAAGTCGAAATAAATGGAAGTGCAGAAAGCATGAGCAGAGCCAAGCCGTGAAACATCATATACCGTATGGCGATCATAAAACTGTTGAGCGAATCTTGACTTAATTTTTCTTGTAATACGTGACTTCCTAAAGCACCTAATAGTACACCCAAAAACATAAACAAAGCACCAATAAAAGCGGCCAATACTAATTTCATTTGTTGATTTTAGAACGAAGTTAGTTAATAATACCAAAATCAGATATTGTTAAAATAAATCATTTGCCTATTTTTGACATATAATTTCAATTACTCTAATGAATAAACTTGAAATAATCAAAATAGACGGAATAGACAAAATCCTATTGAATGGACTCATGCAAAATGCTCGAATGTCAATAAATCAATTGTCTAAACAGGTAGGGATTTCTGGTGCAGCTGTACACCAAAGAATAAAAAAATTAGAGAAGTCCGGACTTATTGAAGGCTCACAGATCACCATTAACCCAAGGCAATTGGGTTATACAACTTTGGCTTTTGTTGGCATCTACTTGGACAAAGCAATGAACAATCCTTCGGCAGTAAGCCAACTCAAAAAAATAAACGAAGTCATAGAGTGTCATTACACCACTGGAGACTGGAGTGTATTGGTTAAAATTCTATGCAAAGACAATGAACATTTGATGAATCTACTCAACAATCAAATTCAAAAAATACCGGGAATCTCTCGAACGGAAACGTTCATTTCGCTTGACCAACAAATCGGTCGTCAAATCACGCTTTAATCGCGGCTGTTTCCTACTACTCTAAATAAAAAGTACAGCAAGGTAGCCAAAGACCCAATAGCAGCTACAACATAGGTTCTTGCTGCCCATTTCAGCGCATCTTCTGCCCCAGCCAATTCTTGTTGACTGACCATATTCTTTCGCTTAAGCCAATGAATCGCTCGATTACTTGCATCATACTCTACCGGTAGTGTAATGAAACTAAACAAGGTTCCCATACCAAAAAGACCCACCCCTACCAATGCAATCGTTTGGCCAAAAGCAGTACTCTGTCCTAGAATCAGACCACCAAAAATAATCCACATTGAAAAACTTGACGCCACGTTTACCATGGGCACTAGTGTCGAACGCATGACAAGCCATTCATAACCAATATTGTGTTGCACTGCATGACCGCATTCATGTGCGGCAACTGCTGCTGCAGAAGCATTTCGCTGAGAATAAACCCCTTCGCTGAGATTAACCGTCTTTGTTCTAGGATTGTAATGATCGGTCAGCATTCCCGGAGTTGACACCACCTTAACATCTCTAATCCCATGGTCAGACAGCATTTGCTCGGCAATTTCCTTTCCAGACAAACCATTGCGAAGCATGACATTTGAATACTTTTTGAATTTTCGCTTCAACTGATTACTCACCAACGAACTTATCGCTCCAAAAGCAAGGATAATTAAGTAATATTCTCCCATTGTAATAGTGTTTTATTTATACTTTGATTTTAGGTAAATAACCAACAGCAAAAGTAATGCCGTAACGATATTTGCGACAATAATGGGTGGACTTTTGATCAGAATACCATAGACTCCCCACATACACACACCGGTCAACATGACCAAATACATAACCAATGAGACGTCTTTTCCCGATTTCATTTTCCAAATTTTATACACCTGGGGCACAAAAGCTGAAGTGGTCAAAATGGCAGCAATAAATCCGATAATATCTAAATACATTAACCCACTATATTGATTATTTTTCCTGGGACAACAATCACCTTCTTGGGTGTTCTTCCTTGCAATTGTTCCTGAGTTTGCTCGTCTGCTAAAATAATTTTTTCTATTTCTTTTGCAGAAAGGTCTAAGGCTAATTCACGTGTAAATCGCATCTTTCCATTAAAAGAAATAGGGTAGTTCTTGGTGCTTTCCACTAAAAACTTTTCGTCGAAAACAGGAAAATCAACCTGACTAATTGACCCTTTGTGTCCCAATAGGGACCACAACTCTTCAGCGATATGTGGCGCAAAAGGAGATAACAAAATCGTGAAAGGCTCTAGAATTGCGCGCTGATTACATTTTTGAGCTGATAATTCATTGACACATATCATGAATGCACTGATACAGGTATTGAAGGAAAAATTCTCAATATCCTCGGTGACTTTTTTAATGGTTTGGTGCAATGTCTTAAGGGATTCTGGCGATGGATTCTCCTCGCTAACAAAGAGCTCGTTGGCAGGAAGGAATAATTTCCAAGTCTTTTTTAGAAAGGAATACACCCCTGACATACCTGCAGTATTCCATGGCTTTGCCTGTTCAATGGGCCCCAAAAACATTTCGTACATCCGAAGGGTATCTGCACCAAAATCTTCACATATTTGGTCCGGATTTACCACATTATATTTTGATTTAGACATCTTTTCTACCTCTCTTCCCACATTGTACACCTCAGCTTCCAATACAAAAGATGCTTCGCTGAACTGTGGCTGCCATTTCTTCAGGGCCTCACAATCGAGTTCATTAGATGCATTAACCAAAGAAACATCTACACGGATAGGTTCAACTTCTTCTCCATCAATCAAGCCTTTAGAAAGGTACTGCTGGGTGCCTTTTTTTCGGTATACAAAAGCCGATGAACCCAATATCATCCCTTGATTAATCAATTTTTTGGCATATTCTTCCACTGGCAAATGACCTTGGTCAAATAAAAACTTTTGCCAGAAACGCGAGTACAACAAGTGGCCTGTAGCGTGTTCGCTTCCACCCAAATACAAATCAACATCCTGCCAATAGGCTGCGGCTTCTTTTGAGACAAAACTATCCGCATTGGTCGCATCCATATAGCGGTAAAAATACCAAGAGCTTCCTGCCCAACCCGGCATGGTGTTCATTTCGAGCGGAAAGATAATTTCTTGATCAATTAAATCATTGGAAACAACTTTTTCTTTTTGTGTATCCCAAGCCCATTCGGTGGCATTTCCTAGCGGTGGTGCGCCATCTGCAGTGGGCAAATAATTCTCTACCTTGGGCAATTCCAACGGCAAATGTTTTTCTTCTAGGGGCACTGGGAGGCCATTTTTGTAATACATAGGTATAGGCTCTCCCCAATAGCGCTGACGGCTAAAAATCGCATCTCTTAATCGGTAATTAATCGTCCCTTCACCCGTTTGCGTTTTCTCTAGGTGAGCAATAACAGTGGTCATCGCTTCGGTGTACTCCAACCCGTTTAAAAAACCTGAATCCTGGAGTTTCACCCCAGCATTTTTATCACTGTAAGCCTCTTCAGAAATATCGGTATCGGCAAAAATATTCTTTATGGGAATAGCAAAGTGTTTGGCAAAAGCATAGTCACGTTGATCCCCGCAAGGAACGGCCATTACAGCTCCCGTTCCATAACCTGCCAACACATAATCACCAATCCAAATAGGAATGCGTTCTTGTGTCAAAGGATGAATGGCATAAGCACCTGTAAAGACTCCGCTGATGGTTTTAACATCTGCCATTCGATCGCGCTCTGTTCGTTGGGTAGTGCGTTCAATATAAGCATCAACCGCCTCTTTTTGCTCTGGGGTTGTAATTTCCTGTACCAAGTCCAACTCAGGTGCGAGGGTCATAAAGGTCACCCCGAAAAGTGTGTCGGGACGTGTGGTAAAAACCTCAAGGGAAGTCCCGTGATTTTCGACGGGAAAACGCACCAAAGCTCCTACTGATTTTCCAATCCAATTGCGTTGCATTTCTTTCAATGACTCTGGCCAGTCAATGGTTTCTAAACCTTGTAATAAACGCTCAGCATAGGCACCAATGCGCATGCTCCATTGCTTCATTTTCTTTTTGGTAACCGGAAACCCTCCTCGTTCTGAAACCCCGTTGACAATTTCGTCATTCGCCAAAACAGTACCCAATTCGGCACACCAGTTGACTTCTGTTTCAGAAATATAGGTCAATCGATAATCCAACAAAATAAGTTGTTGTTGCTCTTCCGAAAAAGAATTCCAATCTTTTGCTGTGAACGCTGCAGTTGAGGTTGCACATTCTGCCTGCACATTTAAATTCCCTTCTTGCTCAAAAACAGTAATAAGGTCAGTAATTAGTTTTGCCTTGTCTTCGTTCTTGTCGTAATAGGAATGGAAAAGTTGCAAGAAAATCCACTGTGTCCAGCGGTAAAAATTTGGATCTGAAGTGCGTACTTCTCTACTCCAATCAAATGAAAAACCAAGTCGATCGAGCTGTTCGCGATAGCGAGCAATGTTTGTTCTTGTAGTGAGCTCAGGGTGTTGACCCGTTTGGATAGCGTATTGTTCTGCGGGTAAACCAAAAGAATCATAGCCTTGGGGATGTAATACATTAAAGCCTGTATGACGTTTATAGCGTGCGTAAATATCACTTGCAATATATCCGAGAGGGTGGCCAACATGTAAGCCTGCCCCAGACGGATAAGGAAACATATCTAAGATATAATACTTCGGTTTATCGGAAGAATTGGATGCTTGAAAGGTCTTGCTTTCGGCCCAATTTTGCTGCCATTTCTGTTCTATTTCTTGGAAATTGTAACCCACGAGAATTATTTTTATAACCCTACAAAAGTAGCGTTAATGGGGGAAAGGAAAAAGTTTATCCAAGGCAAGAATACATTTTGGCCTGCGTTTTGTAATTTTACTGTCAAAGCATAGACCACTAACCCATGAAATCTAGAGATTCCTATCAAAAAAGACGCCTTATTTCTTCTTACTTTTCGGTGGTCATTAGCATTAGTCTAGTGCTCTTCATGGTTGGGGTGCTGGGCATGTTGCTGCTGAATTCTAAAAAAGTGGCTGATCATTTTAAAGAACAAATTGCATTCACCATCTACATCAACGACAGCGCTAAACCAATTGAAATTAAGCAACTTCAGAAAAGTTTAAGCCTTCGAAAAGAAACCAAGCACGCTCGTTTTGTCTCTAAAGAGGACGCAGCCGAAAGCCATGCCAATGATATTGGAGAAGATTTTATGGAGTTTTTGGGATACAACCCCCTGCTCAGTTCCATCGACGTTTATTTTCGTTCCGAATTTGTTTCTCCTGCTTTTTTGGCAGAACTCAAAGAAAATTTCGAGGCAAAATCCTATGTCAGTGAGGTGATTTATGATCAACCCTTACTCGAAATTCTGGATGAAAACATAAAAAAAATCACCCAAGGAATCATTGGTTTAAGTGGTGTGTTCATCCTCATCGCTGTTTTGTTGATCAACAGCTCAATTCGCCTCTCGGTATACTCAAAAAGACTCATCATAAAAACAATGCAGTTGGTCGGAGCAACCAAACGCTTTATAAGAAGGCCTTTTATATGGAAACACCTGCAACTAGGTGTTTTGGGAGCAGGTCTGGCATCGGCTGGTTTAGGCTACTTGCTCTATGAATTAAACCTGCGTTTTCCTGAATTGAATCTATTAAGCAATCCAATGGAGCCGGCACTTATTTTTGGGCTTGTACTTTTTATGGGTATTTTCATCACTGGAACCTGCACATTTTTTGCTACCCAACGTTTTTTAAACCTAACCACAGATGCCGTAAATTAACCATCCATGAAAAAGATTCCTTCATCTCAAAAACAGTTTTTATTTCAGTCCGGCAACTATCGAATGCTACTGATTGCAATAGCAGTAATTGCCCTAGGATTTATTTTAATGGCTGGAGGTGGAAGTGACGATCCAACTGTTTTCAATCCAGAAATGTTTAACTTCAGAAGAATCCGTTTAGCACCAACACTCGTTTTAATTGGTTTTGGTTTGGCAGCCTACTCCATTCTAATCAATGGAAATAAAAAATGAATGAATTAACTGCCTTACTTTTAGGAATTGTTCAAGGACTTACTGAATTCTTACCCGTTTCTTCTAGTGGACATTTAGAACTTGTCAAAGCTTTAACGAGTGTACAAAATCTTCCACAAGAAAGCCTATTGTTTACCATCATTTTACACGGAGCAACCGCATTGAGCACCATTGTAGTCTTCCGGAAAGACATTGGGGAAATCATAAAAGATCTCCTCAGCTTCCAAGCCAATGCATCATTCTATTTTTCAATATATATCCTAATCTCAATGGTTCCTGCGGCAATGGTTGGTTTGTTTTTAGAAGAAGTGATCAGTACTTTGTTTAATCAAAACATCCTCCTTGTAGGAGCAATGCTTTTACTTACTGGCGGACTCTTATTTTTGGCCGATCGTGCCAAAGCAAGCGCTAAGAATATTACTGCATCATCAGCCATCACCATTGGACTGCTTCAGGCGGTAGCCATATTACCCGGTATATCGAGAAGCGGAGCCACCATTGCCACGGCCGTTTTATTGGGAATTGACAAAGAAAAAGCGGCTAGATTTTCCTTTTTAATGGTCATCCCACTGATTTTTGGAAGCATGGCCAAAAGCTTAATGGATGCGGACAACATAAATCTTGAAGATTCTTTCTTTCCAATGTTCATTGGATTTGTAGGCGCATTCATCACTGGAATTATTGCCTGTAAATGGATGATAGCCATTGTTAAAAAAGCGCAACTCACCTACTTTAGCTACTACTGTTTCATCGTGGGATTATCCGCCATTGTTTTACATTTACTATGATTTTCACCAAAGAAGCTTTTTTAGCTGGACAAGTTATTCTGATCAACAAACCACTGCACTGGACCTCCTTTCAAGTGGTCAACAAAGTGCGATGGTTGATTCGACAAAAATTCAATATCAAGAAAATAAAGGTAGGACATGCGGGCACTTTAGACCCTTTAGCTACTGGATTATTGATCATATGCTCTGGAAAAATGACCAAAGAGATTGATCGCTTTCAAGGGCAAGAAAAAGAATACAGTGGTCGTTTATTGTTGGGGGCAACCACTCCTTCATTTGATCTTGAAACGGAAATAGACCATGAATTCCCAACGCAACACATCACAAAAGAGCTTATTGAAGAAGCACGGAAAAAATTTGTGGGAACCATTCAACAACAACCCCCTGTTTTTTCTGCACTAAAAAAAGATGGAAAACGTCTCTACAACTATGCGCGCGAGGGTGAGGCTGTTGAAATTCCTAGTAGAGAAGTATCCATTTCTAGCTTAACATTAGACTCCACAGATTTTCCATCAATTAAGTTTGTTAGCAGCTGTAGCAAAGGGACCTATATTCGTTCTTTGGCAAATGACCTCGGAAAGGCACTACAAAGCGGAGCACACCTAACCGATTTATGCAGAGAGAGAATTGGGGAATTCCATCTAGATCAAGCCATTTCGATTGAAACATTCGAAGAGCAATTGAACAATGCAGAAGAAGATATTTCGGCAAAAACAGATTCTTAATGTACAATCATCATCTCCCATTATTCCTTATATTTGTGGGAACAGAACAATTATGAAATACAATCGTATACTACTAAAATTAAGCGGTGAAGCTTTAATGGGATCCAATTCCTATGGGATTGATCCAAAACGCATAAACGAATATGCGGAAGAAATTAAACTCCTACATGCCAAGGGGGTAGAAATTGCGATTGTTATTGGTGGTGGAAACATTTTTCGTGGTATGGCTGGCTCTAACGACGGTGTTGATCGTGTTCAGGCCGACTACATGGGCATGTTAGCAACAGTGATGAATGGTTTAGCACTTCAAAGTGCCCTAGAAAATGTTGACGTTCCTACTCGTTTACAAACGGCATTAAAAATTGAAGCAGTAGCTGAACCTTATATCAAAAGAAAAGCAACACGTCATTTGGAAAAAAAGCGGATTGTTATCTTCAGTGCTGGAACTGGAAACCCTTTTTTCACTACTGACTCAGCTGCAGTATTACGCGCCATTGAAATTGATGCAGATGTTATTCTAAAAGGTACACGTGTAGACGGAATTTATACGGAAGATCCTGAAAAAAATAAAGAGGCCATCAAATTCGACACCCTCTCATTTGAAGAGGTATTAAAACGAGGATTGAAAGTAATGGACACGACTGCTTTTACCCTAAGTCAAGAAAACAAACTTCCCATCATAGTATTTGATATGAACACCAAAGGCAATTTGAGTAAGGTTGTCAATGGTGAAAATATTGGTACACGTGTAGATTAAATCGCTTAAGAATGAACGAAGAATTACAATTTATCCTAGACAGTACGAAAGAGAGCATGAGTGCTGCACTTGCACATTTAGAGAACGAATTATTAAATATTCGCGCAGGAAAAGCCAACCCTGTAATGTTAAAAAGTGTGATGGTCGATTATTACGGTACCCAAACGCCACTAAATCAAGTGGCCAACGTCAACACTCCAGACGGAAGAACATTGACTATTCAACCATGGGAAAAAGCCATGTTGACCGAAATTGAAAAAGGAATCATGATTGCCAACATTGGTTTCAACCCCATGAACAATGGCGAAAGCATCATCATAAATGTTCCACCTTTAACTGAAGAGCGCCGTAGAGACCTCGCGAAAATGGCTAAAGTAGAGGCCGAGAATGCCAAAGTAAGTGTTCGAAGTGCACGTAAAGAAGCTAATCAGGAAATCAAGAAAAGTGAAAGCTCAGAAGACGAGCAAAAAAATTGCGAAATAGACGTTCAGTCTTCAACCGACAACTTCATCCAAAAAATCGACAGTATCCTTGCTGTTAAGGAGAAAGAAATCATGACGGTATAAACGTTTTCATGGGCAAAACCGAGCAATGATAAGAAAAAATAAAAGGAGTTTTTGGGAGAGAGTTGCTCGTCTAATCCTACGCAATCGTTTTGCAATGATCCTTGCATTGATTGGGGTAACAGCTTTTTGGGTATCGCAATGGCAACATATGCGTTTCACCTTTTCGGAAGCCAACCTCCTGCCAGACAATCACCCTCAAAATATACAATACAACGACTTTCTGTCTGTATTTGGTGAAGAGGGAAGTGTTTTGCTTATCGCCACCAAAGATCCTTCCTTATTTTCAGCACAAAAACTAAACGCTTGGAAACAATTGAGTGAACAACTCAATGCCTTTGATGAGATCGATGCTGTACTGTCAATAGACAATGTGAAAGAGCTCGTCAAAAACAAGCAAAAGAAAAAATTTGAATTAACTCCCCTACTCGATGACATTCCCTCGGACAGTAGTGCGTTTGTAGCGTTCAAACAAAAGCTGTTTTCTGATCTGCCATTCTATCAAAATCTACTCTTTAATAAGGACACTGGAACTGTTCGCATGGCAGTCTACATGAATCAAGAGGTTGTTAACAGCGCTGCTAGAAAAGATTTTGTCTTCAACACCTTCATACCCCTCATCGACGCATTTGAGAAAGATACTGGGATGAAAATTCACCGCTCGGGCATGCCTTACATCCGAACCTTGAATGCCCAAAATATTGTAGATGAAATTGGCTTGTTTGTCTTTGCTGCAATGGCTGTCACCTCCTTGATTTTCTTTTTATTTTTTCGATCAATCCGTGCCACCTTCATATCCATGGTTGTGGTATTAATTGGCGTATCCTGGGCATTGGGAACCCTTGGATTATTGGGCTATGAAATCACTGTGCTTACTGCATTGATACCACCACTGATCATCGTGATTGGTATTCCGAATTGTATATTTCTAATCAACAAATACCAACAAGAAGTTGCTAAACACGGAAATCAAATAAAGTCGTTGCGCCAAGTCATTGTAAAGATTGGGAATGCCACTTTGATGACCAATTTAACAACAGCTTCGGGCTTTGCTACCTTTATTTTAACCAACAGCAAACTACTTAAAGAGTTTGGTGTTGTTGCCTCGTTAAATGTTATTGGAATATTTATCCTCTCCCTTCTTGTAATTCCTATCGCATATAGCTTTATGCCCCTTCCCAATAAAAAACACCTGAATCACTTGAACAACAAAAGTATTGATCGCTTTGTGAAATGGATGGAAAATAATGTACGACACAAGCGTATCAATACCTACATCATTTCTGTCATTACACTAATCATCAGTATCATTGGGATTTACACCATCAACATCTCTGGAAGTATATTGGAAGATATGCCCAAAAAGCAAGCCTTCTTTAAAGACATTCTCTTCTTTGACAAAGAGTTTGACGGAATTGTTCCACTTGAAATTTTAATCGACACCAAACGCAAAGATGGCGTCTTAAAACTTTCCACGCTTAAGCGCATGGATCGCCTAAATGAAAGTATAGCTCAGATCCCAGAATTGTCTGCTCCTACGTCAATTGTCAACGCCATGAAGTATGCAAAACAAGCCTACTACAATGGCAATCCAAGTTATTATGCCCTTCCCAGTGCGCAAGAAAACAACTTTATCCTCTCATATTTTGACCAGTCGGACAAGAGTGAAAATGTGCTGACCAATTACGTAGATGAAACGGGACAATTTGCTCGTATGACTACTTATATGACCGACATTGACACCGATAGAATGGAAGCAATCGAAAAAGAATTGGAACGCGAAATCGCCAAGATTTTTCCCGAAGAACGCTACACTGTAACACTAACGGGTAAGGCATTGCTTTTCTTAAAAGGAACCAAATATTTAATTAAGAACTTAGTGCTATCCCTTACTCTGGCTATTTTTTTAATTGCCTTGTTCATGGCCTATATGTTCCGATCATTTAAAATGATCATCATATCATTAATCCCAAACCTACTCCCGCTCCTAATTACGGCTGGAATGATGGGCTTTTTGGGCATTCCACTCAAACCCTCCACCATCTTGGTGTTTAGCATTGCTTTTGGAATTTCGGTTGATGACACTATACATTTCTTGGCAAAATATCGTCAGGAATTGATTGATTCTAACTGGAAAATACAACGCTCAGTGTACGCAGCATTGCGTGAAACAGGTGTAAGTATGTTTTATACCTCCATCGTATTGTTTTTTGGGTTTTCTGTATTTATGATCTCAAACTTTGGCGGTACAGTAGCCCTTGGAGGATTAATCTCCATGACTTTATTATTTGCCATGTTGGCTAACCTAGTACTCCTCCCTTCTTTGCTTATTTCGCTTAAAGACACTGTTGCGAATGAGGAAGTTTTAAAAGCCCCAAAAATTCAGATAATTGATCCTAAAGAAGATGAAAAAGCATCGAAAGGAAAAATAAAATAATGACGCGGATAGCTTATATTTGCAACAAATTTTCATCATGTCAGTAAAAATAAAAGCGCTACTAGAAACAGCTCCAGAAGGCCAACAGGTTACCGTCCAAGGATGGGTAAGAACATTTCGTGCCAACCGATTCATTGCATTAAATGATGGGTCAACCTTGGGTAATTTACAATGTGTCGTTGATTTTGAAGATTTTGATGAAACTTTGCTTAAAGACGTTACAACTGGCTCAGCGCTTAAAATAAGTGGACGTTATGTTGAAAGTCAAGGAAAAGGGCAAACAGCTGATATTCAAGTTGAGGATCTATTAATATATGGAACTGCTGACCCAGAAAGCTATCCAATACAACCCAAGAAACACAGCTTTGAGTTTCTTCGCGAGAAAGCCCATTTACGTGTTCGAACAGCAACCTTTAGCGCAGTAATGCGGGTACGTGCAGCCTTAGCCTATGGTGTGCATAAATTCTTTAGAGAAGAAGGCTTTCACTATGTAAACACCCCTATCATCACGGGAAGTGATGCAGAGGGAGCGGGAGAAATGTTCCGTGTAAGTGCATTGGATACGAAAAATCCACCTTTGGATGAAAATGGAAATGTAGATGTTTCCCAAGACTTTTTCGGAAAAGAGACACATCTTACGGTATCAGGACAGTTAGAAGCAGAAACGTACGCAATGGGACTTGGAGAGGTCTATACATTTGGCCCTACTTTTCGTGCCGAAAACTCAAACACCACACGTCACCTTGCTGAGTTTTGGATGATTGAACCTGAAATGGCTTTTTTTGATCTTAATGACAACATGGATTTGGCTGAAAAATTCATCAAAAGCGTATTGACATATGCCCTTGATAATTGCAAAGAAGATCTTGCTTTTTTAGATGAACGCTATGCAAAAGAAGAAAACAGCAAACCCAAAGCAGAACGATCGGAAATGGGGCTCTTGGAAAAGATTCAGTTCATCGTTGAAAATGACTTCAAACGCGTCAGCTATACCGAAGCCATCGACATTCTTCGAAACTGCAAACCCAATAAAAAGAAAAAATTCAAGTACCTCATAGAAGAATGGGGTGCAGATTTACAAAGTGAACACGAGCGTTATTTGGTTGAAAAACACTTTAAAACACCTGTGATTTTATTTGATTATCCTGCAAAGATCAAAGCTTTCTATATGCGCATGAACGAGGATGGTAAAACAGTTCGGGCCATGGATATACTATTTCCTGGAATTGGAGAAATGGTAGGAGGATCACAAAGAGAAGAACGTCTCGATGTTTTGCAAGAAAGAATAAAAGCAATGGGAATCGATGAAGAAGAACTTTGGTGGTACCTCGATCTTAGAAAATTTGGATCAGCACCACATAGTGGCTTTGGATTAGGTTTTGAGCGGTTGGTCCTTTTTGCCACTGGAATGGGGAATATTCGCGATGTAATTCCGTTTCCACGCACCCCGCAGAATGCTTCTTTCTAAATTTTTGAGAAGTTTTTCTTATCTTTAGATAAGACTCCCCTTATTATGTTAAAACAACACCTTCAACTCAAACTCTCGCAAAAACTGTCCCCACAGCAGATTCAGTTGATGAAGTTGATTCAACTACCTACACTTGACTTTGAGCAACGTTTACAAAACGAATTGGAGGAAAATCCTGCACTAGAAACAGGAAAAGAAGAAGTTACGACCGAGGATACTTACGAGAATGACTATGAAGAAAGTGCTGAAGTAATCGATACACAAGACATTGACATTGATGCCTACCTCAGTGACGATGAAATTCCTTCCTACCGATTAAATGCAAACAATTACAGTGCTGATGATGATGAAAAAAGCACTCCAATTTCAGGAGGTATCAGTTTTCATGAGATGCTATCAACACAAATTGGATCACTCATTCTCTCTGAAAAAGAAGAAATTATTGCTGCTTTTATAGTGGGAAGCATCGATGAGAGTGGCTATTTGCGGAGATCAATAGAAGACCTGATGGACGATCTGGCTTTCACCCAAAGTCTAATGGTAGATGCTGGAGAAATTGAAGCAGTCTTAGAGAAAGTCCAAGGGATTGACCCTCCCGGAGTAGGTGCACGCGATTTGCAAGAATGTCTGTCACTTCAGTTGGAGAGAAAAGAGCTTAGCATTGCTGTCATCATGGCTAGTAAAATCATCAATGAAGCCTTTGAACTTTTTTCAAAAAAGCATTACAGCAAAATGCAGGACAAATTTGACGTAGATGAAGCGCTACTAAAACAAGGTCTTGATGAAATTGAAAAATTAAATCCAAAACCAGGAGGGAGCATGTCGGGTATTTTTCAAAATACACACATTGTACCCGATTTTATACTGAGCATTGAAAATGGCGAAGTGAATGTAATAATTAATCGAAGAAATGCACCTGAGTTACATGTTTCGTCTTCTTATCAAGAGATGATGAAAGGGTATAAAGAAGCTTCAACCAAATCTAAGTCCCAAAAAGAAGCAGTTCAATTCATTAAACAGAAGTTAGATGCTGCTCAATGGTTTATCGATGCAATACAACAACGCCATCAAACATTACAGCTAACCATAAATGCTATTGTAAAACATCAATATGATTATTTCCTTACGGGCGATGAACGAATGTTAAAACCGATGATTTTAAAAGATATAGCAGAAGAAATTCAAATGGACATTTCGACTATTTCGCGAGTAGCAAACAGCAAATATATCGACACTCCCTATGGAACAAAGCTCTTGAAAACATTTTTCTCAGAATCATTAACCAATGCTGAGGGAGAAGAAGTTTCAACCATTGAGATAAAAAAAATACTCCGAACACTAATTGAACAGGAAAACAAACAAAAACCACTTGCGGATAATGCTTTGTCAAAAGAACTGCTCAGTAAGGGATATAAAGTAGCACGGAGAACCGTTGCGAAATACAGAGAGCAAATGCATTTCCCTGTTGCGCGATTACGAAAAGAATTATAAAAGATAGAAGATTAATCCTAACTGAACAGGGTGAATTTTAGGGCGTATTCCTTCCTGCGTCACTACTGAGGATGAAAGGAAAGGAGTTAAACCATAGGAGAGGCGTAGATTCCAGGTATTGAAGCCCACCGCTAGCGAAAGTGAATGTTGCCAAGTCTCAATTTGGTTATCAATTTTAAATATTCGGCCAAAAAAAGGTTTGTAGGTAGGAAGAAATTGATAACTGAGACGGTAGCCAAAATAAATGCGCCAAAAACGATAGGTGTCTAGCGTAGAAGTCCTCCACCTTAACTCAACAGGTAACTGAAGTTGATGATACGAAAACGTATTTCGCAAAGAAACGCCATTGGTCGGAAAGGAATAGGACAGTCCATCTTCATAGTCACGAAGATTTAAATTATTGACCAAACGCTGAAAACCATATCCTAGCCCAACGGCTATTGCTTTATTTCCCTTAGTATTCAATGAGAAATCACGGAGAAATCCAGCATGGATACTTCTAGAAAAGCCATTTTCCTTAAAAGGAATAACATTATTGGCTTGAATGATAAAGTTCACATCCACATAAAACTGATCCTCATTATAGGAAAGAGTATCTTTTTCTTGCCCATAAACATGAGCGATGATAAGAAAGCAAAACAAGGAAAATACTATTCTCATGCTGTAAAGGTACAATTTTGAAAAAAGAAGAATAAAAAAAAGCACCCTTGTGGGTGCTTTTTTAAGTTTTTCAACAAAAAATGATTAGTTGATATTCTGAGTATAATCTCCCACACGCGTAGTGTAATTGATCTTTAATGCGTTTACTTTACGCAATTCCTGCTTGATATCTGTTATCAATCCCATATTGGTGTCCCCATCTACCTTTAAGGCAGTGGTCAATACATTTTGTAATTCTTGACGCTTAGATGCGCGTTCTGCCAAAACAAAAGCAGCAACATCACCAACATCAGCAAACTTATCGTTCAACTGAATACGGGCTTGCGAACCATACTTATCTGAATATCTACTCGATGGTTTCCCAGCGTAGATATACATCACACGGTCTTTCTTGTCCAGTTTTTGAATTTGATCAGCAGCTGGTAACGAATTTTGAACCATCAAGGTACTGTCCCGCATAACGGTTGCTACCATGAAGAAAAACAAAAGCATGAAAACGATATCTGGAAGAGAAGCTGTTGAAATAGCTGGTAATTCGCCTCCTTTTTTCTTTTTAAATTTTGACATACGTTGTGTTTTTAATTGGTTTTACTCGGCTCAGCTTCAGAAAGCTTTTGCGGATACATGTTCTTAACTTCGTCTAACAAAGGCTTTAATTTTGCCTTTTCACTAGTCGTAGTTCTTGGGTCACTGTAACGCTTTTGGGCATCTGTGTACGTTAACCCAGCCATTGGATTAAGGCGCGCAAACTCACGATCTCGAAGATCGTTATACGCAGCAACCAATTCATTTTGAACTGCGATATACACCTTATACGATGTTTCTCTATCGTTCTTTAACGAAATAATTGCTTTTACAGGATTGTCGGAGGAACTAGTATCTCTTTTTCCCTGGCAATAGTCACAGGCCTCTTCGCCTTTTCCACCACCATTGTCAAGAAAAGCCATCGCCGCTTCGCGTACTTCGCTAATTTCCATTAACTCTTCTTCTACCAAAAGACGATTGTCTTTGTTTACCACCACCGTAAAAATATTACGTTGCTTAATCACTGGCGGATCAACAACTTCATCTGTGGGAGGTAGCTTACGGTTGATCCCAGAATCGGTTTCAATCGTTGTCGTTACCAAGAAGAAAATCAATAGCAAGAAAGCGATGTCTGCCATCGACCCTGCATTTACTTCAGGTGCAGCTCTTTTTGCCATATCTTATCTATTAATTAAACGTTTAACTCCAGCGTATGCCATAGCAGCTACCGCAATAGCAGCAAGGTAATAGAATACACGAATCCCAGTTTCTACCCAACGAGCACCAGAAGCAGAGAGCACTTCACCGTCTTTTAAGGCAGTTTCTTCACCGCTAGACAATGCAAATGCAAGTCCAACAACCACCAGTAGAAAACCAACAGAAATTACTGCTTTTTTCAACTTTTCTTTATCACCAAACAGGGTAATTAATGAAAAGATAACGGTAGCTCCAACAGCTATGATAAGGATTATTTGTGCAATGCTAATTAATGGCGATACTGTCCCATAGTCTCCCATAGACGCAGCCATTTTTATTTCTTCATCACCAGTACTCATGATTCTAAGGAGAAATACTACTCCAAGAACACCAAAAATACCAGCAACGATTTTTACTATTTTTTGAAAATTCATAATTTACATTGTTTAAATGGAGGGTTCTTACTTCTTGTGAGCCACAAGGATGTCAACTAGTGTAATGGAAGCATCTTCCATATCGTTAACAATACCGTCGATTTTTGCTACAATGTAGTTATAAAAAATCTGAAGAATAATTGCTACAACAAGACCGAATACAGTAGTTAAAAGGGCAACTTTAATCCCCCCTGCAACTAATGATGGCTGCATGTCTCCTGCTGCTTCAATTTTATCAAATGCTTGAATCATCCCGATTACTGTCCCCATGAAACCAAGCATTGGTGCCAAGGCGATGAATAAAGAAATCCAAGAAACGTTTTTCTCTAATTGTCCCATTTGAACACCACCGTATGCAACAACTGCTTTCTCAGCACTATCAACACCTTCATCTACACGATCAAGTCCTTGATAGAAAATTGAGGCAACGGGTCCTTTAGTGTTACGACATAATTCTTTTGCGGCTTCTACACCACCACTAGACAATGCAGCTTCAACACCATCCGTTAATTTTTTTGTGTTTGTAGATGCAAGGTTTAAAAAGATGATTCTTTCAATAGCAATGGCTAAACCTAAAATCAAACAAATTAAAACGATTCCCATAAATCCTGGGCCTCCTTCTATAAAACGTGTTTTCAATTCTTGTGTGAATGAAGCTTCTGCAGCTACATCAGCTTGCTCGTCTTCTTGAACAATCGTTGAAACAGTAAGATTGTTTAGATTAACTGTATTGGCATTAACGGCTGATGTTGCCATGAACATGCTCATTACAAGGGAAACGAATAATTTTTTCATTTTGATGAATTTTTGTTCTTAATTGTTAAAAGTTTAAAGATATAAAAAAATATGATTTACAATAATATTTAATGAAAGACTCTCCACTTTATTTCCAACACTGTTTTAAGGACTATAAAAGAGTCTTTTACACCCAACAAATCAGACACAATTCCCCAAAAACATAGGCCATAAACATGCAATAAATCCCTTACACCTATTAAAGAGCAGATTATGGTTGAAAAAGAAACCTAAAGCTGTAATTAAATTTTGTCAAAAATAACCCCATTAACTTTGGACCTGGGTGGGGGTTAAAGTGAATCTTACTCGCAAAAGTCTACTCATTCCCGAGACACAGTAAGCATTCCATATAACTTACAATAATTTTAGGTTAACGAACTACATATTATAGACACCTCCATTGATATCAAGGGTAGCGCCAGTAATAAAACCATCATACTCAGAAGCAAGATAAATGACTGCTCTAGCAACGTCGGCTGCATTTCCTGCTCTGCCAATCGGAATAGATGCTGTAGTTGCTGCAGCAGATTCCTTGGTCGTGTGGGTATTGTGAAATGCAGTACCTAGAATAAGACCAGGAGCTACCGCATTGACTTTTACTCCCTTTGGCCCCAATTCTGAAGCGAGGGCCCTTGTAAATGTAAGAACAGCTCCTTTACTTGTAGAATAAACAAGTGAACCAGGATGTCCGCCTTTACGACCTGCAAGGGAAGCTAAGTTCACAATACTACTATGCTCATTTTTTATTAAATGTGGACTTGCGGCACGTGTTACAAAAAGCATGGAAGTTAGATTGATGTCCATTACTTTGTGCCAAAAATCTGTTTCCATTTCATCCAATAACTTGCGCGCAACCAGAGAGCCTGTGTTATTGATAAGTATATCTAGGCTACCAAGCGCTTCTACTGTTTTTTCTACTAAAGCATTTGCGTCTTCCTCTTTGGTAAGATCACCAGCTATTGCTATGGCTTTTTGCCCTTTTTTTTGTGCTTCTGCAGTCAATTGGTTGGCAATGGTTTCACTAGAAAAATAATGAATGGCTACATTCGCTCCACTTGCAATAAAGTGTTTCGTAATTGATTCGCCTATTCCTTGGGCCCCTGCCGTAATGAGCACGTTCTTTCCTACTAATTTGTTCATGATTTTCTTTTGATCGTTATGTGTTATTTTAAACTATTGCATGGCTATACAGGCAATGACCTGTTTTGTTGTTTCGATTTATTCTTTTATCTACAGATAATTCATTAGACCTAAAATACCATTGTAAGAAATTACTAGCGAAAAAAACAATGCCCCGTACATACCTATATACACAGCAATACTGGTTTTATATTCGTTCATTACCTTCTTTTGACGAAGCAACAATATAATTCCTAAGACAACTGCAGGAAGAACAAATACGTTGAACACCTGAGAGAGGATTTGAATTTCTATAGGATTAGCGCCGAAGGCTGGTCCTATTAAAGCAACAAGACAAGCAATGGCCGTGATCAGTCTAAACTGTCGTGAATTTGTGTCTAAGGTTCCTGACTGATAATCTGCCACAAGCAATGGGGCAATCAGTAAACAAGGAAAGATTGAAGATAAACCTGCACTCAATGCACCGAAAAAGAATAGGGTAACTGCCCATTTACCCGCAACAGGCTCCAATGTATTGGCCATGTCTAAAACGTGATTCACCTCTTTACCTTGATGAAACAACGCTCCAGACGCAACGGCCATGATTGTTCCGCTAATGACAAAAATCAACACTGCTGCAGTGATCGAATCTTTCTTTTGTTGGTCTAGATTTTTGATGGTCCAACCTTTTCCTTTAATAAACAGTGGACGAGACAAAAAAGTAGCCGAAGCCATTGTCGTTCCCACAAAGGCAGCAACCAACATTTTCCCGCCTGCAACTTTTGGGATGGTAGGGATTAATCCATTCAACACATCCATGGGCAATGGCTGCACAAAAAATAAAGACAGGAGAAATGAAAAACCCATGAGTGAAACAAATACAATTAGTATTTTTTCAAAGAAGGTGTATCTACCCACCAACATTAATAGGTAAAAAGTCACAATGATAAGCACAGCAATGGTCAGAACAATCTCGTATTGAAAAGGGACCAGTCCTTCAAAATTTAAGGCCAATATTTCATAAATGATATTGGAGGATATCCCCAAAATTCCCATCAAAGAATTCCATTGTCCAAACGTTATTCCTACGATAATCAATAGGGCTAGAAATTTTCCGTATTTCAGATGTTTCCGAAATCCATAGAGTGCCGTTTCGCTGGTAATCAAAGCATAATTTCCATAAGCGAACATCAATACACCTGAAAAAACACAACTCAATAAAAGCACCCATAATAATTGCATTCCAAACTTACTTCCTGCAACAATCATGGAGGTTACACTCCCAGTACCAATGGTATAACCAATCGCAAAGATCCCTGGGCCGAAACTCAATAAAAGCGCGATGATTTTTTTAAACAATGTTTTCTTTTCTTCTGTTACCTCCATTTTATGAAATTTTAAATTGTACTATTTAGACCAATGAGTATGATGGGCTTTACCTGATTCATCGTCATTGCGCTGATAGGTATGTGCACCAAAGTAGTCGCGTTGTGCTTGTATTATATTTGCCGCAGAATTCTCTACAGCAAAGTTAGTCAGGAATTGAATTGATTCGCTCAAACATGGAATAGGCAATTCACTCAACACTGCTGCTGCTATAACTTTTTTTGTCGACGGCTTGAGTTGTTGCAATTGATCAATGACCGCGGTATCATCTAGAATGTTTTGATTTTCTCTCAGCACCTCAACCAACTCAATCATTAAATCTGACTTTATGATGCAACCATTGGTCCAAATCCGTGCAAGCTCACTTAGGTTAATTTTCCAATTGTGCTGTTCGGAGGCTGCCGAAATAAGCTTAAAACCTTGGTAATGATTAATGGCTCGGGCAAATTGGTAAGCTTCCAAGACCTCCTCTTTTGAAATACTTGGTGCTGGTTTTTCCTTTGATTCAAAATGCGCACTCGCTGCAATTCTTTCTTCTTTGAAGGCAGAGGCATATCGAGCAAAAAGAGCTGTTGCAATCATTGTACTGGGCACACCCAGTTGTGCCGTAGCAATGGTGGTCCAGTTTCCTGTACCCTTATTGCCTGCCTTGTCCAATATCTTATTTACCAACCAATCTGACCCTTCTTTTTTTCGTAAGATATCAATGGTTATATCTAGCAAATAACTGTTGGCATTTACTTTCCATGAGGATAAAATAGCTGCAATCTCATCTAAATCATTGCCCAAATGCTTCAATAAAGTGCATACTTCTGCTAGTAATTGCATTTCTACATACTCAATACCATTGTGTACCATTTTAACAAAATGACCACTACCCTCATTGCCTATGTAAGCGCAACAAGCACGATCATTCTTATCTTTAGCAGCAATCGCTTCTAAAAATGGCCGAACCTCAGCATAGGCATTCTCATCTCCACTTGGCATAATACACGGACCTTTCAAGGCACCTTCTTCCCCACCCGACACTCCGGCACCCACAAAATGGATTTGCTTACTTTTTAAATAATCAAATCGTTCTTTGGTTTTTAGGTAGTTAGAATTTCCGCCATCAATTAAAATGTCATTAGCCGATAAATGGGGGAGTAAGTCTTCTGTGACCTGATCAACCGTTTTACCTGCATTGACCATGAGCATGATTTTTCTTGGTGTTTGTATTGATTGCACAAAAGAAACTAGGTCATCAAACGGAAGCGCAGAAGAAAGTTCTTTGTGCTCATCGACCATCTTCTGAGCAACCTCTACTTCTAATGCATCAACATGTCGATTGAACAAGGATAATTTAAACCCTTTTTGCCCTAAATTTCGACTCAAACTTTTGCCCATCACCCCTAATCCTAGGACACCAAATTGTGTCTTTTCCAAAATGTATGCTTTTAAATATTTAATTATTTCATCCGGTGTTTGACGAATGTCAACACTAACCACACCAGCTGTTGGCTCTTCAAGAGTATCAAATTGAGATTGTAGTAAGGCCTCTCCCATGAAATGATTTTTTCGAGCCAGTATTCTTTTTTTGACCGTTTCAAAAGTACCGGACAAAAACACCCATGTTACACTTCCCAGAATATCTTTTTGTAACATTTGTCGGTAACTCTCCTTCAGTGCAGAACAAGCAATGACACATCCCTGTATCTTTATTTGATCAGATGCTAAATGATTAAGTTGCTGTAACCAACCGAACCTGTCGTCATCAGTTAATGGCTGTCCCTTTCCCATTTTTTCAATATTTGCCTTGGGGTGGTAATCATCACCATCAAAAAATGGAACTCCTAGTGCATTTGCTAATTGACTACCTATGGTGCTTTTACCCACACCAGAAACGCCCATGACGAATATAACCTTTGAATCATTCAAATCTCAACGTGCTGTTTTTATTCAATCAAATTTACTACAATTTAGAGTAAAAATGCTTCTAAAAAAAAGCCCTTGAAATTCAAGAGCTTTATTTGAAATTGCAGAGAGGAAGGGATTCGAACCCTCGATACGTTTGCACGTATACATGCTTTCCAGGCATGCGCCTTCGACCGCTCGGCCACCTCTCTAATTTGTCCCGAAATAACAAAAAAAATACGTCCCCTTGAAATTATTTTGGATAAAAAAACAGATTAAATCCCTGTTTCAAATACAGCTAATGCATTTTGGGTTGTCTGGCGCACAATTTCTTCAACTGGAAGCGAATAAATAGTACTTAATTTGTTTGCTACAAGAGATAAATAGGCACTTTCATTTCTTTTTCCTCTATGGGGAGCAGGGGCCAAATAGGGGGCATCCGTTTCTAGAACAATTGATGTGAGTGGCAATTGCGCCAAAAATTGATCAATTTTTCCATTCTTGAAGGTAACCACACCCCCAATACCAAGTTTTAAATTATATTCTATCGCACGTTTTGCTTGTTCGAGTGTGCCTGTAAAACAATGAAATATCCCAAATAAATCTTCCCCCTTATTTGCTTCCAACACCTCAAAAACCTCATCAAAAGCATCGCGACAATGAATCACTATTGGCAATTTTTTCTCCTTGGCCCATTTGATTTGCTGATCAAAAGCTTTTTGCTGGTCTTCTAAAAAGGATTTATCCCAATAAAGATCTATTCCAATTTCACCCACAGCACAAAAGGTATGCTGATCCAACATCTCTTTTACATGCATCAATTCATCTGCTACATTCTCTTTTACATGGGTGGGATGCAAGCCCATCATTAGACGAATGTTGTCTGGGTATGTTTGTTCAAGCGACCGCATTCGCTCGGTGTATGCACTATCAATCGCTGGTAAGTAAAACTTATCTATTCCCTCTTCTAAGGCGCGTTCAATCACCTCTGCTCTATCCGTATCAAATTCCTCTACATATAAATGGGTATGGGTATCTATCATCTTCATAAGGCAAAAATACGGATTTGACATTTGATCATCGGCTATTTTCTTATCTTTAGTCTAGATGAAAAATCCATTTAAAAGCGATACCAACACCCATGTCATTCCCTTGAGATTCACCAATAGCAAACATCTTATTTGCCAGTTGTATCTCAATGGAGTTGAGGGAAATTTCTTAATCGACACGGGGGCCTCAAATAGTTGTCTAGACAATACGCTTACCGATAAATTCTCTGTGCTGCAGGAGGGCGAAGAACTGCCTTTGACCAGTGCCGGAAATGAAAAGCTCAATGCGATGGGAAGTCAAAAAAGCAACTTGGGTATCGCAAACAAATCCTTGGCCAGTATAGCATTTATGCTTATTGACATGAAAACCATCAATGCAGCCCTAATCGAGCAAGGAGATGACAAAATTGAAGGGATTATTGGCGCTGATTTTCTGCACAAAAAAAAGGCAAGAATTGATTATGATCAATCTTGCCTTGTATTAAAAGAAAGCAGTTGGTTTTAAAGTTCCAATGCTTTTTTAGGATCATTGCCCATCAATAATTCGATTGGGTTTTCTAATGCTTCTTTGACCGCTACTAAAAAGCCAACAGACTCACGCCCGTCTACAATTCGGTGATCATAAGATAAGGCTAAAAACATCATCGGATGAATTTCTACTTTCCCGTCAACAGCGATAGGACGCTCAATAATATTGTGCATTCCTAAAATACCGGATTGAGGAGGATTGATGATTGGTGTAGACAACATGGAACCAAACACACCTCCATTGGAAATAGTAAACGTTCCGCCCGTCATTTCGTCAACCGTGATATGTCCGTCTCGTGCACGAATGGCTAGTCGCTTTATTTCAGCTTCTACTCCACGGAAGGACAAGCCTTCGGCGTTACGAACAACAGGCACCATAAGACCTTTTGGTCCAGAAACAGCCACACTAATATCGCAGTAATCAAATTTAATTTGGTGATCCCCATCAATCATTGAATTTACATCAGGGAATTCTTGTAATGCACGCACCACAGCTTTGGTAAAGAAACTCATGAAACCTAGTCCTACACCGTGCTTTTCTTTAAAAGCTTCTTTGTACTCATTGCGTAAAGCAAAAATTGGACTCATGTTGGCTTCGTTGAAGGTTGTCAACATAGCCGTTTCATTTTTTGCACTTACCAAACGTTCAGCTACCTTTCTGCGCAACAAAGACATTTTTTTACGTCCCGTTTCTCTAGAACCATGTGCAGGAGCTGTTCCCATTGAGGGTACAGCGTCTACAGCATCTTGCTTTGTGACACGACCATCGCGACCAGTGCCTTGAATACTGTTGGCTTCTATGCCTTTTTCTTGTAAAATTTTCTTGGCTGCCGGAGAGGCAGTTCCACTTGCATAGGTAGTCGTTGCAGCAGGCTTTTCTTCAGTCTTTGGCGCTTCTACTACCGGAGTTGATGCTTCAACTGCAGGCGTAGCTCCTTCTGCCGGTTGACCTTCAGTGTCAATAAGACATACCACTTGTCCAACCTCAACCGCATCGCCTTCTTCTGCTTTTAAGCTAATTGTACCACTAACTTCTGCAGGAAGTTCAAGGGTAGCTTTATCTGAGTCAACCTCAGCAATTGCCTGATCTTTTTCTACATAGTCGCCATCGGCAACTAGCCATTGGGCGATTTCTACTTCTGTTATCGATTCTCCTGGAGAAGGAACTTTCATTTCTAATATCATCGGAAGGGAATTTAGCTCTATTTTTTAGTACGTATAAAATTATCTTTTGTCGCGTCAAAGACATAATCAATGACTTCTTTGTGGCGTTTGGCAAAACGGGTGGCACTCCCGGCTGCTGGCGTACCGTAAAAACGTCGCGTAGCGGGACGGAAAGTCGCTGCCTCCGGCATGTGCAATAATAAATGAGACCAAGTCCCCATATTGCGTGGTTCTTCTTGCGCCCAAACAATGTCTTCCACATTTTTATAGGCCGCTAATTGGGCTTTAATTTCGTCTACAGGAAGCGGGAACAATTGTTCTACACGAACCAAGGCGACGTCCTCTAGACCTCTTTCATCTCTTTCTTTCAACAAGTCGTAATAAAACTTACCGGTACAAAAGACCAATTTTTTTGCTTGTTTTGGACTTACTTTATCATCGCCAATGACGGTTTCGAATCGACCATTACTGAACGCTTTTAAAGGGGAGACAACCGCAGGATGACGGAGTAAGCTTTTAGGAGTAAAAACCACCAAAGGTTTGCGGTAATTCGATTTTACTTGGCGGCGTAAAAGGTGAAATAAGTTTGCTGGAGTAGTACAATTTGCAATAAACATATTGTCTTTTGCACATAGTTGTAAATAGCGCTCCATTCGTGCTGAAGAATGTTCTGCACCCTGTCCTTCATAACCATGAGGCAATAAAAGGACTAATCCATTTTGCAGCTTCCACTTGTCTTCTGCCGCAGAAATGTATTGGTCAATCATAATTTGCGCCCCATTGGAGAAATCTCCAAACTGCGCTTCCCAGATGGTAAGTCCATTAGGACTAGCCATGGCATAACCGTAATCAAAACCAACCACGGCATATTCAGAAAGCAGAGAATTGTAGATGCGTAATTTACCTTGATCTTTCTGTACAGAATTGAGCAAGATAATTTCTTCTTCAGATTCTTCTGCTTTTACAATAGCGTGCCTGTGAGAAAAGGTTCCACGTTCTACATCTTGACCAGAAATTCGAACATCATGCCCTTCTGCCAATAAACTTCCATAAGCTAAAAGTTCTCCCATAGCCCAGTCCATGGCGTCGTTTTGAAAAAACATTTTCTTTCGGTCGCCGATGAGTTTTTGAATCTTTCGCAGGAATTTTTTGTCCTCTGGTAATTCTGTTATCGCTTGGGCAACTTGCGTTAAAACCTCAGCCGAAACAGCTGTCGGCACATCTTTCATCATCTCCGACTCATCTACTCGGCTAAAGCCTTTCCATTCGTCTTGCATAAAAGGAGTGATTTCGGTTTTCTCTATTTTACGTGAATCTTGTAAATCGAGTTCCAACGAATCTTTGTATTCCTTCTCTAACTGCTTAATATCAGCCTGAGTAATAATTCCTTTAGCAATTAATTCATCTGCATAGATATCACGCGGATTTTTATGCTTAGCAATTGCTTTATAAAGTTTGGGTTGGGTAAAGCGTGGCTCATCCCCTTCGTTGTGTCCGTATTTTCTGTATCCTAGCAGGTCAATGAAAACATCACGCCCAAACTTCATGCGGAAATCAAGCGCAAATAAAGTAGCGTGAACTACTGCTTCTGCATCGTCAGCATTGACGTGCAAGACCGGCGAAAGGGTCACTTTTGCAACGTCAGTACAATAAGTAGATGAACGAGCATCTAAATAATTAGTGGTAAATCCAATTTGATTATTGACCACAATATGAACTGTACCTCCGGTTCCATAACCCTTCAAACGTGCCATCTGTACGATTTCGTAGGGCAATCCTTGCCCAGCGATGGCTGCATCACCATGGACAATAATAGGAAGCACTTTATTGGTGTCAAAATTATACTTTTTCTCGAGTTTTGCTCGAGTAATCCCCTGAACAACAGCACCAACAGTCTCTAAGTGAGAGGGGTTGGGTGCAATATTCATATTGATTTTTTTACCTGTATCTGTACTGCGCTTAGAGGTCCAGCCAAGGTGATATTTCACATCCCCGTCAAAAACCACTTCTTCGTAATCTTTTCCGTCAAATTCAGAAAAAATATCACGGCTCGATTTCCCAAAGATATTGGTCAAGGTGTTGAGGCGACCTCGGTGAGCCATTCCCATAACGAACTCTTCTACACCTTGTTCAGCTGCAGCTTCCACCACTGCATCAAGTGCAGGAATTAAGGACTCTCCACCTTCTAATGAAAAGCGTTTTTGTCCTACATATTTGGTGTGAAGAAAGTTCTCAAACGAAACTGCTTGATTGAGTTTTTTAAGAATATGTTTCTTCTGTTCTACCGAAAAAGAAGGATGGTTATTGTTGACATTCAGACGTTGCTGAATCCAGTTTACTTTCTCAGGATCGCGAATATACATGTACTCTACCCCTATAGAATCACAATAAATCTGTTCGAGGTGTTCTATGATTTTAGCCAATGTACTTGGACCAATCCCCATGGTTTCACCTGCACTAAAGACCTCATTCAAATCTGCCTTACTCAGCCCGTAATTCTCAATATCTAAATTGGGGGTATAAGTACGGCGATCGCGTACTGGGTTCGTCTTGGTAAACAAGTGTCCGCGTGTACGATATGCATCGATGAGCTGAACTACTTTGAATTCACGTTGTAAGTGCTCTGGTATTTCAGTTGCAACACCATCGAACTCAGCATCAGAGCTGTTTTCCATTCCAAAGTCAAAGCCTTGAAAAAAGGCACGCCAACTTGGCTCAACACTATCCGGCTGTTGTAAATACTGGTCGTATAATTGCGCAAAATAACCGGTGTGCGCAGCGTTTAAAAAAGAATATTTATCCATTTATATTCGATGTAGTCAAATCTATTAAACAAAATTACAATATTTAATTCAAGGAAATGGGAGGCTATTCTACTTTTTGTTTCTCATTATCACATGAAAACGTGTTTTTTGAAACAAATCCACTGAATGAAAAAAAAGCGACGCTTCTTTTTGTTCATATTGCCCTAAAAAACACCATCAACTTGATGGCATAAATATGTACTTTTGAAACATGTACGCATTGGTCGATTGTAACAATTTTTATGCTTCTTGTGAGCGGGTATTCCAACCCCAACTAGAAAACAAAGCTGTGGTTATTTTATCCAATAACGATGGTTGCGTAATCGCACGAAGCAATGAAGCAAAGGCATTGGGCATTCCCATGGGAGCACCAGCATTTCAATACAAAGAGACTTTTGCACGAGAAAACATCACTGTTTTTTCTTCCAATTATCCGCTCTATGGCGACATGAGTAGTCGCGTCATGAAAATTCTGGAAAGCTACACGCCCAATATTGAGATATACAGTATCGACGAGGCCTTTTTACTATTCGATGGTTTTGATCATTTTGACCTCAATGCAGAGGGGTTGGCCATGAAAAAACAAGTGCAAAAATGGACTGGAATTCCTGTTTCAGTCGGCATTGCACCCAGCAAAGCCTTGGCTAAAATCGCCAACAAGATTGCAAAAAAATACGCAGATAAAACAGGCGGTGTTTACCTAATGAACACCGAAGAACAACGCATCAAAGCACTCAAATGGACGAAAACAAAAGACATTTGGGGCATTGGGCGACGCCACGCAAAACGATTAGAGCAACAGGGAGTGAAAACTGCCTATGCTTTTACAAACCTTCCTGACTCATGGATTCGAAAACACATGAGCGTCCTAGAACTACGATTAAAAAAAGATCTTCTAGGGATTCCTTGCATCCAATTAGACGAAACGCAGCCTGCTAAAAAATCGATTGCTACAACACGAAGTTTCCAGTCCTCTCTTCACACATTTTGGGAAGTAGAAGAACGCATTGCCACCTATGCGGTTAGTTGCGCTGAAAAATTACGCCAACAAAAAAGTAGCTGCACTGCCTTACTGGTCTTTGTACGGAGTAATCCTCACAAAAAAGGCAGTGAACAATACCGCAATAGTTGCGTAGTGACCCTTCCTTATGCAACGGACTCGAGTATTACCCTAGCAAAGTATGCCACTTTTGGTTTGAAAAACATCTATAAAGATGGTGTCGATTATAAAAAAGCTGGGGTGATTTTAATGGGGCTTAGCCCCTCAAACGAAAAGCAATTGAACCTCTTTCACAAGAATCAAAACAAGCACGACACCTTAATGCAAGCGATTGACAAACTTCACTTGCGCTTTGGTCCTCACCGTATTAAATTGGCCAATCAAGATTTAAACAGAACATGGAAAATGCGGCAAGAACATCTTTCTGCACGTTACACAACAGAACTGAGTGAAGTCATTCGCATTAACCCAAAAAACAGCAATGAATAAGACGACTAA
The DNA here is from genome assembly GCA_022425945.1 of Flavobacteriaceae bacterium. Lineage (GTDB taxonomy): Bacteria > Bacteroidota > Bacteroidia > Flavobacteriales > Flavobacteriaceae > Arcticimaribacter. Next base: position 37,934 of record JAKMEK010000056.1, read on the forward strand.
ACACTTAATTTTTTTCAAACCTGCTGAAGAACAAACACACCATATTCCAATGGCCAATACTGGCGTATCGGCTGGCTTCCCCTCTCCTGCCGATGACTTCAAGGAACTCCGTATTAGCATTGACCAAGAGGTTGTAAAAAACGAAGAAGCCACTTTTTATGCACGGGTTGCAGGTCAGTCCATGCAAGGTGCAGGACTAGACGATGGGGATTTACTGGTCATTGATCGAAGTAAAGAACCCCTGGACAATGCCATTGCGGTGTGCTTTATCGACGGAGAATTTACCGTAAAGCGTCTCAAAGTAGAAGCTGAATGCGTATACCTTATGGCAGAAAACCCAAAGTATCCACCCATCAGGGTAACAGAGGACAATGAACTAATCATTTGGGGAGTAGTTACTTATGTCGTTAAAAAAGTATAAATTGGTCTAGTTATGCGAAACAAACAGCTACTTTTTGGCCTTTTTATTCTAGTTAGTAGTCTAAACATTTGGGCAAAAATAAACGGTCTAGATAGTATCGCTGCAGGAAGTAAACTCCTCATTATCCCCGCCTTAATTGCATTGGTTTTTTCAGATGGTAAACCCGCAAAAAAATACATAATCGCCTTGCTTTTCTCATGGATAGGAGATGCGTTATTAATTCCTGAAGGGACTGGTTTTTTCATTGGCGGAATCGCCGCATTCTGGGTAACTCAACTGCTCTACTGCTCCTTGATCTTGTCGAAATTAAACGGTACACTTTTACAGCAATTTTCAAAAAGTAGCGCGCTTACACCTTTGCTATTGGTTGCAACATATTTGGGGAGCACACTTTTTCTTCTGTTTCCAAAATTAAATACACTCTTAGTTCCTGTATGCCTGTATGCAATTACTTTATCAATGACTGGGTTCTTAGGTGTTCTCTTGTGGGTAGAGGCAAAAACAAAAACAGCCATTTATTTAGCCACTGGTTGCTTATTGTTTGTACTATCAGACAGTATGATTGCCTTTGATGCTTTTTACTTTTCTGAAGCCTTTTTTACGCATTGGATAATGATTACCTATGTTCCCGCACAGTTCTTGATTAGCTTGTCATTGGGTAAATCTCGATAAAATAATTATTGTATATTTAAACATGTTTATCAAGTAAGCCTCAAAAACACCTCCCTAATGACGAAAAGTATTTTGCACAAGATTCTATTGATTATCTTCTGGTTATCCGCTTGTGGTCTTGGGATTACTAAGGCATTGCAATGGCCCATTTTAGAACTTATATTAACTCCAATTCTCCCCCTCACTTTAGTAGCCCTGTATCATTTTTTAAACGGTAAAGATCAAACGATTTATTTCGCTTTTTCGTTTTGTTTATTGGGAGACATCATGATCCTAAGCGAAAATACCAACTACTTCGTCTCTGGCTTAACGGCCTATTGGGGAGCTAGTATTTTGTTCAGTTTTTCGCTGTACAGAGAATTGAATATCAGCATGCGCGAGGCAGTAAACAAAACCAAAATGCGTATTCCATTTTTGATTTATGGCGTGTATTTTATACTCTTAATGTACTTTATTCAACCCTATTTTGGAGAAGTTTTCATCCCCACTCTAATCTACGCACTCTCCCTATCTTTTACATGTGCTTTTGGGTTTGTTGTCTATTTCAACAGGAAATCCAATCCATCACTTTATTTTTGTCTTGGCCTTTTTTTCATAAGCATTGGAGCAAGTATCATAGGACTAAATCGGTATTTATTTGACTATATTCCGTTGCGCTTTTTTGAAACATTATTTTACGCCCCCTCTCTGTTCTTCATTTTTTTGTATTTTAAAACAAAAAAAACGAGTGACTAATAAAACATCTTTCTTCGCTTTTATCCTAAGTTTTGGAATACTTACTGCACAAAACGACGACCAATTTTATGCAGCTGAAGACAACTACATTGAAGAGGAATACGTTCTGCCCCTAAATGACAACAGCAAGGAAGGGCAACTATTCTTTGTGCAAGATTTACTCGATCTTGCTGGATACGTCATTGAAACCATTGAGGTATACCAAACACTCCCCAACCATGCGCGTGTATACCGTGTCAAATACAATGAAAAGACACAGGGAGGTTTTATTTTTATTCGCTGGGATAAAAAGAAAAAAGAAAATTATGTCGCCAATAAAATGATTGATCCAGGGGTATATTACAATCTGAATGCCGCACGAGAAATCATGAGAAATCAAACCAACAAAGACGTCTTTACCGTTGAAGATGTTGCGCTGCAAGCGCCAGATCAAGAAACCATAAGCACTGAAGATATCGATGGTTTACGACAGGTGTATGAACTCGAACAAGAAGAAAAAAAATTAAAAGAACTCGAACGCCTTAACAACACAAAAAAGAAAAGACGTCGACGAAAAAACTAATTGTTTAACTTTTAACCGAAAAAAGTTAAACAAAACTTTGTTTCCCTCCCTTTGCTCCCCTATTTTTGTAAAAAAAAATACGATGCTAAAAAGCTACCTAACTGCCTCTATAATTTTAGTTATAACAACAATAAGCGCCCAAAACAACGGAACACTAACGGGGCAAGTAATCGATAACAAAACACTGCTACCTCTTGAGGGAACCACTGTACTTATTGAGGGTACAACCATAGGCGTAGTTACCGATGCCAAGGGTTACTTTAGCATTCAAGATGTGCCACCGCAGACCTATAGCATTACTGCTAATTTTTTAGGGTACACTGCAGAAACAAAATTTAATGTAATTGTCAAATCGGTTGGGACGGCTGATCTTTTATTTAAACTAGAAGAGGACAATCAGGTTCTAGACGAAGTAGTTGTAGTAAAAAGCTCATTTAGAACAACAAAAGAAACACCTCTCTCAACCCAGTCACTATCAGCTGTTGAAATAGAAACGTATCCAGGCGGTAATAATGATATTGCCAAAGTGGCGCAAAGTCTTCCTGGAATCTCTCCATCAATCGGTGGATTTCGCAACGATTTTATCATTCGCGGAGGAGCTCCTAACGAAAGTGTTTATTATTTAGACGGTATCGAAATCCCCAACATCAACCATTTTACCACACAAGGAAGTGCAGGTGGGCCTGTTGGGATGCTTAATGTAGATTTTATTCGAAATGTAACTTTATCTTCTTCTGCCTTTGGTGCAGAATACGACAACCCTCTTTCTGGGGTATTGGCCTTTGAGCAACGCGATGGTAATGCAAAAGACTTTGCTGCCAAAGTACGCGTGGGAGCTAGTGAAGCAGGAATAACAATCAACACTCCTTTATTCAAGGGCGGCAAGGAACGTTCCAATACTACCCTCATGCTCTCGGCACGAAGAAGTTACTTGCAGTTTATTTTTGAGCTTGTTGGATTGCCCATTCGACCTGATTACTGGGATTATCAGTGGAAACTGACCCACACTTTTGACACATACAACAGCATAAGCTTTGTTGGTCTCGGATCCATCGATGATTTCTCGGTGGTAGCACCCGACGAATTCGATGCGGAACAACAAGCCACCATTGAACAAGTACCCATTATTCAACAAAGAACCACCACACTTGGCCTTTCTTGGATACGAAAATTCAAAAATGGCAACGGACGAATGCGCACAAGCCTTAGCACCAATCGATTGCAAAACCTGTTTAGTCGCTTTGCCAACAATGAGAATAAGAGTGGATTACTCTTTGAAAATGATGCTGTCGAACAAGAAACTAAATTACGATCGCAAATCACTCAATTTGCTGGAGATTGGAAATTTAGTTATGGTTTTAACCTACAATTATCGAACTACTCCAACGCTACACTATCACTCTTGGAGAACTTCAATTATGCTACATCCATCAATTTCACAAAATATGGATTTTTCGGAAAGGCAAGTCGATCATACTTAAACGAACGCCTGTCCCTTTCTTTAGGGCTTCGGTTAGACGCAGACACGTTCACTACAGGGTCGAGCTTAATCGATAATTTATCGCCGAGAATTGCAGCAAGTTATCGACTAACCGAGGATGAACGGTGGAAGGTAAATGCTTCGTTAGGCCGCTATTTTAAAATGCCAACCTACACCATGCTTGGATTCCAAGATATAGCAGGGAACTTCATTAACCAAAATAATCGCTACACACAAAGTGATCACTATGTTGCTGGTATTGAGTACAATTGGTCCCCTACATCACGTATTACTATAGAAGGATTCCTAAAAGATTATAGTCAATATCCCGTTTCAGTTCTAGACCAAGTTTCCTTGGCCAATAAAGGAGGTGGATTTGAAGTGCTTGGGAATGAACCAATTGTTGATTCAGGAGAAGGGCAAAGCTATGGAATGGAAGTTCTGTTTCAACAAAAACTAACCAAGAACTTCTATGGTGTTCTTGCTTACACTTATTTTTTCAGTGAATTTAGTCAGGCAAATGGCCCTTTGCTGCCTACGGTTTGGGACAGTAGAAATCTACTTTCTTTTACTGGAGGATATAAATTAAAACGCAATTGGGAGATTTCAATGCGCTATCGCTATGCAGGAAAAACACCCTATGTCCCAACAAATGTTGCTGCTAGCTTGGCAGCCTATCCCAGAATTGTGTTGGACTACAATCGATTGGGAGATGTAAGTCTGGAGGCTTTCACCCAAGGGGACATTCGAATTGACAAAAAGTGGAATTTTAAGCGTTTATCCTTCAATTTCTACTTAGAAATTCAAAACTTCTTGGCTCAAGCCGTTCCTCGTCCTCAAGAATATGGCTTAGCGCGTACCGAAGATGGCATGGAAGTTCAGCCGAGGGAGTTGATTGTAATTGATACAGACAGGACACAAACACCTCTACCATCATTTGGTTTTGTATTTGATTTTTAGGGCTTCGACAAATAAAATGCTTTAACCAATTCTTGATGCGCAGGTGTACGATTGTTTCGACTGATTTCTAGACAGAGTTCGTCTTCTATAGGCACTTGCTGCTCACGAGAAAAAGAAAGTAATATTCGTTTGAAAGATGAGGTCTCATTTCCTTTTACTTTGGTTGAATGCTGCAAAAACAGTCGATTTTTTTCTGCTTCAATCAGCACATCTTTAAGCGCGATTAATGGAACAATTAGCGAACAGCTGCCTTTTTCTGTTAAGAGGGTGTCAATTGACTCAAACAATACTGAAAAAGGGAGAGAAGCATTGTTACGTGCCTTATCTCTAGCAGTGTCATTTATTGGGTAACTACCTTGGTAAAAGGGCGGATTGCAAACAATATGATCATAGCTTTTTCTTGAACTGAAAGCGAAATCTTGGATTAATCCATGAAAGACGGTTAATCGATTGGACCAAGGGCTATTGCTGAAATTGAACTTTGCTTCTGAGGCTGCAGCATCATTAACCTCTACAGCATCAACTTTTGCCTTGGAAAATCGTTGAGCCAACATCAAGGCAATTAGGCCTGTGCCTGTACCAATGTCCAAAAAAGCGGTATCATTTACCAAAGGTTCTGCCCATGCTCCTAGCAAAACTCCGTCTGTTCCAATTTTCATAGCACTGTCTTTTTGACGAATGGAAAATTGTTGAAAATGGAAAAAAGAGGAATTCATTATCGATATAAATCCAAGTAATCTTCCGGTAGTTTTACCGTAATGTGCTGCTTTTCTCGGTCTACGCGAACCAAAAAGTCGTCGTGTATTGGAATGAGCACATCGAAATCGCCTTTTACCTCAAACAATGCTTGGGCAGTTTGGTCAATCACACCTTTGATTGTTCCAATACTAGGCTTAGCTTCTTCCCCTATCGAAAATCCGATTATCTCGTGATAATAAAATTTGTTGCCTTCCAATTTTGGAAGTAACGCAAGTGGGAGATACAAGTCTTTTTTTATGAGTCGATCGGCTTCAGCTTCAGAATCGACATCTTCAAGTTTGAGACGAAGTAATTTTGATTTTTGAAGTAAGGCGTTTTCAATAAAAAAAGGAACCAACCTTTGTTTGTCTTCTACAAAGATTGATTCCAATGTTATAAAGTCTTCAGGAGAATCGGTATCTAGCTTAGCTAAAAGCTCTCCTTTAAAACTGAATTTCGAGACGAATGTTCCAAGATAGAAGCAGTCCTCTCTTTTCATCTAAATTTATTCAGCAGCAGGTTGGTCTTCTTCAGCAGCAGCCTCATTAGCAGCAGGAGCTTCAGTTGCCTCTTCAGCAGGAGCCTCTTCCGTCGCAGCAGCTTCTTCAGCAGCAGCTTCGGCCTGAGCAGCAGCTTCGGCCTGAGCAGCAGCCTCTGCGGCAGCAGCTTCATCTTCTATCGCTTTCGCATCAGCAATACGCTTTTCGTTCACTGCTTTTTCAGCATCTAAGGCACTCTTACGAGCAGCAGCTTCAGTCTTAGAAAGACCATCAACTTTCGCTTGAATTTCACTTTCTTTATTTTCTAACCATGCTTCGAATTTCGCATCTGCTTCTTCTTGAGTGTGTGCACCTTTTCGTACTCCACCATTCAAGTGATGCATCAACAATGCTCCTCTGTAAGACAATAATGTTCTAGCAGTATCCGTTGGTTGAGCACCATTTTCTAACCATTTCACAGCAGTTTCAACATTGATGTCAACCGTAGCTGGGTTAGTGTTCGGATTGTAGGTACCAATTTTCTCTAGGTAACGTCCATCACGTTTTGCACGTGCATCGGCAGCAACTACCCAATAAAATGGTTTTCCTTTTTTTCCGTGTCTTTGTAATCTAATTTTTACTGGCATATCATATTAATTTTGAGCGTGCCCGACGCTCGGGTTATTAATTAAGCCGCAAATGTACTATTTTATTTCGTAAGAAACTCCCATATTTTCTAGAGATCCATCAATTTAAAGAAATCTCCTCTAGCACAGGTTTGTAGAACCATTTTAAAACCTTATTTTTGCGCCCTAATTTATTGAGAAAAAATTCATGCAAATTACTAGAACAGACGTCGATGCATTAAATGCAAAAGTTGCAATTTCAATCGAACAAGTTGATTTTACTGAAAAAGTAGATACCATCTTAAAGGATTACAAAAAAAACGCCAACATACCTGGCTTTAGAAAAGGACATGTCCCTATGGGAATGATCAAGAAACAGTATGAAACTGCTGTTACCGCAGAAGAGGTCAACAAACTATTGCAAGAAAGCCTCAATAATTATATTCAGGAAGAAAAACTCGAATTACTCGGTAACCCTTTACCAGTAATGCAAGATGAAATTGACTGGAAAGCCAATGAACTTTCATTTGAATTTGAATTAGGTTTTGCCCCTAGTTTTGAGGTTGAAATCAAAGCAAAGAAAGCCATCACTCAATTTCAAATTGAAGCGGATAAAAAAATGATTGATGAGCAACTTACCTACATGCAAAAGCAATACGGGAAGTTAGAGGCTCAACCTACCATCGAAAAAGGCTTTGAACTTACGTTGCATGTCACCAACGAAGAAGCTGCCATTGACACTACTCCTACCATTGAATTCGACCAATTCAAAGGAAAGAAAAATACAGATGCTTTAAAAGGAGCTCAGTTGAATGAAGCGATCACATTCAAAACCAAAGGACTCTTCACAGAAGATCACATTACTGCACGTGCACTTGGCGTAACTGCTGATGCCTTAGCTGACATTCCTGCAGAAGTTACCATCACAGTAACAGAAGCAAACAAGCGTATTTTAGCTGAATTGGATCAAGAATTGTTTGACAAACTCTATGAGCCTGGAACAGTTAAAAGCGTTACTGACTTAAAAAACAAAATCAAAGAAGGTATCGAAAAGCAATTCGTTCAACAAACCGATCAAAAGTTACTCAATGATGTAACAGAAGGTTTAATCGAGGCTACGAAGTTTGATTTACCCAAAGAATTTTTAATTCGTTGGTTACAAAATAGCGGCGAACAACCTCTAACGGAAGAAGAAGCTATTGAAGAATATGACAAATCTGAAAAAGGCATTCGTTATCAATTAATCGAAGGAAACCTAATCAAGAATCATGATTTACAGGTGAAATTTGATGAATTACAGCGTTTTGCCAAAGAAATGATCAAGCAACAAATGGCGCAGTATGGTCAGCTAAGTCCAGAAGACAAAGAATTGGATGATATTGCAGCACGTATTTTTAGCAATCAAGAAGAAACCAAACGTTTATCTGATCAATTGATGAGTCAAAAATTATTGGACTTCTACAAAGAAAACGCCAACCTTAAACTAAAGAAAGTAAACTATGAAGCCTTTGTAAAAGAGGCCTATGGTTCAGCACAATAATTTTGTGTACATTTAGTTTAAATTAAAAAAGTTGAAATGAATTACGGGAAAGAGTTTAAAAAATACGCAACCAAGCACCACGGCGTTAGCGCCATGTACTACGACAAGATCACCAGTAGCATGACCCCCTACATTATTGAGGAACGTCAAATGAATGTTGCACAAATGGATGTTTTTTCCCGTCTAATGATGGATCGCGTCATGTTTTTGGGTACAGGAATTGATGACCAAGTAGCCAACATCATTCAAGCACAACTCTTATTTTTACAGTCTGTTGATGCAAAAAGAGACATTCAGATGTACATCAATTCCCCTGGTGGAAGTGTGTATGCTGGTCTTGGAATCTACGACACCATGCAATACATCACTCCTGATGTGGCAACAATCTGTACCGGTATGGCGGCCTCAATGGGAGCTGTTTTATTGTGTGCAGGTCAAGAAGGGAAACGCACAGCGCTTCCCCACTCTCGAGTAATGATTCATCAACCTCTGGGAGGAGCCCAAGGACAAGCGTCAGACATTGAAATTACTGCACGTGAAATCATTAAACTCAAAGACGAGTTGTACCAAATCATTTCAAAACACTCAGGGCAAAGCATGGAGAAAATCACCATGAACAGTGACCGAGATTATTGGATGAAAGCAGAAGAGGCCAAAGCCTATGGAATGGTCGATGAAGTATTGACAAAATAATCCCCTAACACCATGAGCGAAGAAGAATTAAGCTGTTCCTTTTGTGGTCGAGCGAAACCACAAACCGATTTGTTGATCGCCGGACTAGATGCCCACATCTGTGATCGGTGCATTGCTCAAGCACATGGAATTGTCGAAGAGGAGGGGTCTGAAACAGCTGCTGATACAGCTAGTTTTGAATTAAAACCACCCAAGCAGATCAAGGCTTTTTTAGACCAATTTGTCATTGGCCAAACCGATGCAAAAAAAGTGTTGTCTGTTGCAGTTTACAATCACTACAAGCGTATTTTAAATCCTCAAGTTGACGAGGAAATTGAAATTCAAAAAAGTAATATTTTGTTGGTTGGGCAAACGGGAACTGGAAAAACCCTATTGGCGCAAACCATTGCCAAAATGCTACAACTTCCACTTGCCATTGTAGACGCTACCATTTTAACTGAAGCGGGTTATGTAGGTGAAGATGTTGAAAGTATTTTAACACGTCTACTCCAAGCAGCCGACTATGATGTTGAGAATGCTCAGAAAGGAATTGTTTTTATTGATGAAATCGATAAAATTGCGCGTAAAAGCGACAATCCATCCATCACCCGAGATGTTTCTGGAGAGGGGGTACAACAAGCTTTATTAAAACTATTGGAAGGTACCACTGTAAATGTTCCCCCAAAAGGCGGACGCAAACATCCTGATCAAAAATTCATTGAAGTGGATACTTCTAATATTCTTTTTATTGCAGGCGGCGCTTTTGATGGAATTGAACGTGAAATCAACAAACGACTAAATCTACAATCGATTGGCTACAAAATGGCCAACACATCTGAAGAAGTTGACAAAGACAATCTACTACAATACATCAACCCGAAAGACGTCAAATCATTCGGATTAATTCCTGAAATCATTGGTCGCTTACCGGTGCTTACCTATATGCACCCCCTTGACAGAGAAACTTTGCGATCCATCCTAACCGAACCTAAGAATGCTCTAACAAAACAATACGTCAAGTTGTTTGAATTGGATGGCATTACGCTAGAATTCACGAGTGGAGCATTAGACTTTATCGTTGAAAAAGCTTTGGAATACAACCTGGGTGCACGCGGATTACGCTCACTCTGCGAAGCCATTCTTAATGAGGCCATGTATGACATGCCCGGCGGAGAAGAAACTGCGTTAAAGGTAACGAAAGCCTATGCTGAAACGCAGCTAAAAAAAGCAAACACCTCCAAGCTCAAAGCGGTTTCTTAGGCGTTCATTTCGAGTAATTTTTCAAGAAAATCACGTTCATTGGATAAACGTGGAACCTTGTGTTGTCCACCTAGCTTGTTTTTTGTTTCTAACCATTCGTAAAAGAGTCCTTTTCTGGCGATGTTCACTACTGGAGAAAGCATGGTCAAGTCTTTGTACCTCTTGGCTTCATAATCCGAATTTAGCTGGCGAAGTTCATCATCTAAAATAGAGGTGAATTGCTGTATGTTTGCCGGTGGCTGATTAAATTCAATCATCCACTCATGACTCCCCTTAGTTCCATCTCTCATAAAAATGGGTGCTGCAGTATAGTCAACCACTTCAACACCACATTGATTTGCCGTATTTTCAATCGCCCTATCTGCATTGTCTACCATCAATTCTTCCCCAAAAGCATTGATGTAATGCTTGGTTCTTCCTGTAATTTGAATGCGGTAGGGAGACAAAGAAGTAAAGTGAATTACATCGCCAATTTTATACCGCCACAATCCGGCATTTGTGGTAATGACAAGGGCATACTGAGTCCCCAACTGCACCTGATCTAAAGGAATGATTGCTTCATCACTTGCGCCAAGAGGGATGAATTCATAGAAAATACCATAATCCAACATAAGTAATAATTCGTCAGAATCATTCAGATCTTGAATTGCAAAAAAGCCCTCTGAAGCATTATATATTTCGTAAAACTTTAGCTTATGACCTCTAAAAAGTGCTTCGTACTGGTTACGGTAAGGTCGAAAACTTACTCCACCATGAAAATACACTTCAAGCTTTGGCCATATTTCATTTAAGGTTTTGTCTGGAGATTCCTCCATTATCCTATGTAAGAGAATTAGAATCCATGAGGGCACTCCAACCAAACTTGTTACATTTTCCTTTGAACACTCTTTGACCATTGCTTCCAACTTCGCCTCCCATTCGGCCATGAGAGAAACTTTTAGACTCGGCGTAGTGTTAATCTCTGCCCACAAAGGCAAATTTTCGGTCATAATGGCCGATAAGTCTCCAAATGAGCTATGCTCGTTATGGTACCGTTCATGACTTCCAGCCATTCGCAGTCCTTTCCCTGTAAACAGCTGCGCATTTGGGTTATTGTTGATGTATAGCGACAGCATATCTTTCCCCCCTTTGTAATGACAATCTTCTAATGATTGAAGGCTCATGGGAATAAACTTACTTTTGGCATTGGTGGTTCCACTCGATTTGGCGTACCATTTAATTGGGGTTGGCCAAAATAAGTTCTGTACACCATTTCTACTTGCATCAATATCTGCAGCAATGTCCTCATAACTGACAATGGGAACACGTTCAGCAAAGCTTTCATAGCGATGAATTGAACTGAAATCATGGGCTAAACCAACCTTGGTTTTCTTCGCAAAGCCCAATAAATCTTGTAGGACTTCTTGCTGGACTTCATTGGAGTAGGTTAGAAATAAGTCGATTTGATGAATACGCTTTTTTAAAAACCAAGAAGCTATGGAATTGAATAAGGGGAAAGGCATAGAATATATATCTTTAGCATAAATTTAAACCTTTCCTTGATATGTTTACTGGAGTTCTTCAAAAAATGCAAACCGAAATCAATCAACAGGTCAATTATTACTTGAATCTTTCGGGCCAGTTTCTACACATGAATCAGTGCATAAATAAATCTATATCACTCAGTCATCAAGGATATGAATGCTTAAACTGTAAAAAAACTGAGGTTACTTTCAGACAAGGATTTTGCAAGAAGTGCTTTTTTGAGAGCCCACAAGCAGGCGATTGGATCATGCGACCAGAACTAAGCAAAGCACACTTGGACATAGAAGACAGGGATTTGGCCTATGAAAAGAAAGTACAACTACAGCCACACATTGTTTATTTAGCTTTATCCAGTCACATTAAAGTTGGCATCACACGTAAGTCTCAGGTACCCACCCGATGGATTGACCAAGGGGCTAATCAAGCATTGGCCTTATTAGAAGTACCCAACCGTTACCTCTCTGGCGTGGGTGAGGTTGCTTTAAAGGAACATTTTTCGGATAAAACCAACTGGCGAAAAATGCTCCAATTGCAGGCAACTCCGGCAATCGACTGGGAGGAAGAGCGGAACAAAGCCATTGATGCTTTACCCAAAGAGTTAAAACCGTATATCATTCAAAATGAAGGTGTGTTAACACTTCCTTTTCCCGTAGAGCGCTATCCTGAAAAAGTAAAGAGTTTAAATCTTGTTAAGGCCGAAAGTTATACGGGAGTTTTAAAAGGGATTAAAGGGCAGTACCTCATCTTTGAAGACGATACTGTATTCAATGTACGTTCAAATGAAGGATTAGTTGTCAGTATCGACACCCAGTAATTAAGCCTCATGTGTTTTTGCTGAATCTTCGACCATACGGTTAATTTCAGCTAACTCTAGCTTGGTAAGGTTACGCCATTTTCCTATGCCTACATCAAGTTCCACATTCATGATACGGGTACGTTTAAGCGTGATCACACGGTAATCAAGGTATTCGCACATACGTCGAATTTGACGGTTCAAACCTTGGGTAAGAATTATTTTGAATTCCTTTTTATGCGTTTGCTTGATTTTACAAGGACGAGTTACGGTATCTAAAATTGGTACACCTTCCCCCATTTTGTCGATAAATTCTTGGGTGATGGGCTTGTTCACCGTAACCACATATTCTTTTTCGTGTTGATTGCGGGCGCGTAAAATCTTATTGACGATATCTCCATCATTGGTCAAAAATATAAGCCCCTCAGAGGGTTTGTCTAAACGTCCGATGGGAAAAATTCGCGAAGGAAAGTTAATGAAGTCAATGATGTTGTCTTTCTCGACGCGCGTATCGGTGGTGCAAACAATTCCCACAGGCTTATTGAAAGCTATATAGACTGGAGCATCACCTTTTTGATCGACGGCAACACCATCTACAGCAATCTGATCGTTAGAAGTCACTTTCATTCCCATTTCAACCGGGTTACCGTTGACGGTGATGCGACCGGCGTCGATAAGTTTATCAGCTGCTCTGCGCGAGCAGTAACCAATTTCACTTAGGTATTTATTGATGCGAATGGGTGTCGTTTCTTCCATGATTATTCAATATGTATTTCTTCTCCCACCGCGAGTGAAAATCTTTTTCTAAAAAGGCCAACAAAGAGATACAAAAAGGGGGTATCAATTGCAGCAATGAGTAGTTTAAACAAAATGCTTGACACAACCAATCCCCAAAATAAATTCCAGGGCAATACGCCAAACATGCAGAGTAATAAAATAACGGTGGTCGAATCAATTATCTGTGAAGCAAAGGTGGAAAAATTATTTCGTAACCACAGCTGTTTCCCTTGAGTTAATTTCTTCCAAAAATGATAGATTCGAATATCAATGAATTGAGCAACCAGATAGGCGATCATTGAGGCCAAAACAGCTAAAGGAGATAGTGAAAACACTTTCGAAAAGGTTGCATTGTCTATGGGTGATGAAGACATGGCTGGGACCATACCTGCCAACAACAGAATGCCTATTGAAAAAAACGAAGCAAAAATCCCAGCAACAACCACCTGATTTGCACGTTTTTGACCGTAGATTTCAGAAATTAGATCAGTGATTAAAAACGTAATAGGATAGGGCAAAATACCAACCGAGAGTTCAAACAAGCGAATCCCAAATACCGAAACATCCATGGGGTACCAATAAAAAAACTTTTGGAAGATAAGGTTAGATACCACCAAAGAGGTAATGAACAATGCCGCCAAATAGAGGTATATTTTTTGTGCGAGAGCCTTATCGGTTGACGTCATACCCTATTTAATTTCTACCGTATACGGTAAGCGAATTTCAATATTAGGTCGCTCTGTTTTGTTTATTAAGGTCGTTAAAAAAGCTTGAATTTCTTTGGGGTAATTTTCCATCAACTGTTCTTCAATGCTACCAAAGGGTCCCATCACAGATAAGAAATCGTCAAACTCTGGTTCTATCTTGGGGTAAGAAATTAAGTTGTATTCTTCCAATTCAGCCAAGCGAGCTGCAGCCTCAAGGGCCTGTTCAAAACCACCCAAGCCATCAACTAGACCATTTTCAAGGGCTTGCTTCCCTGTCCACACCCGTCCTTGAGCAATCTCTTCCACTTCTTCTAAGCTCATGTTTCTTCCTTCCGCTACACGCGCTTTGAAGGTGTCGTATACATGTTCAATCCCTTCTTTAATGCTTGCACGAAACTCTGTTGAAGGAGACTCAAACAAACTAAAACCAAGCGCATTTTTGTGGGTCAAAACATGCTGAGCATTGATCCCAATAGACTCCGTGAACTTCTTCGCATTTGGAAGTGTTGCAAAGACACCTATGGATCCAGTAATGGTCAAATCATTCGCGTAAATCTCATCTCCGGCGGCGGCCAAATAGTAACCTCCAGATGCAGCAACATTCCCCATAGAAACAACCAGGGGTTTTTTCTCTTTGGCCTTCAAAAGTGCGTTCCAAATAATATCAGAACTCAAGGCACTTCCCCCGGGCGAATCAATACGCAAAACAATGGCTTTTACTCGACGATTCTTCACTGCATCCTCAATCGCTTCAAGGAAGACATCTTGTCCAATGATGTTTTCTGAACCCTCCCCGTAAAGGATCGGTCCTTGTGCATAAATTACTGCAATGCGTTCTCGCACCCCTTTTTTATAAAGGGCCTTAGTTCCTGCCAGTTGACTCAAGTCTACTTTTCTCAGTCTATCATCTTCTTCCAAGCCAAGTGCAGCTTTCAATTTGTTCTTGTAATCACTCGCGTAAATCAAATCGTCAATGAGGCCTACTTTTTGTGAGTTTTCTGGAAGGTTAGCAGCTAGATCTTCGGCAATTGACTTTAAGTTTTCAGATGTCAAAGAACGAGAAGCTTCAATCTCTTCACTTACTGTTCCCCACACTGAGTTTAACAACGATTGGATTTGACTACGATTGGCCTCACTCATTTCACGCTCTAAATAAGGCTCAACGGCACTTTTGTATTTTCCGTGACGAACAACCTCCATTTTAAAACCATATTCTTCTTGGAAATCTTTATAGTAAAGCACCTCAGCTGCCAATCCCTTGAATTCCATCCCGCCTAGAGGATGCAAAAAAATCGAATCAGACACAGAGGCCAAATAATATCCTTTTTGAGAATAATAATCGCCAAAGGCATACACGAATTTCCCTTCTGCCTTAAAATCATTAAGTGCCTTTCTTATGCTTTGGGCCTGAGACCATCCCATAGAAGGAGACTGACTTTGCAAATCTATCCCCTTAATGTTATCATCTTTCGAGGCCTTATCTATTGCTGCAATGACATTCGTAAATTTTAAAACATCGTTTTCCAAGCCTAGTGCTTTTTCAAACTCTTGCGTTGAAGCAACATTATCCATAACCGGAAGGTCTAAATCCAGTTGTAAGATACTGTTTTCAGCTACTTCAACCTGTAAAGCCTCTTCTGTGCCAAAAGTAGAAGCAATCCCTGCAATGGCCATAAAAAATACAATTCCAATAAAAATAAAGGCTACTACTGTACCCAATATTGACGCCAGAAAACTCTTTAAAAAATTCATGTTTTACTATTTGTTATACACATTAGGCGAAAAAGAAGTTGTTTTGTTACATTAATGAGGGAAAATTCTCCAAATAACTTATACTAAACGACTCCAAATCAGCTCATCAACAGACCATACTGAAAACTACTGTGTTGTGATTTCCTTTCCTTTTACAAAGTAAATCATTCTAACGGAAACAAAACCTTTAATTTTCATGTAAATAATTCAGCATTACCCAAGTTCGACCCCATTTTTAGGGTGATTCAAAAAAACGGGGATCCCTTCCCTGCTCTTCACGATTTACGTATTTTTGAGCCGAAGAAAAAACAAATGATCTATCTTTCCTTAGGCAGTAATATAGGTGACCGCTGGGAGTTTTTAGAACTCGCCCTCGGTATGATAGAATACCGTATTGGTTCAATTCAATGCATTTCGAGTGTATATGAAACTCCGCCCTGGGGATTCGAGAGTACTCCTTTTTATAATGCATGTTTAGGCATACATTCTATCCTTTCCCCCGAAGAAGTTTTGACTGAACTCTTGTCCATAGAAACCTTCTTAGGAAGAGAACGATCTGTTTCGGAAGGTTATCAGGCAAGGACCATTGATCTGGACATTTTGTTTTTTGAAAAGCAAAGCATCAATACAACTTCGCTGACCATTCCTCACCCGAGGGTCGAACTACGCAAATTCATTTTAACCCCGCTAGCCGAAATAGCCCCTGACTATGTTCATCCAATTCTCTCCCTTAGAATTGATCAATTAAATGAAAACTGTGAAGATACTGCGATCATAACACGGCTTAGCAGAACGCTACAGCTTCCAAAAAAAAGAAGCTTTGTTGCTATCGAGGGAATGATTGGCGTAGGAAAAACAGCTTTTGCCCATCGACTCAACGAGGCTTTGGGTGGAAGTCTATTATTGGAGAATTTTTATGAAAACCCTTATTTAGTCGATTTCTACAAAAACCCAAAAGCCTTCGCACTAAGGGTAGAAACTGCCTTTTTAACTGACCGTATAGCCCAGTATAATGCCTTTTTCTTGAATGAAAAAGTCTCTCCGGTGATCGCAGATTACAGTCTTGATAAGTCTTTGTTATTTGCGAAGCAAAACTTAACAGCTACCGATTTTGATATGTATCGGACAGATTACCTTAACGTCACCAAAACCCAACCCAAACCCGAACTAGTACTTTTGTTAAAGCAATCGGTAAGCCGAGCCCTCACAAACATACAACAAAGAGGAAGAGACTTTGAGCAAAAAATTGCGGCAAGCTACCTTAGTTCCCTTGAAAAAGCCTACGAAGAGTGGGAAAAAACAACACCAACAGATTGCTTGAATCTCGATTTAACAACAGTTGATTTTGTAGAGCGACCTGAGGAATTTTACCCTTTACTTCTAGCCTTTTTTCGCCATTAACTTTTGATAAAAATCCCAGCAAACAACCCCTGTGGTCACCGCTATATTTAGGGAATGCTTTGCGCCTTCTTGAGGAATTTCTATAACCTTCCCTGCCGCTTCAACTACGGTTTGTTGCACCCCTTTTACTTCGTTCCCCAAAACAAAAGCCGTTTTGACTCCTTTTGTTGGTGTGTAATTATTTAAAAACGTTGCGCCTTCGGCCTGCTCAATGGCGTATACCTCAACACCCGCATGAATTAGCGCTTGTACAACCTCAACCGTATCTTCTCGGTATTCCCAAGCGACAGAATCGGTTGCACCTAAGGCCGTTTTGTGAATGTCCTTGTGAGGTGGAATAGCCGTAATGCCGCAGAGGTAAATTTTCTCAATTAAAAAAGCATCAGCCGTACGAAAAACCGAGCCAATATTGTTCAAGCTTCGTATGTTATCAAGAATAATTATTAGCGGAGTTCGGGTTGCCTGCATGGCCTCTTCGCTCGATTTCCTTCCTAGCTCGCTGTTTTTTAATTTTCGGTTTTTCATACTATTCAAATCCTAATGTAAGGGTTTCATGCTGTAAAAATAAGGGTTATATTCGCAAGTACACCAATAAAGAAAATCCTTTGGCCAAACAAGCGAAAGAAACCCCCTTAATGAAACAATACAACCAGATCAAGGCCAAGTATCCGGATGCCTTGTTGTTGTTTCGTGTAGGCGATTTTTACGAAACTTTTGGAGCAGACGCAGTCAAAGCAGCAAAAATACTTGGCATTATTCAAACCAAACGCGGTGCAGGAAGTACCAGTGAAACAGAATTAGCGGGCTTTCCTCATCATTCTCTCAATACTTACCTCCCCAAATTGGTTAAAGCTGGGTGTCGGGTCGCAATTTGTGATCAACTGGAAGATCCAAAAATGACCAAAACCATCGTAAAACGTGGCGTAACCGAATTGGTTACCCCAGGTGTAGCCCTTAACGATGATGTGTTAGAGCAAAAGAAAAATAATTACCTCGCCGCACTGGTAGAAGGAAAGAAAAATTGGGGGGTGGCCTTTCTCGATATTTCTACAGGAGATTTCTTGCTAAGTCAAGGAAGTTTGGCACACATCAACCAGTTGTTACAAAAATTTCAACCTGCAGAAGTACTGGTTCCCAAACCCTTAAAAAGTCAATTTCAAAACCATTTTGGCACCGAACTAAATCCCTTTTTTCAAGAAGACTGGGTGTTCCAGTTCGCTTTCGCGGAAGAAAGTTTGACCCAGCATTTTAACACCAAGAACCTGAAGGGATTTGGTCTTGAAAATGATACGGAAGGAATTATTTGTGCAGGAGCTGTCCTGCACTATCTGTCGGAAGCTCAACACACCAAGCTAGAGCACATCAGTGGTATTCAAAAAATAGCGAGCGATGACTATGTGGGTATTGACCGTTTTACGGCCCGTAATCTTGAGTTACTCTATTCTACTTCCATTGGAGGAGTTGCTTTGATTGATGTAATCGATCACACAGCAACCGCTATGGGAGGTCGATTACTACGTCATTGGGTAAGTTTTCCCTTGAAATCGAGAGAAGCCATTGAAGATCGGCATGCAGTAGTGAGTGCTTTTTTAAAGGACCAAGATACAAGCGAAAAACTGCGTCTCCACTTAAATAAAATTGGAGACATCGAACGCTTAATGGCCAAGATC
Organism: Flavobacteriaceae bacterium; assembly: GCA_022425945.1. Taxonomy (GTDB): domain Bacteria; phylum Bacteroidota; class Bacteroidia; order Flavobacteriales; family Flavobacteriaceae; genus Arcticimaribacter. The sequence continues at coordinate 56,703 of JAKMEK010000056.1, forward strand.
GCCACACAGAAAATTAGTCCGAGAGAATTGATCTTATTGCAGCAGTCATTGGAAGAAAGCTTAGCCCTCAAAGAGGTCCTCAGCACCAGTAAAAAGCAACGACTTCACGTCCAAGCACAACAACTTCCTCCCTGCACACAGCTCCGAGAAACCATAGCTTCCACCCTCAAGCAAGATGCGCCCGTAGCCACCTCAAAAGGGAATTTTATTGCCGATGGCTATTCAGCAGACCTAGACGAATTACGAGCGCTCCTCCATTCTGGGAAAGCACATCTGGACGCCATGTTGGAACGCGAAACAGAAGCCACGGGTATACCGTCTTTAAAAATCGCCTTCAACAATGTTTTTGGCTACTATATAGAAGTGCGCAATACGCACAAAGACAAAGCTCCTGATCGCTGGACCCGCAAACAAACGTTAGTGAATGCAGAGCGCTATATCACTGAAGAGCTCAAAGAATATGAAACCAAAATTTTAGGAGCAGAAGACAAGATCCAGCAATTGGAACTCAACTTTTACCAGCAACTACTCACCTCTCTTCAAAAGGGCTTGGGGGAATTGAAACAAAATGCGGTCGCTTTAGCTCAAATCGATTGCTTACAAAGTTTTGCATTCTTGGCAGAAAAACACAACTATTGCTGCCCACAATTAATGGAGGGTACCACATTGCGCATTTCCGAAGGACGGCACCCGGTCATTGAACAGCAATTGCCTGCTGGGGAAGCCTTCATTGCAAATGACGTCTTCCTTAACCGTGAGGAGCAACAAATCATCATGATTACTGGCCCCAATATGTCCGGAAAATCTGCCTTACTACGTCAAACAGCTTTGATAACCATCCTCGCACAAATGGGAAGTTTTGTGCCTGCAACAGCCGTTGAAATGGGGATCATAGACAATATTTTTACCCGCGTTGGAGCGAGTGATAATATCTCTCTTGGCGAATCGACCTTTATGGTAGAAATGAACGAGTCGGCTGCAATATTAAATAATATCACTCCCAATAGTTTGGTCTTATTGGACGAAATTGGCCGAGGCACCTCGACCTATGACGGAATCTCTATTGCATGGGCCATCGCCGAGTATTTGCACCAACACCCCGCCCAGCCCAAAACCCTCTTTGCTACACACTACCACGAACTTAACGAAATGGAACATCGTTTTGAACGGATTAAAAACTTCAATGTTTCGGTGAAAGAGTTAAAAGATAGCGTCTTATTTCTTCGCAAACTCGCTCCAGGCGGAAGTGCACACAGTTTTGGGATTCATGTGGCTAAAATGGCCGGAATGCCTACACAAGTCGTCAAAACGGCGGAACGAAAGCTTGGTTTCTTAGAAAAAAGCCATCAAGAAGAAGATCGTAAAGAAGCTTTGCAGAAAGATCAGCACGAAATGCAACTCAGCTTCATCAACCTAGACGACCCATTGTTAGAGGAATTACGTGATGAAATCACTGACTTAGACATTGATACGCTCACACCCGTTGAAGCACTAATGAAACTCAATAGCATTAAGCGACGATTGGGCGGAAAAAAGGATGCGTAAATTCTTGAAAAAAGTCGACAAAATTTAAAATTTATTTTACCTTTGCCATCCCATGCGAAAGTAGCTCAGGGGTAGAGCATCACCTTGCCAAGGTGAGGGTCGCGGGTTCAAATCCCGTCTTTCGCTCTATACCAATCAAATGCTCGAGTGGTGGAATTGGTAGACACGCCGGACTTAAAATCCTGTGCTCTTTGGGGCGTGCGGGTTCAAGTCCCGCCTCGAGTACAAAACCCTCCTTTTAGGAGGGTTTTTTGTTTTTTTATTGAATTGATCGAAAGATAATACTACATTGGAATATTGACATAAACCAACAACGGATTTTGATACCCAAAACAGGAATAAAAGCACTCTGGTTAATCATCGTTTTCAAAACAATACTCCTTCAATCCCAAGAAGGTTATCCCCTGTATGCTGAATACCTAAGTGACAATTTGTATGTTGCACACCCGTCCATGGCAGGAGACCGACTCACTGGATTACGCTTCAAAAGCAGCTACAGAACACAATGGCTAGATCAACCTGAGGCACCAAATATTCGTTTATTTACGGGTGAGTACAGTCTTTCAGGACGTTCAAAAATAGCTGTTCAAATGTTTAACGATCAAAACGGCTATAATTTACAGCAAGGACTTTACCTTACCTATGCACATCATATCAGTTTTCAAAATGTAGTTTGGAATACCAAGCGTACTTTTCCAACTCAGAATGATAAACTCAAAGAACTTTATTTTGGTCTAAGCATTGGGAACCTACAAAATAAATTCACTACGGATGCATTTGATTTAAGCGACAACGACCCCTTAATTGAAGTAGCACAACAAAAACTCTCTTTCTTCAATATAGATGCAGGTTTTTCATTTCTTACCACAAGGATGTTTATCCACCTTACCGTTAAAAATCTTTTAGAAAGCCCCTACAAACTAGCTTCTTCCGTATCCACACAAGAGGTTGCAAATATGGGTTTTCGCCGGCTATTATTTTCAATAGGATATATCTATTACACAAAAAACGACTGGGCAGTAGAACCTTCTGTACTTTATCAAACTTTTGAGTTGAGTAAAGAACAGATTGTGGATTTCAATTTTAAGCTTTATCGCTACATAAGGAATATGCGTTTATGGACAGGAATTTCTTACAGAAAAGATTTTCATGGATTGCGAACAGAAGTGGAAGATATTGGCGACAAAAAAACCCTGCAGTGGCTTTCTCCTTTATTTGGACTGAACTACAAAAAAATGATGCTATCGTATAATTACGCTACCATAACGGGTCAACCAACATTTTCTTCGTCCGGTATTCATCAATTGACTTTTGGAATTTCATTTTAATTGCGCGTGCGCAGTAAACTAAAATGACCTTTAAATTGACTTCCATCCGCTAAAAAACCTTGAAACCAATAATCGGTTGACGGCATTGGCTCTCCATTGTAGGTGCCGTCCCATTGACCATAATAAGGTTTAAATTTTCGCAATAAACGACCGTAACGATCATAAATAAACACCTCTGTTTCAGCATTATAATCGGACGAAATACCTTCAATTGTCCAAGTGTCATTTATCCCATCTCCGTTGGGGCTAAAATATTTTGGGTAGCCCAAAGCAACACCAGCATAAGAAAGCACACCGCAGCCATTTTTATCGCGTATCTGTAGCTGAAATAAACCATTAGGAACGTCCTCAAAAATAGGATCATCTTGGAAAGGCCCTGAATTTAAAGCATATTCATAGTCCCCTATACCCAGATCATCGGTCATCACTTCTAAAACGTTTCCTCCTTCTTGATTTAAATCATCCAAATGAACGGCACTTTCCGCTAATTGTGCACTTTCTGATTCCCGAACAACAATGGACTTTGTCAATGAACATACCGAACCACTTAGTGTCGTTGCAGTAATAAAATAAGTTCCCTCCTGCTCAGGGAAAATCGAACTTTCTTGACTAGCGAGTAACTGCCGTTCTGTTGATCCTGGTGGGGAAAACTCCCATACATAGCCTAAGTTTGTGGCAATTGGCTCTAAAAGACCAATCGCCTCCGGCGGTAAATTTAAACAGCGTATAAAAGTTTCTTGCAATGGCAATGCAGGCAAACTATTGACGATAAAATCAAGACGTTTTTCGGAGATACACATGGGATCATCTCTAAAACTTAGCGTTACAGTCACCACTTGGGTTTGGGTAATAAAGGGGTTGGGCAGGCGATTATTTTGTTGCAAATTCCCATCTAAATCCAAGTAGTAGAAGGTGATCAATGTATTGCTCGCATGCTGATCGATTAGGGTCTGTGTCACTAGCAAAGATTCATTCAAACTAGTGGTGTCAAAGGCGCTGATGCCATCGGTAATATCCTCCCCATCGTCGCACTGTGGTGGAATGACGACTGCATTGAATCTTGGCTTAAGATCTACTTGAAAAGACACGAAGGTTTGATCAGAACACTCCCCTGCTGGATTTACAACAGTTGTTAGTTGTGACGCTTTTTCAACTTCTACAGTAAGGGTTTGAGAGCTTGTTAAAAAGGGGTTGGGCAATTCATTACCTATGAGTATTCCGCCTTCATCGTAATAAAAAAGCGTTAAACTGACCTGATTATTGACCAAACGAGAAGACACATCGCTGGTGTCGAAGGGGTATTTACCATCTATAAAATCAAGATCTAGTGGGCTTTCACCATCACAAGCTCGATAGGTTTGAGGCGCGTTTACAAGGGGTTTTGGCTCAACATAAAGTGTAGCAATTTGTTTCAATCCAATACAGCGAACACGATCCAAACTCAACGCTTCAACATTTACCCAGATGGATTGTTCCGTTGGAACTTTAGTCAAAAAATCTTCTCGCCAATCAATGGGATGGGTTTTCACCAAAGCATCTTCTAAACTTGGATAAAGCTGAATATCCAACATTTGTTGAGCATATTTTGGATCCGAAGCAATAAACTGGGTGTAAATGGCTTCCATAGTCCTGGCTTCAAATGTGGCCAAACCATCTTGCAAGTTTGCGGGATCGTCTTCGCAAATCGCATAAAACAACATGAAGTTTTCATCGATGGAACTCGCGCCAATTTGAATGTCTATGGTTGCAGTTGCTACACAGCCGTAAACTGAGGTAATTTCAACATAAACCATCTGCCCAAAAGGGGTTGTTTGAAAAGCACTTGGACTGCTTATCCTTGAAGTGGATATAAAATCTGCTGAGGTAAAAAAAGCAATACTCTCGGACGAAGAATTGGATGAAATTCTCGGCACATACTCCATCAAATTGAGCAACGAAATTCCGTCATTTATTTCATCTTCATCGCACTGTTCAATAATGTAATTGGTTTGGAGAACATCTGGTAGGGGAGCAATAAATACTGTTGTTGACGCGCGATCAGAGCTCTCGCAACCCAGATTGTTTACCCATTGTGCATAGTATACTTGACCATCAACTAAAACCGTTGAATCCGAAAGTGCTACTCCACCCTCTTGGGTTAAAAACCACTGAACTTGATTTTGAGTGTCCGTCGACAAAATACTTAATTGATCGACCTTCGGGCTGTCGGGATAATTACAGAAGACCTGTAATGGTGGCAATGGAGGAGCAACAGGACTTGGTATTACAGTTAAAAAAATATCAATGTCTGCAACCACTGGACATAGATATTCGGTTGACCGAACTTGAATTCGATAATTCCCCTCATGAATGGGTTGTAGGTTTTGTATTCTTAATACATTAGTTTCTGTATCTCGATAATGTTCATCGGTGACTATATCCTCCCAAAGTGAGCTGACTTCATTGTAGAATTGCCATTGGTAAAGTGGCACACCTATGATATTACCTGTGAAAGTTAAACTAACGGGATCCCCTTGACAAATCGCACCACTAACCGCTCGTGGCGCTGAAGGAGTTAAAGGCAGAGGACTCGGCAATTGAAACAAAAAATCACCATTATCACTACGCAGCGGAATTTGACCATAATCGTGCCCAATAAAGCGTCCGCGATCATCAATTGTCCCTAGATCAAGACCTAAAGGACTCTCGCCCATCCTCCCATCTGCATCAATATCTGCTGCGATAAAACCTGCTTCAACCAAATCAAAGCAACCATCGTCGTCACTGTCTAAATCAAAGGCGTCATCATTACCATCTTGATCAGTATCTATTCCCCAATGCTCAATCTCTATCTTAACACGACAATTACTGCCCAAGCCTATGTTATTTTGGATATGCTCAAATTGTATTCCAGTATTGTTTTTGGCATAAAATGCATAAGGGCGGCTTCCACTAGCATTTGGATTAAATTTAAAACGAATCTCTGTACTTGTAAATGGATTTTCAAGCGTCTGATAGTTTCCATCAAAATTGACATCAATAAGCAATTGATGATCGGGATCCCAAACACTAATGTTTTGATCAGATGATAAACACCGCCAAACAAAAGACTCCTCAGCATTAACCGTTCTAAGATGATCAAGATCTTGCTTGATCTTGAAATGAAGTGGGCGATCCAAGTTGATGGTGTAACTGTTACTGGCATTGGAACTAGCTGCCAATTCGGACAAAATAAACCCTGAAGTGGTACCCGTAATTTGGTTCCCTTGTCCATTCAATGCTGCCCCAGCAATCGCAGTATTTATTTGAACATCAACCATAGAATTCACATGGGATAACTGAGGGCTTAGCGGATCGCTAAAATCAATTTCAATCTGCCCATTGGATTCAATTTCATCTAAAATTCCATCGTTATCATTGTCTAAATCAATGTTGTCAATAATTCCATCTTGATCGAAATCTGGGGGGCACACATTTATCGGAATGGTTCTTGACGTGTAGCTTACTCCCGAACATTCGATATTCCCTACCACAACATAATAGCCTGAACTTGTTGGGGTAAAACTAGGAGAAGTAGCACCAGAAACAGGAATGAGTTGCTCACTTATAAAATTTTTTCGATACCACTGAAATTGGTCGAAAAGGGCTACATTACTGACGGTTAAATTCACATTTGATATTCCATCTGGTGAAATACAATTTCCCAAGACAGTTGTTGTAAAATTGAATGACAGGTCGGGAGGCGATGGAAAGCCAGAGTAGAAACCTCCCGAGCTAGCCGAACCATTGATGTTAAAATAGGCTGCATAAAGCTCATCTGTACTGCTTACACTTACATCTCCCGTAAGCCCTTTTACTTTAAAGGTTACATATTCGGGTTTGCCAGCTACTGAAGTTGGTCCCTCAACCGTTAGATTATTTAGTGTTTCGATAGGGGTATTGTTGATTTCCACACTGGCATTTTGCTTGGTAACAATGGTCAGTCCACCCGAATAGTTCAGTGAGCCAATTCGATCAATCTGGGCGATATTATCAATGTCCCCACGATTTTCACAACGCAGCGGTGGAACAAAAAACATGCCTTGATTTGCCTCAGAAGCACCGCCAATTCCTTGGTAGGCAAAGACATTTTGAGAGGAACGGACATACAGGTTTCCATTGATGAAATTATTCCCTTCAATCAAAAGATAGTCGCCGGCACTTAAAGGGGTTAAGTTATAGGGCAAATCACCACCATTTAACCACAAGGTGGTATTGTCTTGATCAGCAATGATGAGAATGTTTTCGTAGTCATCTTGACCATCTCCACGCACAAAAATATATTCATTTCCGATTTTATCGTCACCCACAATTTGATCCATACCGTAATCTCGTCCGCGACCACTTCCAAAACTACCATTTGCAGAGCCCGCATTAACTACAATTGGTTTATTTGACCTAACCAAGGCGCCAATTAAACCATCGCGATTTGCACTAATAACGGACCGATTATCATCCGTAACTTTTAAGGCAATCACAAAACTTTCCCCACGATCAAGTTGAATATTCTCGATTGGAAATTGACCATTGCCGTAATTTTGGATCACTAAATTAGACTGGGAAGAACTACTCAAATCTACTATTGTCTCGTCTTCAGTGGCCATTAAGGAGAAAAAGTTTAAATAATCCAACCCTGCATCTCCCTGATTATTAAAGGTCCCTATCCGAAAACGATTCCCCAACCCATTGAGCCCTTTACTGACCATAGCCCCTGCTTGTGTAAACCCTCCGGCATTCATACGAACGGAAACATAAATCGGTGCCTGCGCCTGGATAATATACCCTTTGTCTTCCATCACCACAGCTGTTTCTCGTGGATCAACAACCAATTGCGAATAGCCCGCCGAGGCAATCAAGTGGACAAAAGGCTGACCACTGGTTACCTGACCAGTGATATGCTCAGTGGGTGCTGACCCAACTGGAATGATCGTAAACGAAACAGGAGTTTGGTTGGGTGTAGAAATATATAAATGTTGATCCAACGGATCTGCATTCCCTTGGTAGGAACTGGTCAAGGGTGGAAGGTAATGAAGGCTACTGAGTTGGCCATAAGCGTAAACCCCAGACAAAACCAAGCAACAAAATAATAATAACCTACTAGACATGAATAGTTTTATACAAGGTTTGAGCATTTGCGCTTTTGATGTTAAACATTGTATGCTCAACGAAGATATCGCTTTTCTTTGTATTTGTAGAACGATTTCAACAATAGCAACTACCCAGAAAAATCATCCAAAGGTTATATCTTTGACACATGAATACAACCACCAAAAGACTAATTGCGCTTTGCAACCGACTTGACAAGGAAGCCGAACACTTCGATAACTTAATCGACATTCTCAATGCAGACAAAGGTAAAGAAGAGATCATAAAAGAGGCGAAAAAAGAGTTAGTACGTGGTCAACTTAAACGGAATGTCGTTGTCACTCAGGAAATCGCGCATTTAATAAAAGATAGTGTATTGCTGAATGCCGATGGCACAAAGGCATTGGCCTATTTAAAAGAAGTTTTAAAAGACACCTCAAAAGTCAACGATTAGGCACTTAGCTCTTAACCAATAAGTAATCTTCCCGGGCTTGTTTAGGGCTTGAGTATAAGTTTTCGAATGCAGATAAACACCAGCATTAAAAGCGTGTAACCTATAAAGAAGGGGATGACGAAACTTTGGAGGTTAAAGACCAACATTAGGGCCATCAACAATAACTGAAATCCAAGTCCATACAAAGAAATGAGTGTCATAAACCACTTCGGAAACGGCTTGCTATACCTAGCGTCTTTGTCCATATAATACATACATTTATCAAAACAGATGTACAATACATTGTAAATAGTATAGAATAGCGTTACGCTGGATTGACTTTCACCTTTAAAAGCTTTTGGCGTAGAATTTTCAAAAATACGGCTAGTGGAGTCTCCTTGTACAGAATTGCGTAAAATCACATAATAGTAGTTGTACAATGTTCCTTGTAGTTGGATCCCAAAAAAAGCGAGCAGCATATAAATGATGGAAATCTCTGTAACATACCAAAAGGTGAGTAAGAAACAAAAGTTAAGCAATAGATCAGCAATTGAATCATAATAGCGCCCAACATATGATGGTGTTTTTTTAAGACGTGCTAACTCCCCATCTGCTGCGTCCAAAATAGATTTCAAGAGTAAAAAAAATGCGGCGGTAATCAAGTATCCGTTCAACAAAAATCCAATGGCAATAAAGCCCGTAATCACAAACATGGTGGTTACATGAATGGCGGTTAAACGAGTAAACTGTAACTTACTGGCTATCCAATGACCTGGTGTGCGTCCGTAATCGGATAAATCTAAAAATTGATACTCTTTGGGTAGTTTGGCCATCTATTGTCGTAAAGGAGAGCAAAAAATTATTCTTTAAAAGTACACCTAATTTTAAGCAATTGCCCTGATGGTTTATAAAAAAGAATGTTTTCCTTCTTTATTGGACCAACACGATGCCGATTATTGCCAAAATAAAATAAATAGCGATGGTTTTAGCACCTTCATAATTCTTCGCAACACGCTGTCCAAACAAAAGCACCAGCAGCGCAAGCGATCCGGTTATTAGCCCGAGTAATCCCACAAAACTAGAGTCATTAAAAATAAAATCACCTATCCCGATTAAGCACAATACACCAGCTATTACTTCTAAAATGGTTACTGAAATCAAGGCCAAGGTAATTAATGGTGCTGGAAAGAAGGCTTTAAATAAGCCTTTTAAAAAGGAAAGATTGCCTTTATAGTCAATGATCTTATCCAATCCACTTTGAAGGAATACAATCGAAAAGAAGGCTAAAACGAAAAGAAAGGCAATGTTTTCTGGAATCATAGCTTCAAATTTAAGCTTTTAGAATTTGATGGGGGAAAATGAAGGAATATCGATGAGAAGACTACTTGTAAACCACCTACTTTGGACTCATCATTAATTTTCGTCACGTATACGATCTTCTTCCTGTGGTCTGTTTCTATCTTCCTTGTCTTTTCCGAATTTTGAACCAAAGTTGTAAATCAACCTTAATTGTACATTCTGTCTTGACCCATTACTCTCTACTGCGGCCGTTCCATTTCCATAATCAATTGTCCCTACAAAACCTCTGTTGAGTACTTTATTGAAACCGAGGTTCGCTTTTAGTTGGTCGTCCAAAAAAGTTTTTCCGAAAGAAAAATCTAACTCGGCCAACCAGTCTACGTCAATTTGACCTTCTAGCGCACCTGTACCATAGTTTCCACTCATTTCAAAATTTATCTCCCACGGCAATTCATAACTCGCTTGAACAAACCAAAACATGTACCATTTATTTAAATCTACATTGTAGGTCGACGACTGATAATCTGTATTAACTACAATTATACCCGTATATCCTTCAAGCTTATCAACAAAACTCAAGGGTGCAAATAACCTAAAATTCCAATTCGAATTCTCTTCCACATTAACCTCTCGCTGTCTGATTTGTGCAGTAATATTGTCTTGCTGAATTAATTCAAAGATCTCATCGTCAGTCTTACTGTGGGCAACAGTAAAAAAAGGCTGACCTTCATAGGTCAAATTGAATTGATAATTATTGGTATACGATGGGGTCAGGTTTGGGTTTCCTTGACTGGCAGAAAAAGGATCTAAAAACTCCGCAAAAGAATTCAGACTATTATACGACGGACGTTCAATTCGATAACTGTAGGACAAACTTGCACCCAATACTTTTGACAATTCTCTGCTAACTGACGCACTGGGAAAGATTTTTTTAATGGGTCTTCTTCTTACACTACTCTCTGCGGTTCCCACTAATGTAAAAATTGATGTTCCATCTGTATTGCTGTCTTCATAACGAATTCCACCCGAAAAAGACCATTTCCCCTTGCTGGCATTTAATTTAGCATATAAAGCAAAAATAGTTTCATCAATCAAAAACTGACTACTCTCCTCTTCAATAAAATTAAACGATCCTTGACCATTATCTAGGTAGGACTGTAAATCATTATCTGTATTAACATCTGCATACCTAGAGCCCAAACTTAGTTTGAAATGCTCACTAAACTTTTTTGAATAATCAAGGTTGTAGGTCTTAATGGTGTATTCGCCATTTTGGACATACCTTCTATCCGTAAAAGGGAGGGTGCTTCCGGTTAAACCGGACAACTGGTTCGTATTATCGTTTGTAAAGTTAACATAGTTAAAATCCAGAATTAGCTTCTCTGCATCGGTTTTGTATTGATAATAGGGATTAAAACTAAAATTATTTCGATCCCTGTCAAAACTGTTTTCTGAAAATAGAATGTTCACGCTATTTTGATCAGAAACGATGGTTTTACTTGTAGCAATGCGTTCAGACTCTCTACCATTCCATCGCCCCGCAAGTCCAATAGAATGTTTCTCATTCAAATAATAGTCTACCCCGGCCGAAAACCTCCGATTGACCGGAGCATAGGGCTCTCTCGTTTCCTGATCATAGGTCTGGTCTTCAACAGTCCGTACCAAAAACAAGTCGTCTCTCCAGGTAGGCTCCGAATAACCGATGCTTGCTTGCCAATTCAATTTATTCTTATAACTCGCAATGGAAGCACTTGTACCGTATTCGAAACCTTGGTCCTCTCCTACCCAAGTGTTGATACTTCCATGGGTGCCTAGGCGAACATTTTTCTTTAAAATAATATCAATGATGGCTCCAGAACCCGAGGCTTGGTATTCTGCTCCAGGTTGCTCTATTACCTCTATTTTAGCAATGTTATCAGCGGGTAAATCCCGCAACAATGTCTGAACATCCATATATTCAGTTGTCTTCCCATTGATAAGGATTCTCACCCCTCTATTTCCTGCAATTGATATACCATTATTGGTCACTAAAACACCAGGAACCTTCCGCATAACATCGCGAAGACTGGTGTTAATCATCTCAGAGCTTTCCAGATTGACCACCAATTTTTCGGCCGTCTGTCGAATGGTTGGACGTTTACTTTTTACGACTACTTCGTCCAAACCTTGCGCTTCTTCTTCTAAAACAAAATCTGCAATTTTATTTTCCAACAATTCAAACGCTTCAGTATTTTTTAATTTAAACCCTAAGACAGAAACCTCAATATAATAGGTTCCCACCTCGATCTCTTCAAAAATATATTTTCCCTCCTCATCAGAAACAACCCCTTTAACAAAGTTCTCATTCCCCTTTTGCTTTAAAACTATATTGGCGAATGGTATTGCTGATTCAAAATCATCTATAATTTTTCCACGAATAGAGTGTTGTGCTTTGACTGAGAAAAGGCCCAAAAAAAGAATGGCAAAAAAGCATGATTGTAGGTTCATATCTTGGTATAAATTATAGGTGCAAAAATTATATCTTTTGCATATTATAATATAAGAT
>JAKMEK010000063.1 GCA_022425945.1 Flavobacteriaceae bacterium
CAATTAAATTTTGGCGATAATTGGGCTTTGAAGGAAGCTTTATTCATTATACTGGCTGGATTGAACTACAAAAAAATGGATAACAACTCAGCATACAAAAATCGAAGCTGCGACCACATGTATTTCATAATCCTTCGCTAACATTTTTTAATGGGCAAAAAAACCAAGAGATCATCCAAAAAATAAAACTTGCAAAACTACCAATTGACGAAGAAGTGCGATTTTCCCAGCAGGAAGAAATTTCAAAAAATATCATATTAAGAGATCCAGGAGGAATTGGTTTTTTTATTTTCAATGATGGGTGAAACAACAAAAATTTTACCCCTTGGTTTTTTTGATGTATTTTTAAAAAAAAATAAGAAATGAGTAACGAAGTTTTTACACAACTACAAAGCAAAGCCAATGAAGCAGAAGCAATTGGTGGAACCCTAAAATTTGTCATTGATGATCTAACGGTCTTTGTCGACGGAACTGGAAATACTAATGTTGTTTCCCAAGAAGACAATGAAGCAGATTGTACAATTACAACCTCAGCGAGTACACTTATGGAATTGCAAAGTGGTGATCTAAATCCAATGATGGCTGTAATGGGTGGGAAAGTTAAAATTGCAGGGGACATGGGATTGGCCATGAAGGTGCAATCTTTGATGAGTTAAAACTTACTTAAGTCTCTCAAAAACGCATAGCTTTTTGAATTTTGCATGCAATAGCATACTAGCTTAGTATTTATTGCGTTCTCATTTAATAACTGCTTACTATAATTATGAAAATATACAATCATTTCATTGCTGCCACAAAATTCATCCTTATGGTGATGATTTGTTTCTCTCTTCCTGACGAAGGGATGGGGCCATTGGAATTGCATCGTTATTTTCTAGACAATGATCCCTTCGAAGCAAGTGTTGGACTCACAAAAAGAGAGCGTTTCAGTCAGGGATTACCCCCAGACAGATACAACGAGCGATTGTTCATCCTCACCATGGATCCAAGCACGGGACAACCCGATGTTGCTGCCAAAGCAAAAACACAACAGTTACTCCTTAATTCCTCGAAAAATCAAGAAAGAGCTAGTGCTGTTCCGGGACAAAGTGTTAGCCAGCCCTGGTATTCCATCGGCCCAAACAACCAATCTGGGCGTGTACGGGCAGCTCTTTTTGATGAAGCAGACACTGAAAAAGATCGTATCATAGCCGGAGGAGTAAGCGGGGGTTTGTGGCTGCATGAAGACATCGATAATCCAACTGACCAACCTTGGTCAAGAATCCAAGGAGTTCCGGGTAATTTAGCGGTTTCCAATATTGTACAAGATCCCGGTGATTTTGATATAATGTATGTGGGAACAGGAGAATCTTACACCTCTGGTGATGTTACGGGTAATGGAATTTACAAATCGGATGATGGAGGAACAAACTGGACTCAAGTATTTGGAAGTTCTAGTGGAATAGTAACCTCGACACAAAATGGAGCGAGCTGGCTGGTCAATGGATATTTCTACGTGAATGATTTGGCAATGTATGACCACGATAGTGATCCGAGTACAACCAACTGGATTTATGCTGCCCTGGGAATGGGTAATCACAAACATATGTCCAATACGTACTTAGATATTTTTCAACATGGGTTGATCTATTCCACTGATGAGGGAGCTACCTGGACTTCTGTTTCCATAAATTACAATGGAACAACTAATCGAGAACATATTAATGACATTGAAGTTCAAGAACTTTCGAACCGTATTTGGCTGTCAACAACCACTGGAAATGGTTCACATGGTGGGAATTTTTATTACAGTGATAACGGAACTACATTTACACAAACCAGTTCAACTTGGTCGCCTACGATTACGCAAACAAACGTAAGAAGGGTAGAGATTGAACCCAGTGAGACAAATTCTGCAACGCACTACATTCTTGCAAACATTAGTGGAGAGGCTGAGTTCTATAAAACTACTGATAATTTTACGACGATAAATAAACTCCCTGAACCAGATGATGTGGACACAGGAATCCCTGCAAACGATTTCACGAGAGGACAGGCATTCTATGATTTAGAAGTCGAAGTTGATCCCAACGATGACGATATTGTATACCTTGGAGGAATTGATTGGCATAGAAGCACCGATGGTGGTCAAAATTGGACGCAAATCAGTAAATGGTCGAATAACAATAATCTTTTCAGCCTCAATGTTTCGCGCATTCATGCAGATCAACACGGACTATACTTTAGACCCGGGAACACCAACCAAGCAGTTGTCGTGAATGACGGAGGAGTTGCCTATGTAAGTTCGCTTTCTGCAGCCTCAAATAGTACAACTGCTTTCAATGAAATTGAAGATAACTTTATTACCTCACAGTTTTACACCGCAGCCCAAACACCATCGGGTTTTCCGGGAGATGATCTTATTTTTGGAGGCACACAAGACAACGGTACTTATCGAATCACAAATTCTTCACAAAATAAATCGGCTGGTGTAAACATATACCCTGGCGGAGATGGTGCGGCTACATTTTTTGATCAAGTTGGAGGAGATTATGCGATTGCCAATTACACCTACAATGATGCCATCGTTGTCCACAATTACAACAGCATGGGGCAATTTGTAAATTATGATGATTTGTCCTCCGATTTATCGATTCCTGCATCTGAAGGAGACTTTATCAACAAGGCAGCGCTCGACTCCAATATTGATGTATATTATGCGAATTCATCTGTTGGAACAAACTACAAAATAAGACG
>JAKMEK010000071.1 GCA_022425945.1 Flavobacteriaceae bacterium
GTTATAAATAAAACAATTTCTTTTTTCTGGCAGGATAGGTAACTCGATTTTCTTTTTCTATTTTTGTCCCACTAAAGAATCACATCAGATGAATTTACACGAATATCAAGGAAAAGAAATGCTCGCTAGTTTTGGCGTAGCTATCCAACGCGGAAGAGTAGCTCAAACAGCTGAAGAAGCAGTAACTGCTGCCAAAGAATTAACCGAGACTACCGGAACAGGTTGGCATGTAATCAAAGCTCAAATCCATGCAGGAGGCCGCGGTAAAGGCGGAGGAGTGCGTTTGGCTAAAAACCTTGATGAGGTAAAAACGATCGCTGGTGAAATCATTGGAATGCAATTGATAACACCTCAAACACCCCCAGCTGGTAAGCCAGTTCACCAAGTTTTGGTTGCTGAGGATGTGTATTATCCCGGTGAAACAGAAACAAGTGAATTCTATGTTTCTGTCTTGCTCAACAGATCTACCGGAAGAAACATGATTATGTATTCTACCGAAGGTGGAATGGATATTGAAACAGTTGCAGAAGAAACACCGCACCTTATTTTTACAGAAGAAATTGATCCTGCAGTAGGGATTCAAGGATTTCAAGCCCGTAAGGTCGCTTTTAACCTTGGTTTAAGTGGGAATGCCTTTAAGGAAATGACGAAGTTTATCACATCACTTTATACAGCCTATGTGGAGTCAGATTCTTCTTTATTCGAAATTAACCCTGTATTGAAAACCTCTGATAACCGTATTCTTGCGGTGGATGCAAAGGTAACCCTAGATGCAAATGCACTTTTCCGTCATAAAGATCTTGCTGCCCTGCGCGATAAGCGTGAAGAAAACCCAATTGAGGTTGAGGCAGGTGAAGTTGGACTGAACTATGTTGACCTAGATGGGAATGTAGGTTGTATGGTGAACGGTGCTGGTTTAGCGATGGCGACGATGGACTTGATCAAGCAAGCGGGTGGATCACCTGCAAACTTCTTAGATGTTGGAGGTACTGCTGATGCGGCTCGTGTTGAAACAGCTTTTCGTATCATTCTGAAGGACCCAGCTGTTGAAGCGATACTTGTCAATATCTTTGGTGGAATTGTTCGTTGTGACCGAGTAGCACAAGGAATTGTGGATGCATACAAGAACATGGGAGATGCGATCAATGTACCAATTATTGTGCGTTTGCAAGGAACCAATGCAGATATAGCCAAGGAGCTTATCGATGGTTCTGGTCTCAATGTACTTTCTGCTACTGCTTTTCAAGAAGCGGCTGATAAGGTACAAGAAGCAATCGCTTAAGACAACTTGTCATAATTTATTGATATTTTACTGACACAATGACGTGTTATTTTAATTGGTATACACTTTGACCTATTCAAAGCATAACCTTTAAAATTAATATGTTATGAGTTTAGTTAGATTTACACATCGCCCTTCTTTTCCAAGTTTATTGGATGATTTTTTCACACCTGATTGGTTTACAAATGTACCATCAGTGCACACGACTGCACCTGCCGTAAATGTTCGGGAAACGGAAACGGAATTTTCTCTTGAATTTGCCGTACCGGGTTATTCAAAAGAAGCGTTTGAGATAGAAGTCGACAATGGACACCTTGTTGTTGCTACTAGCAATGAAGAAGTGGGAGCAAGCAAGCAAAGTGATTTTTCTCGTAAGGAATTTGCTTTAGGCACATTCAAACGCTCCTTTGTCATTCCAGAGACTGTTGCAACCGCTAAAATAGCGGCCAATTACACCAACGGAATTTTGACCATTCAATTGCCAAAGAAAGAGGAAGCGCTTCCACAGCCCACACAAAGAATAGCAATCAAATAATAGTGTGTTAGATTTTCATTTTCCGGCTCCCATTGGGAGCCGGTTTGATTTTAATCAGTTTATTTATTCGGATCCAACTTTAAACGAACGAATCATTTCATTGGGTTCTATGATGGTGTAGTCTCTCCAGTAGTTAGGATCGTAGGCATTGAGTTTGTCTTGCTTGAAGCCCTTTTGGGTTTCGGTATCTTCAAATTCTTTTTGGCTTAACGGTTTGCTCTCAAATATAATTAAAGTGAATCTGTTTGCTTGGTCAATTTTAAGATCCAATTCTGCTTTCAGTTCATTTTGTTTTCGTCTCCCGCTTACATATTTGTTTTTCTCTAATAATTTAATGGGGCGATTGACGCCAATCCTATAGTTGAGTTCCTTTTCAATGTATTGTAATTGATATTTTTCTCCGTCGAATTTCCCAAATTTGAGGAAGATGTTTTGACGGTACACTTGCAACGAAAAACCCAGTAAAGAAAAGTCCTTGAGCGGTTTAGTGTTAACATAATTCATTTGAATTAGCGTGTAGCTATCTGCATCTATAAAAAGCGTTCCTTTAAATTTCCCTTTACTGCTTTTAGGTGAAAATTGGATTTGGTAGACGGGTACATTATCCATGTACGTAAAGTTCATGACCTCAAAAGTGTATAAATTAGCTTTGTTCAATACGTTAAAATCAAGTTTGTTTTTTTTGATCAATCCTTCAAAGGTATTTCCAAGTTTTCCCTGTCTACGCTTAAGGAAACTTTCTTTTAACTTTTCTTCTTTCTGTGTCTTTTTTGCCAAACCAACGCTGTCTAACGGAATGCTATCCAACGCTTTTTCGATTAGTTCATCTCGGTCGACTTTAGTGCTAAACAGACCTGATTTAAATTTGAAATAGGACTTGTCTTTTACGGTCCTGTCCAAAATTCCTGTGATTTTATTTTCAATTTGTTCATAGCCTTTTTCGTTTATCGTATCAGCCAAATCCACGGCACGAATCAGTTTTAACTTTTGCTTTTCCAATGACCAATTCCCACTTAGCTCACCAAAAGATTCGGTATGCCAGCTGTCTTTCTTTGGAATGGTTAGAAAAAGGGAGTCCCAAAAGGACTGATTGAATTCTTTGATACTCGTTTTTTTTACCGTCATATCCAATTGATCCCAGTTCTCATAGGATGATTCACGCATAAAGAACAACTTTTTTGTTAGGGATAAATCGTATTTCTCTTCAATGTTTTGACGTACTTTTTTTATGATTTCTCCTGCTGATAAATTGTTTTGCGAAAGAATAACATCATTTAATTCAATGCTTTTCTGTGGTAGATAAATGAGACTATCTAGCATTTGACTGACTCCCTTTGCATAGGATTTGAAACCAATACAGGAGATGAATAGTGAGTCTTGATTTGTAAAGCCACCTTCCTTGGATAGGCGAAAAACCCCTTCTTCATTCGTGATGGAGTTTTGCTTGAAATTGGTGGTAATGGTTGCGAAAGGAATGGATTCCTTCGTGAGGCTATCCAAAACAGTAAACGATAGTTCCTGTCCCCATAGCGAAACGCTAAAGAGATAGCAGCTGAATAGTAGGTGTTTTTTGCTGATCATAAATAGGGTAAATGTGAAGTAAAGGCTAATGTAATAACGCTATGCTACGCTTATAATTGTCCTTGTAATGCCTTGATTTCATCGCGCAATCGAGCGGCTTCAATAAAATCGAGTTCTTTGGCGGCTTTTTCCATGGCCTTGCGTGTGTCTCGAACCTTTTGCTCAATCTGCGGTTTGGTTAGGTATCGAGTCGCTTCTTCTGCTGCTTTTCGTTCTTCTTTTTCTTGTGCATAGGTTGCAATAGAATTATTTGACAGGGCATTGTCCAAGGACTTGTTTAAGGCCGTTGGTACTTGATTGTTCGCAACATTATAGGCCGTTTGTTTTTCCCGTCGATATTCTGTAGCATCTATGGTCGCCTGCATGGATTTGGTGATTTTATCCGCATACATGATTGCTCTCCCATTAACGTTTCTAGCGGCCCTACCTACTGTTTGGGTAAGTGAACGTGCTGATCGCAAGAAGCCTTCCTTGTCTGCATCCAAAATAGCCACCAAAGATACTTCTGGTAGGTCCAAACCTTCCCGAAGTAAATTCACTCCAATGAGAACGTCAAAAATCCCTTTACGTAAATCCTGCATGATTTCAACACGCTCGAGGGTGTCCACATCACTGTGAATGTAACGACAGCGGATTTGCATGCGCGCCATATACTTTGTCAATTCTTCCGCCATTCGCTTAGTTAGGGTGGTTACAAGGGTGCGTTCATCCTTTTCTACCCGAACTTGTATTTCTTCAATTAAATCATCGATCTGATTTTCACTAGGACGTATATCGATAATTGGATCCAGTAAACCTGTGGGACGAATGATTTGTTCCACAAAAAGTCCTTCTGATTTTTCCAATTCATAATCTGCCGGGGTTGCACTTACATACAGCGTTTGGTTTTGTAAACTTTCAAATTCTTCAAACTTCAAGGGGCGATTGTCCATCGCGGCTGGTAATCGGAAACCGTATTCGACCAAATTCTCCTTTCGACTCCGGTCCCCTCCATACATGGCATGGACTTGAGAAATGGTTACGTGACTTTCGTCAATCACCGTTAAGTAATCGTCCGGGAAATAATCAAGTAGACAAAAGGGACGGGTGCCCGGTGCTCGTCCATCCAAATAGCGGGAGTAGTTTTCAATTCCAGAACAGTAGCCCAATTCACGAATCATCTCTAGGTCAAAATTGGTGCGTTCTTCTAGGCGTTTTGCTTCCAATGGTTTCCCTACTTCTCTGAAAAAATCAACCTGTTTCACCATGTCATCTTGAATTTGATGAATCGCATTTTGAAGGATGTCCGGCGAGGTGACAAACATGTTGGCAGGATAGATGTTTAGTTGTTCGTATTTTTCAATGGGTGTGTTGCTGATCGGGTCAAAGGCCTCAATTTCTTCGATCTCATCTCCAAAAAAATGCACGCGGAAGGCAGTATCTGCATAACTTGGATAGATGTCGACCACATCACCCTTTACCCGAAAGTTTCCATGGGTAAATTCTACAGTAGTCCGTGCATAAAGGCTTTGTACCAAACGGTGAAGTAGTTTTGTACGCGAAATCACTTGATCGCGTTCTATGGTAATGACATTCTTCTGAAATTCAGCAGGATTTCCAATTCCATACAAACAAGAAACAGAAGCGACCACCAAGACATCTCTTCTGCCCGATAAGAGGGAAGAGGTTGTGCTAAGGCGAAGTTTTTCAATTTCCTCGTTGATGGATAAGTCTTTTTCGATATAGGTTCCACTGACCGGTATGTAGGCTTCGGGTTGATAATAGTCGTAATAGGAAACAAAGTATTCAACTGCATTGTTGGGAAAGAACTGCTTAAATTCAGAATACAATTGGGCCGCTAAAGTTTTGTTGTGGGCAAGTACCAAGGTAGGACGTTGTAGGTTTTGCACAACATTGGCCACGGTAAATGTTTTTCCAGAACCTGTAACCCCCTGAAGCGTCATGTGTTTTTCGTTTGTTGAAAAACCTTCACACAATTCTTTGATGGCTTGAGGTTGATCTCCCGTTGGAGAAAATTCGGATTCTAGTTGAAACGGCATAGTTTTTTAATCGAACTTTAAAATTAACCATTATTCCCTCATTTTAAGGGGTTCTTTGTGAATTCTTGACAAGATGTTGAAAAAGACCCTACCTTTGAGAAAAGCCAACCCATGGAAGAAAAGTTAATCTCGCAAAAAAAGCCGTTTTATCCCATTACACCGGAGTTGAACACCTATTTAAAACAATACAATCGATGGGTGTTTACACCCGTTTTTTATGAAGATTTACTCCGTTTTTCCGGATCTATTGTCGTTTATGACGAAAATGATGAAGATACCCTTTGGGTGCGGGTTTATTATTCCGACAGTGAACGTGAAGACATTGATTACAATCTAAAAAAGGTCTATGCGCTTTTGCACTCTGATGGAAATGAATCTTCCGTTGCTTACCTCAATGTCGATGCGATTGACTACTGTACGTTTGGCAACTCGAAGCCTTTTCGGATAAAAATTAGGAACATCCTCAATGATAATTTTACCTATTTTTATGTAAAACGCACCGATGCTTCTCGGGTATATGGTTTGGAGTTTGAGCATATGTTGTCTCCGCACAATCTCAACTTTCTGGTCAATGACACTACCTTGATTGAGGAGCACATTGCTGGTATTCCGGGTGATGTGTTCATTGAAGACTTTTTGGCTGATTGTACACCTGCTCAACAAGCACAAATTGCCAAAGAATACGTGAAATTTAATGAGCGTTGTATGATTCGCTTATTGGGCGATATGCGGGCCTATAATTATGTGATTATCCCTACCCATGATTTTGATCAGGTTGTGTATAAAATACGTGCCATTGATTTTGACCAGCAATCGTATGAAGGGAAACTCAAGGTATACCGTCCTCAGTTTTTTAAAGAGAATTTCCCCATGGTATCCATTGTTAAAGATAAATTAACCCTCGGGTCGGTCAACCAGTACAAGATTGAAGAGCGCTCAATCGTCGCGAAAAGAATCATTAGTGCAGGAACCCGTTTGGATAATTTGGTGACCATCATGAAGCAGGATATGTTGACTCAACCCAATTACCTCAAAAATCTAAGTGAAGAAATTTACAAATTCACCAAAGACGAGTCATTTCGTCAAACAAAAAGCATGGGTGATGTGATGGATGCCTCCCTAAATTATGTACGGAGTCATTACGAAAACTTAAATATGACAAAGTTAATTCAGTCGTCTTAATAGAAGTCTGCATCATCGTAGTCGAGTATGCCGTCTTCTAGGTCGTCATCTTCATCTTCTTCCTCAGGCTCAGCCCCTTCTTCACCATCAAAATTGTTGTCAGGAACTTCCTCCGGAACATCTCCCTGACCGAAGATCAGGTTGGGGTATAGTGCTACAGGGTCTTTTTCCCCGATTTCCATTAATTCGACAAAAAAGGTCCACATGGATAGAAAGTCGTAGACATAGATCAGGTGGTGATTGTCTTTATCAAAGAATTCATCGAGACTTTTGCCAGCCATTGGGGTCGTTCCTTCTCCCATGTCCAGTAAAGGCAACTCTTCTCCTTGTTCCCAATTCTCGTTTGTGGTGTAAAAAGAAGCCATTTCTTGTCCGCCAAATCCAAAGGATTGTGCGATGGCATAGTGAAAGTCTTCCAAGCTTGCGCTGGGTTCTATTTCAAGATCACGAAAAATATCTTCTTTGGCGTCTAAAATGATGCGAAAACGATAAATCATAAAGTGTTGTTTTGTGCGGGTTGATAGAGTTGTAATACGAGATAGCTTTGTGCCCCAAAAAGGAGGGAGGCCAAAAGTAAGTGAAGCGGTTGAGAACTGAAAGGAAAATCAAAATAATACATGAGTATTCCGGTAAATATTTCTGCTCCAATGAGCCCTAAAATCCATAGGGGCATTGTGCTTAGGAAACTAAGCTTTTTGAGGCGGAAAAATAAAAACAGGTTCAAGGCAGTGACCAACAAGGAAAAACTTCTGTGTACATAAAAGAGGAATGGCGTAGGGTCAAGCCAAGTTTCCTTGGCAGATTCTCCAAAACGATCGATTTGGGTGTCTACAAACTGACGAACCTGGGTACCCATGCCAATTTGTACCAGTGTTAACACTAGGGTTATTACAGCAATGTTTTTTATAAATCGCAGTTCAATTCCTTTACTTTTTTCTTTTTGACTAATGAAGTAGAGGTAGAGTAGGAGTGCAACAATTACCAGAGCCATGATCATGTGAATGGTGATTTTGAAGGGTTGTAAATTTGAATCTACCACAGTTTTACCCAACCAAGCTTGAAAACCCATACCAAAAATAATGATCCAAGAAATTAAGGGAATGATTTTACTTTTTTTCCATTGCCAAAAGGATAAAACACCTACAGCAACTGTGGCTAAACCGCCCAGTGCTCCTAAGAGGCGATTGATGAATTCTATCCAAGTATGCAGGGGATTAAATAGCGCATAGTCATGTTTGGTATAGGCACCCCAATTTTTTTCTTCATAGCTATTCCCTGAAGTGAAATCCTCCTGTGCAATACGTAATTCTTCTTCGACGATGATGACCTCACCTTTGGCGTAGGTTTGGTTTGCATACCAGTCCAATTGTGTACGTTCAGTAGGGGGGATCAAATACCCAAAACACTTGGGCCAGTCTGGGCAACCCATTCCACTCCCGGTCATGCGTACCACTGCTCCTGCAGCAATGACCCCATAGACCAATACAAGTGAAACCCCAACCCAAAAGCGAAAACCTGTCTTCATATTATTTTTCGGTTAAACCCAAAGCTTTTCCTTCATCTTTCATCAAGGCAAAAGCTGCCTCGAATTCATTTGGAATGATGCCCTCTAAGATAGCTTCTTTTATTTTTTCTTTAATGATGCCTATTTCTCTGCAGGGTTTTAGATCAAATGTTTCCATGATTAGTTCCCCTGAAACCGGAGGCTGAAAATTCCGAATGTGATCTCGTTCTTCAACTTCGACAATTTTTTCGCGTACCAGTTTAAAATTATTGTGGTAACGCTCAAAACGTTTGGGGTTTTTGGTGGTGATATCTGCTTCGCAGAGTGTGAGTAAGTCATCGACATAATCACCCGCATCAAACACCAATCGACGCACGGCAGAATCTGTTACACCATCCTGGGCCAATACAATGGGGCGCGAGCTCATGAAGACCATTTTCTGGACATACTTCATCTTTTCATTCAGCGGCATTTTGAGTCGCTTAAAGAGCGTATACACCATTTTTGCACCCACAAATTCGTGGGCGTGAAAGGTCCACCCAACCTGTTTGTTGAATTTCTTGGTAGGTGCTTTACCAATGTCGTGAAGTAAGGCCGCCCAACGCAACCAAAGATTATCGGTTGTTTTGCAAATATTGTCGACCACTTCGAAGGTGTGGTAAAAATTATCTTTATGTGTTTGCCCTTCTACTTCATCGATGCCTTTTAGGGCAGTTAATTCTGGTAAAATATCATTCAACAGTCCTAGCTTATCGAGTAGTAAAAACCCCTTGGAGGGTACCTCTGTAAGCATAATTTTGTGCAATTCCTCGACGATGCGTTCTTTGGTAATGATTTCCATTCGATGGCTTTCCTTGGCAATAGCGTTTTGCGATGCTTCGTCGATCATAAAATTCAACTGGGTGGAAAAACGAATGGCACGCAACATGCGCAAAGGATCATCAGAATAGGTGATTACAGGGTCAAGGGGAGTGCGAATCAACTTGTTTTTCAGATCTTCCAAGCCGTTGAAAGGATCAATAAGATCCCCGTAATTGACTTCGTTGAGGCTTACTGCCATTGCATTGATGGTGAAGTCTCTCCGGTTTTGATCGTCTTGTAAATTACCTTCTTCTACTTCAGGGTTACGGCTCTCTTTGGCGTAGGATTCTTTTCGTGCTCCAACAAACTCTAAGTCCATGCCTTCGAACTTGAGCATGGCTGTTCCATAGGTTTTAAAGATACTGATCTTTGTGGAGGAGGGAAGTCGTTTTTGCACAGCCTTGGCCAACGCTATTCCTGAGCCTAAGGTCACAAAATCAATGTCCGCTTTTTCTTTTTTTCGTCCCAATAAGTGATCGCGCACGAAGCCCCCGACGACATAGGTTTCAAGCGATAATTCTGCCGCAGCAGCTTTTACCTGCTGAAAGACATCGCTGGATAATGGAACGCTAAAGTCGGAATTGAAGCTCATTAGGGACGTAAAATTTCTATTTTTCCATCGGCTTGTAAGCGAATAATGCGTGAGGCCTGGGTTTGTTCTTCGTTTTGTTTCATAGGTACAATAGCATCGACTCCTTCTTTGATTTGTGGGGTAATTTCTTCAAAACATTTAGGGCTATCGGCCCCGCTGATATTAGCGGAGGTTGACACTAAGGGGGCATTCAACGCTAGAATGAGCGCTTGACAAAACGCATCTTTTGCGATTCGAATGCCTACACTTCCGTCACTGGCCTTTAGTCGTTCGCTAATGCCTTCAGCCTTTGGATAAATGATCGTCGTTGGACGCTCTTCTTCTAAATATGGAAGGAGATTTTTATCGACAGTACCGACATGTTTTTCAAGCATGCTTAAATCACTGACCAAACAAATCAATGCCTTAGAATCTTCACGTTGCTTTATACGAAAGATTTTTTCTACTCCAGTAGTTGATTGCGCATCGCATCCAATACCCCAAATGGTGTCTGTGGGGTAGAGGAGGCAGCCTTCAGCTCGAAGGGTGTTTAATGCGTTTTGAACGATTTCAGGAGTAAACCCCATAATCAAAATTTATACCGCTACACTGTGTTCGCGCAAGGCGTCGTTGAGTGAAGTTTTCTTGTTTGTACTTTCTTTTCGTTTTCCAATAATCAAAGCACAAGGGACTTGAAAGTCTCCTGCGGGGAACGATTTGGTGTAACTTCCAGGAATAACTACGGAGCGGGCAGGAACTCGTCCTTTGTATTCTACAGGAGCATCGCCAGTAACATCGATGATCTTTGTTGAGGCAGTAAGGACCACATTGGCTCCAAGTACAGCTTCCGTTTCTACATGTACGCCTTCTACAACAATACATCGCGAGCCAACAAAGGCATTGTCTTCTATGATAACTGGTGCTGCCTGTAAAGGTTCCAATACACCTCCAATACCTACACCACCACTAAGGTGAACATTCTTTCCGATTTGCGCACAGCTTCCAACAGTTGCCCAAGTGTCTACCATGGTTCCTTCGTCAACATAGGCACCAATGTTTACATAACTCGGCATTAAGATAACACCAGAGGAGATGTAAGCACCTTGTCGGGCTACCGCATGCGGTACAACACGTATTCCTTTGGCAGCATAATCTTTTTTCAATGGCATTTTATCATGAAACTCCATGGGTCCTGCATGAAGGGTTTCCATTTTTTGGATGGGGAAATAGAGGACAACGGCCTTCTTTACCCATTCGTTTACCTGCCAGCCGTTTTCAGTTGGTTCGGCTACACGCAATTGCCCTAGATCAAGTTGGTCAATAACGGCGCGGATGGTATCCTGTGTGTTCTGATCTTCCAGTAGGGAACGATCTTCCCAAGCTGCTTCAATGATTTCTCTCATGCTATTCAATTTTTTGAATGACAAATTTACGGCTTCTCATTCATTTTTTCGCTACCTTTTTGAGGGAACAATAAGCGTTGGTGTATATTTGTGCATGGGAATAATTATTGCACTCGATTTTGGGGAAAAGCGTACGGGTATAGCCGCTACTGACCCCATGCAAATCATCGCTTCTGGTTTGACAACCTTATCCACTCCCGAATTGATTCCATTTTTAAAAAAGTATTGTCAAGAGCAGGCTGTCGACCGTTGTGTGATTGGGTTACCCAAGCAAATGGATAATTCCCCCTCAGAAGTTGAACCCAAGATTTTGGCCTTTATTCAAAAGCTAACAAAAGCAATTCCCTCGCTACCCATTGAACGCTATGATGAGCGCTTCACCTCAAAGATGGCTTTTCAGTCGATGCTAGATGGGGGTTTAAAGAAGGAAAAGCGAAAAAATAAGGGATTGGTCGATAAGATTTCTGCAACCCTTTTGTTACAATCCTATTTAGATGCATCTTTGCACTCAAAGAATAAAGAATGATATTACCAATAGTTGCTTACGGGACCCCAGTCTTGAAAAAGAAAGCTGCTGCTATTTCAGCAGACTATGAAGGGCTCGATGTGCTAATAGAAAACATGTGGGAAACCATGTATGCAGCCAACGGAGTAGGCTTGGCAGCCCCTCAAGTTGGTCTAGGTTTACGTTTGTTTGTGATTGACGCTACCCCTTTTGCCGAAGATGATGAACTCAGTGCCGAGGAGCAAGAACAACTCAAGGGCTTTAAAAAAGCCTTCATTAACGCAGAAATCGAAGAAGAGGTAGGCGAGGAATGGGCTTTCAATGAAGGTTGTTTGAGTATTCCAGATGTACGTGAAGATGTGAAGCGAAAAGAACAGCTTAGCATTCGCTACCAAGATGAAAGCGGAAAAGAATGTGTCGAGACCTATACTGGTTTAGCGGCACGGGTCATTCAACACGAATACGACCATATCGAGGGGATATTGTTTACCGATAAACTCTCCCCCTTGAAAAAGCGTTTGGTCAAAGGGAAATTAAATAATATAGCCAAAGGGAACATCGTAGTTGACTACAAAATGAAGTTTCCATTGAAATCAAAAAAACGATAATATGCAACTCGATAAAATCATCTCAATAGCTGGCCGTCCAGGTCTTTTTGAAGTACACACCCAAACTCGAACAGGTGTAGTCGCCACTTCCTTGGTCGACGGTAAGCGTATCAACGCCAACGCGCGTAATCAGGTAAGTTTACTTTCTGAAATCAATATTTATGGTTTGGAAAAAGAAGTTCCTTTACAAGAAGTCTTGGTCATGATCCACACCAAAGAAGAAGGACAGCCTTGTGCCGTGAAACCCAAAGCTCCTTCGGATGAGTTGGAAGCCTATTTCTTTGATGTTTTTCAGGATTATGACGAAGAACGTGTCTACCCTTCTGACATCAAAAAGATCATTCAATGGTACAATATTTTGGCTGAAAAAGCGCCACAGGTTTTTGAAGCTGAGACAGCTGAAGAAGAAAGCGGGAAAGAAGTAGCTGTAAAAGAAGAGACAAGTTCAGATGAATAAACGGAAAGATCAACTGCTTGCCATCGATCGCCTACTCACCATTATGGATGAGCTCAGGGAACAATGTCCTTGGGATCGTAAGCAAACCTTTGAATCTTTACGTCACTTGACCATAGAAGAAACCTATGAGTTGGGCGACGCCATCTTGGACCGCAATCTGGAAGAAATTAAAAATGAATTGGGGGATCTACTCCTCCACATTGCCTTCTATGCCAAACTAGGCAGTGAAGAAAAGGCCTTTGACATAGGTGATGTCGCTACCTCCATCTCCGAAAAACTCATCCATCGTCACCCACATATCTACGGAGATGTGAAGGTCGAAAACGAGGAGGAGGTTAAAAAAAACTGGGAAGCCCTTAAACTTAAAGAAGGCAAGAAAAGTGTGTTAGAGGGTGTACCCAAAGGTTTACCAGCCTTGGTGAAAGCCCAGCGCATTCAAGACAAAGTCGCCGGTGTAGGCTTTGACTGGGAAAAACCCGAACAGGTCTGGGAAAAGGTCGAAGAAGAATTGAACGAATTCCAGGCTGAGGTGAAAAAGGGTTCTCATAAAGATATGGAAGCCGAGTTTGGTGATGTACTTTTTTCCATAATTAATTATGCCCGTTTCCTCAAAATTAATCCGGATACTGCCCTAGAACGCACCAACCAAAAATTCACCAAGCGTTTCACTTACCTAGAGGCCAAAGCCAAGGAGATGGGTAAGTCCTTGCAAGAGATGACCCTGGCCGAAATGGACGTCTATTGGGAAGAGGCGAAGCAGCAGTAATTATTTTTCATTATCTTGTTAAGACCAAAATCTTAGCATGATAAAACAACTCTTTCCCAAGGAGATCATTGAGAACACTAAAGAGGTGCATCAATTTGCTTCCAGCAATCGTAGTAAATTAATTTTTATTATACTGTTTGTATTGTTTGTACAGTGTGGTGCGATTTATCACAAGATACCCTTGGCGTATGAAGAAAAAATAGCTGCTTCAAATGAGTTTACTGGACTGGTAGGATCCGTAGAAAAAATCGTTAATGCTGGTGGGAATCACTACCGAAAAAAAGCAATTCTTGAACGCTTGAGTGACTATGGTTTGTATGAAAGCACCAGACAAGAGCGTATCGATTGGCTGAGTGTTCAGAAAAATATTATTGTCGAGATTCCCGGAAAATCAGATTCGCTAATTTATATAGTCGCGCATTATGATAAAGCTGACCTTAATCCATTGAAAATTACTAGTAATTATTTAAATGGCTTATTGGATCCACTCATTTCGTGGTCCTACACAACTCAGGGCGCAATTGATAATGCCACTGGTGTGGCAATAGCACTTCAGTTGGCTAAATCTTTATCAGAAAGTGAAAATGAATTTAGTTATCGAATATTGCTTGCAGGATCCGAAGAATCAGGACTGAGGGGTTCACGAACACATGTTGCTCGTTTGTCAAAGGAGGAGTTTGACAAAATTATGTTTGTTGTCAATGTTGACGTCGTTGGTGTGAAAGGAAATCAAAATTGTGTGTATACTGTTAGTAATGACAAACTAGAAAGCAATGCAATTCTGGTGGCTGAACAGAATCAATTTGAACTGGGTGTTGGGACTTTTTCTTTTGGCGTATTAAGTGATTATTTGCCTTTTAAGAAAACAAGTTTTGGGTTGGACTTTGCGAGAAGTTTTGCTTTTAATATGACGGGTAGTTTGTTACCACAGCGAAGTTATTTCACCAAAAAAAAATCCACGAAAATAATTAATTTTTCAGCTTGTGAATTGTTGGATGTAGGAGATTTTGTTTCCGGTACAGTATTGCTACCTGTGGGGAGTTTTCATGGTTTTCACGATAATATTAAAAAGTAGATCCACAAAAGTTACATGAAATGTATCAATTGATCCATTTGTTTCTTCAAGAAGAAGAAAAGTCAATGACAGGTAATTAATCCTCCCCGACTTCCGTGTTTTCTGAAGTTTCAGTGGCTCCTTCGTCGCTTTGTTTGTTCAAGTTACGTACAAAGGATTTGATGGCATTGGTTTTCTCGCTCAATACTTCTTTTTGTTTGGACAGCTGTTCAATTTTTTTATTGACCTCTACAACCATTGGATTGTCACTGCTGCTGTTACTGAAAAATTGCAGGTTGTTCTGCAACTGAATGAGTTCTGTACTGATTTCATCAATCTTCTTTTTCTGTTCAGCATGTTCTTTGTTCAGTGCTGCAGCATCGTTTTTGATGAGACTGAGTTGAGTGGTAAATTTTTGTGCTGCCTTATCTTTTGCAGAAAGGGAGGTTGCCTCCCAGAGTCCTACCAAATGATTGATTAACTTCCGTTGGACTGGAGAGCTAGCATTTGGGTTAAGTCCCTGCCATTGTTCCACCTGTTCTTCGATAAAGGTTGCTAACTTTTTGGGCGTGGTGGGTGCTTCTGTTTTGATAACTTGTTCCACAAAATTTGTCTGAGAGGCAAGCTTTGCCTGATCTTCTGCCGAGAGGGCTTCTACCTTGTTTTTGAGTCTGTCAAAGTATAGATTGGTCAGGGTTTTGAATTCTTCCCACAGCTTATTGGAGAGTTTACGCGAGATGCGACCGGTTTTTTTCCAGTCATTTTGCACGGCTTTCATTCGATTTACATGATCGCGATAGTTGGGGTCTTCTAAAATTGATTTTACCTCTTCTATCAGGGCACGTTTGGCATCGACAAATTTCTTTTCTTCTATTTTTTGTTGCTTGTAGAAGTAGTTTTTCTCTTGATTGAACTGACGGCTCAATTCGCGAAAACTATTCCATAGGCGTTTATTTTCACTCTTACGAACACGCCCTACAGCGTGGAATTTTTCTTTGAGCGCATTTACTTTTTTGATGGCATTTTGCCATGCATTGTGGTTTTCGGGTTTGTTTTCGAGCAGTTGACTGATTTCTTTTAAGACGTTCTCTTTGATGGCCAGGTTTTCGTCCTGTATGTTGTCAATGTTCTTATTGTACTCGTTCTTTAGATGATGTATGGTCTTGGTGGCCGCCTGAAAACGGTTCCATAAATCTTCTCGATGTTCTCTAGCAACAGGCCCAAGGTCATTTTTCCACAGTCGGTGGAGGTTGTTGAGTTCTCGAATAGAAGCAATCACGTCAGCCTGTTTGGCCAACTCTTCTGCCCGTTCGATGATTTTTAGTTTTTCGGCATAGTTGTGTTTGAAGTCAGCATCACGAAGGTCACGATTTAAATGCAAGAAATCATAAAAGCGTTCTACATGAAATTTGTAGGTCTGCCAAATGTTATTGCTTTCAGCCCGTGGTACTTGACCTGTAGCATGAAAGGCTTCTTGAAGGTTTTTGAATTGTTTGTAGGAGGTGGAGTTGTGTTCACTCTGGTCAATCAACTGCTTGATTCCCTCGATGATTTCTCTTTTTCGGTTGAGGTTTGCTTTTTGGGCAGCTTCTATTTCCTTGAAGTGTTTTCCTTTTTTGCTCTTGTATTCGCGCAAAAAGAAACTGAAGTTTTTCTTATACTCGGGGGCAAAGTAAAAGTCAATTTCGTTTCCGCCTTCCGCAATAAAGACCTCTTTTTTTGCTTGTAATTCTTTTTGAAATTTCTTCTCAAAGGAGGTTTGCAAATCGCGTACTTGGCTCCCAAGTTTCATCCATTGATCGTTTTTTAAAATCTTTTCCATCGCATCAGGATATTGTTCCAGTGACAGTTTTTCAAGATCTAGTGTGAATTCAACAGGTTTTGCAGGCTCTTTTTTTTCTTCTGTTTCTTGAGATGAAGACGCGTCGCTTACATCCTCAATAGTGGGCGATGAGGTGTTTTCTTCACTAACAGGCGTTTTTTCTTCACCTTGGTTTTTGGTAGAGTCCAAGTTTTCCTCAGGTGACATAGTAGGTTCCATTTGCATGACAAAGTGGTTTTAGTGTACCCTTAAAATTACAAAAAATTATCCAATGACTAACGCCCGTTCCACAGTTCCCAGGAACGTTCTGCCTGATGTACGAGCATTTGGGATCCATTTGCTGCGTTTGCACCATGTTTTTTTCCTAGTTGCATGAATTTTGTCTCGGCAGGATTGTAGATCAAATCAAAGAGAAAATGATGTGCTGTAAGTTGACTGTAATCGATGCCGGGTGCTTCTTCGACTTTTGGGAAGGTTCCCAAAGGAGTACAGTTGATGATGAGTAGATGTGCTTGTAAGATTTCTGCTGTCAATTCATCGTAGCGAAGCGTATTTTCTCCACTCCTACGAGAAACATATTGTGGGGTGATTCCTCGTTGTTGCAGGACGTACTTTACTGCTTTTGAAGCCCCGCCAGTACCTAGAATCAATGCTTTCTTTGTGTTAGGTGTCCATTGGTCAAAAAGCGCCCTTTCAAAGCCATATGCGTCGGTATTGTGCCCTTCGCGTTTACCATTTTTTCGGAAGAGAATCGTGTTTACCGCCCCAATCTCCTTCGCTTGAGGGGAGAGGGAATCCATGGCCTGTACCACATTTTCTTTGTAAGGTATGGTAACATTTAAACCCGAAAGATCATTGCGTTCTATGGTTGCGAATACTTCCTCTACGGTAGCACAGTCATAATTTTCGTACTGGTGGTTTTGATGATTTTCTCGTGCAAATTTTTCTGCAAAATAATTTCGTGAAAAAGAATAATCAATATCTTTTCCGAGTAAACCGAATTTACGTTCGTTCTTTCTTTCCATAGTGTTCTAATACAATAACGGTAATTGCCCCCAAAAATAGGAAAAATACTACGCTTAGGGTTGTGAGATCAACTAAGTTGGGTAAATAATAGGTGTTGTGCGGTGTGGCGGTTATTTGCCATAGATTTTCATCTAGTGCAGTTGTTTTACTGGTCCATGGCCAAACAGCACCAAGCGATCCGATGATGAAACCAACCAGGGTTGAGATGGTGAGGCTTTTGTAGTGACGTAAGATGACTTCCAATACTTTTGAGAAAAAAATCAAACCAGCTCCAGATCCCAGTGTGAAAAACAACAATACTCCCAAGAGTCTACTGCGTTCAGTATCTTCTAATCCCCAACCATTTCCAGCAAAAAGATCTTTAAAAGTATAGAATAGTGCATTGACTGAATCAACGAGAAGTAGGGTGTAGTTTCCCAAAATAAGTAATAATAAGGAACCCGATAAGCCAGGAAGGGTCATGCCGGCAATGCTGACCATACCACAAAAGAAGACAAATAGCCAATGGTCGTTTTCTACCCCCGGATTAATCCAGAGCAAGCCTATTCCTAGGACAATACCGATGCCATTGCTAAGGTATTCACGATAGCTGTATTTAGGAAGATCATTCCAAATGTAATATACTGAAGCGATGATCATACCAAAAAAAGTACCGAGTACTTGTTTTGGGTAATGGGTAATGAATTGATCAAGGACGAGAGAAACACTGAAAAAACTGAGCGTAACTCCACCAAACAGTAGGCATAAAAATGTTCCGTTGACGCGTTGGTAAAAGGCTGAGAAGCCTTTGGAAAACAAGAGTTGTATAGCTTTGATGTCAAGACGGGAAAAAGAAAAAATCAACTCTTCATAAAAGCCAGCAGCCAAAGCGATTATTCCCCCAGAAACTCCTGGAATTTTATTGGCTGTTCCCATGGCCATACCTTTTAAAACCAATAAAAAGGCGTCTCGCCAAGTACGTTTTTTAGGTGTCATTTATTCGTTTTGCGCAAAACGCTCCATCAAGATAAGCATTAATACCCCCAATCCCATCAAAAGGACCGCAGGCAGAAAGAGTGTTTCTCCCTCATAGGTTAGGGGGGAAACATTACTAAAAACTTCTTTTCCATGAATGTATTGAAGGGTTTTCCATGGCCATATTTTAGGGAGGGCACCGATCATGAAACCTATAAGTAAACAAAGTGTTTCTTGTTTTTTATGGGTGAACAGCCAGCTAAGGATTCGTGAAAATAATTTTAATCCGGTAATGATCCCCAAACCAATGACAGCTACTTTGGTATAGATGCTCTGGAAACTTTGCCAGTCAAAATCGACCAGAACAGCCACAGCT
Source organism: Flavobacteriaceae bacterium (assembly GCA_022425945.1). Lineage (GTDB taxonomy): Bacteria > Bacteroidota > Bacteroidia > Flavobacteriales > Flavobacteriaceae > Arcticimaribacter. The sequence continues at coordinate 18,527 of JAKMEK010000071.1, forward strand.
CCTTTCACGGTTTGCAGCACTTCTTCATATACTCCCAACAAAATAAACAGAAAAGCGCCAGAAATTCCCGGAAGAATCATGGCAATAATGGCGATGGTACTGCTAAAAAAAAGATAGAGTAAATTGGTCGATTCTCCGGAAGGACTGAGGCGTGTTATGCCATAGGCAACCAGAAAACCAATAAGCAATAAGAAATAATGGAGCCCTTTTCGTTTCCCTACTTGCTTGATGAGGATAAAAATACTTGCGAGTATGAGCCCAAAGAAAAATGACCAAATTAAAATGGGATAAAACTCGATTAAATAGGTGATTCCAGAGGACAAGAAAAGAATTCCACTGCATACGCCAATGAAAAGGGGAAGTAAAAACGCCCCATTGATGGCTTGCCAAAAAGGCATCACACCTTCCTTCTTTAAAAGACTCAATTTTTTTAAAGTAAGGCCATTGATGCTGTAAATCAATTCTTCATAAATACCGGTAATCAAGGCCATTGTTCCTCCCGAAACACCCGGAACTATGTCTGCAGCTCCCATCAATAAGCCTTTAAGATAAAGCTGAATGTATTTTTCCTTCATGTTTCTGGGGGGGTGAAAGGTTTATATCAATTTCGCCATTCGCGGAAAGAGTTCTTGTAATTCTTGGGGTAAACTTTCTTTATGAAGGCGAATATTTTGAAGAAAATAATCCATTTCAATGGTTTTACCTAGTTTAAAAGCTGCTCCTGCTAAGCGAAAGTCAATCGTGATTTCCTCAGGATAGAATTCTTTGGCTTGTTGACCAACGATCGCTACTTTCTCCCACTCGTTCAAGAAAATTAAAGTGTCTAACCAAGCTGTCCAAATGTCCAGTTCATAGTTTCCGAGTTCAATGGTGCTTTTAAAGGCTATTTCTGCCTCAGCATATTGCTTTAATTCTTTGTTTAAAAGGGCACTGCGTTTCCAATAGGAAATATAGTTTTCATTGATTTGAAGTGCTTTTTGGCAATAGTAGAGTGCTTTCTTTGGATCCTGTCGTAGCAGGTAGAAGTCAATTATTCCCGTCCAAGCTTTTTCGTTGGTAGGATCTTCATTGATTCCTTTTTTATAAAACTGAAGTGCCAATTGATCATTTCCTAATTTTGCATGACAGTCCGCAATTTTTACATAAATAAACGCAGAAGGATCATCGAGTTGAAGTGCAATTTCGAAATGTTCGATGGCTTCGTTAAGACGTCCCATCTCTTTGAGTAGTTTTCCTTTTTCGATGTAAGCACCTGTAAAACGATCCTCGCTATAAATGGCAAATTCAAAAGCGTTCAATGCTGCTTCCTTTTTACCCAAATGCAATTGTTGTTTTCCGCTTTCAAGCCAGGCAATTTCGTTATAAGGGTTTTGTTCCAGGACTACATTTAAAATAGCAATTGCCTCTTCGGGAGCTTCTAAATATTCTAAACAATACAAAAGATTATAGAGCACTTGGTAATCACTAGGATCTTTTTCAATACAGCGTTTAAAGTAGTCTTTTGCTTTGGTATAATCTTCTAAAACCATGAACTCCATTGCGAGTAAGCACCATATTTCTTCAGGATCATCTGTAAAATCCAAAGATTTGAAGAGGTATTCAATGGCTAACTTATGCTTTTTGTTTTTGGAAGAAATGGTTGCTTTCTGAATGTAAATTTCTTGATTGTTCGGGTCAATTTCTTCGATTACCGCTAACAACTGAGTGGCTTCCTCATGACTGCCATCCAAGATGTGTAGTTCTGATTTTAGCAGCAAGAGGTCGGTGTGAATGGGGTGTTGGTTGATGCCCATTTTTAAGGCTTTTTTCGCAAGATTAATTTCCCCAGTATCAATGTAAAATTGGATGATGGTTTCAAACTCCACGGCATCAAAAAAATACACCTGATTGGTTTTTAACATTTGTTCGAAACGTGTGACTGGAGCGTCAGAATCTTGTGAAAATTCTTGAAACATTTGTGTGGATGTTGGTTTTATTAAATGTAGGGACTATGTTGGTGAAAGCGAATGTACTGTAACGATTGTTTTTAACAAATTAATTAACAACTCATTAAAGTTCGTCCAACGCTTGTAAGAGAATGTTACAGCCTTTGCGGATTTCTTTCTTACTAATGTTTAGGGGAGGGGATAAACGGATCCCTTTTTTCTCCCATAATAAGAAAAAGAGAATGAGTCCTTTTTCTAAACAGCTAAACACCACCTTGCTTACCTCTTCTGGCGTAGCTAAAACAGGGGCTAACATAAGCCCTCTACCATTGATTTGTTTTATTTTTGGATGCACTAAAAGCTCCCTGAATAGAGCTTCTTTTTCTTGAATTTCTGCCATCAGTTTTTTGTTGAGGATGGTTTGGACAGTAGCCAGTCCAGCAGCTGCAATAACAGGATTTCCCCCAAAGGTTGTAATATGACCTAAGCTTGGAGAATGGGTGAGGAGCTCCATATAATTTGCAGAACTACAAAATGCTCCAATGGGCATACCGCCACCGAGGCCTTTTCCAATGACCAGAATATCTGGGTTAATGCCATAGTGCTCGAAGGCAAACAACTTACCAGTTCTACCAATGCCAGGCTGTATTTCGTCAAGAATTAGAAGTGCTCCCACCTCTTCACAGCGTTTCTTTACGGCTTTTAAGTAGTCTTTATGGGGAAGAATAAAACCCGCTCCACCCTGAATGGTCTCGAGAACTACTCCTGCGGTTTCTCGGGTGATTTTTTTAAGTTCGTCATCAGCGTTGAAGGTGATGAATTCTACTTCTGGCAATAAGGGACCGTAGCCCTCCTTTTGTTTTTCTACCCCTAATAAACTCAATGCCCCTTGTGTGCTTCCGTGGTAGGCATTTTTTGCTGCGATAAATCCTTTCCTACCTGTGACCCGTTTGGCTAGTTTCATGGCTCCCTCAATGGCTTCCGTACCAGAATTGGTGAGGTAGGTCACTTCAAGAGATTTGGGGAGGTTGTCGGCGAGGAGTTTGCATAATTCCACAGCAGGAGATTGTGCGTATTCACCATACACCATGACATGTAAATAGCGATTCATCTGTCGCTTCATCGCCCTTATAACGGCAGGGTGCCGATGCCCCAAACTGCAGGCCGATACTCCGGCAACAAAATCTAGGTATTTTTTTCCGTTTTTATCGATGATGTAACTCCCCTTCGCCCGTTTAATTTCCATCCCTATGGGATGGGGCGTTGTTTTTGCTTGATAAGATAAAAAATCGTCGAGCAGCATTTTGTGAGGGTTATTGATCCTTTCGGAATAAATCTTCAATGGTTTCTGGACGTTCTTCTTTTCGCCACAGAAAACCTTCTAATGTACGCAAATTAGGATCCAAATCCTTACTAGGGAACACATCTCCGGTAGGACTTACATAAAATGCAATGTCTTCAATTTCATTTTCTTTGAATTTGATATTGAGGGCACTACAGATGGTTTTGTCGATACCCACCAACTCTCCATCATCCGAATAAAGGTAGTAAAGAACTTGTGTGTTTTTGATGACATCCAATTCATTGAGAGCTCCATCAAGAAAGTCGCCATATAATTCTTTACCAACAATTTGGTTGAATCCGTTTTCACTGAGACTGTCTTTTTCAACAATAAATGCATTGCCAAAAATGAAGAGAGAGTCAAGTTTTTTGGTCGCAAAATCGGTCTTCATGTAAATGACCTCTCCACTCATCTGACTGTCATTGAACCACATCACAGGATTGCGCTGGTTCTTTTTATCGATGGATAATATTTGGTTTTCCTTTTTTGATAAGGGGCGTTTGTGTAATTCAATTCTTCCTTTAATTTCATCGAGATAAAGAGAATCAGATTTTCCTCTCAGGTCTTTTTTGAGGATTTTCACTCCATAATATCCACGAAGCACCCTTGCTTCTGATGGTCCCGTTCCGATGAGGGTGTCGGCATGTATGTAAAGTGAATCGTTTTCAATGATATTGATTGCAAGGGCTTTGCGTGTGATAATGGCAGAGTCTTTGGCTTTAAAAATTTCTGCGTAATTCCCTCGAATGATGGATTGGTTTATGGTGTCAGTGATGACAACCTTCATGGTTGCTGAGGCGTAGTTTCTTTCGTTTTCAAAAAATAGACTATCGCCTTCGATGATTTTATTATTGTATAAAATTTCAGCATTTCGCTTAAAATAACCTGCTTGAGTAGTGGTGTCATAATAACCCGATTCGCAGTAAATGTCATAGTCTTGCCCAATTATTTTGGTTGGGCCAAACATGTAGGCTTTATTTGTTTCGGTGTAATAATCGAGTTGGGTTGAGGTCACATTGTATTCTGGATTATCGATGCGGACATTAGAAATAAATTGATATTTCTTGTCTTTCATGAAGTATTTACCCCGGTTACTTTTAAGCACCGATGCACTATCAATGATGGTTCCGGGAGTTTCATAATACGCCAAATCTTCGTAACGGTTTAGGAAAAGCGTATCGGTCTCTAGTGTCATGTCGGGTTGTTCTAAAAACACATTTCCCCATGCTTTTGCCTTTCCGGAAGTTCCATCATATTGCATGAAATCACTGGTCATTCGAATGGTGTCTCCCTGGGTGAAAACCACCTCACCTTCTGCTTTGAATGCATTTTCTTTGGGGTAGAAAAAAGACTTGTTGGATTCGATTAATGCGCCTTCGTGAAAGAGCTTTACGCGAACATCTCCTTTTTTGGTAAGTATATTTGCCCCTTTGAAATTTAGTTCATCCTTTTCAAAAGACCCGGCTTGTTGAATTTGAACAATGCGTTTTTGTTGACCATAGAGGAGTTCACTACTTGATAAACAGCAACTTACTACAAGAAGAAGTGAAATGATTTTACGCACACCAATAAAGTTGATTTTTTTATCTAAAGATCGTCTGCTTTCGATCGGGTCCAACAGAAACAATTTTAATGGGAGTTTCGAGTTCCTTTTCTAAGTAAGCAATATAGGCGCTAAAGCTCGCTGGGAATTGATCTTCTGCGGTTAATTGGGTTAAGTCTTCTTCCCAGCCTGGAAGTTCAATATACACAGGACTTACGTTTTCTGGCTCTATGGAAAAAGGAAAATGTTCAATCTCACCCTCAGCCGTAGCGTAGGCAGTACAAACCTTTATGGTTTCAAAACCAGACAGTACATCACCTTTCATCATCATGAGCTGTGTAACACCGTTTACACGTATGGCATACTTCAATGCAACTAAGTCAATCCAACCACAGCGTCTTGCTCGTCCGGTTGTTGCACCAAATTCTTGTCCAACACGTCCCATGGTTTCTCCATCTTCATCAAACAATTCGGTAGGAAATGGTCCGCTTCCAACACGTGTGGTGTAGGCTTTAAATATTCCGTAAACTTCTCCAACAGTATTAGGCGCTATTCCTAGGCCAGTACAGGCTCCTGCTGCTGTAGTGGTTGAGGAAGTAACAAATGGATAGGTTCCAAAATCAACATCTAGCAAAGATCCTTGCGCACCTTCTGCCAATATTTTTTTTTGTTCTCTTTGTGCAGTATGTAAAAAATCTTCACTGTCGATTAGTGGAAGTTCTTTTAATGTTTCTAGGCTTTCAAAAAAGGTTGCCTCAAGGCTAGCCAAATCAAAATCAATTTGACTTTCATAGTGAGAAAGCATTTTAAGATGTTTATCACGGAGTGCTTCATAACGAAGCTTCCAATCGCTCAAAAGAATGTCCCCTACACGAATACCGTTTCGTCCAGTTTTGTCCATGTAAGTTGGCCCAATTCCCTTGAGGGTTGATCCAATTTTTGCCTTTCCTTTTGCGGCTTCAGAGGCTGCATCCAACAGTCGATGGGTTGGAAGGATAAGATGTGCTTTTTTTGAAACAAAAAGTTTCTTGGCAAAATCAATATTGAATGGAGCAAGTTTGTCCAATTCTCCTTTGAAAATAACAGGATCGATTACGACTCCATTTCCGATTATATTAAGTGCAGATGGGTGGAAAATTCCAGAAGGAATTGTGTGTAAAACATGTGAAATCCCGTCAAATTTTAAGGTGTGTCCAGCATTTGGCCCCCCTTGAAATCGTGCGATGATATCATAATCTTTCGTTAAAACGTCTACAATTTTTCCTTTTCCTTCGTCTCCCCATTGAAGACCGAGCAGTAAGTCAACCGACATATAATTGGTGGTTATTTATGATTCTTTTTTCGTGCCGTAAAAGTATAAAGAATGATGATGAATATCAACATTAAATACTTCTTCGATTGTTTTTTTTATGGACTGTATTCTCGGATCACAAAATTCTTTAACTTCTCCAGTATCTGTGAGAATAATGTGATCGTGTTGATTGTCAAAAAACGACTTCTCGTATTGTGCTTGGTTTCCAAACTGATGCTTGCGAATAAGCCCGGAATCTATGAGTAAATCAACAGTATTGTACAGGGTAGCGCGGCTAACTCTGTAATTTTTATTTTTCATTTTGATATACAATGATTCGATATCAAAATGCTCTTTGTGTTCGTAAATTTCGTGGAGTATGGCAAACCGTTCCGGCGTTTTCCGGTGCTTGTGTTGATCTAAAAATTTGATGAACACATTTTTGACGGTTTCCTGTTGGTTTTTTGTTTCAGCCATAGCCTGTAAATCTTCGGTAAATGTACTGTTTCTTTTCCTATTGACGTGCTACTTTTTCAATTCCAGTGATTTTTAACAGACGTTGTTTTAGTTTTTTAAGTGTTTGTTTATTGTTCACCCGCATGGTAAGGGTTCCTTTGAACAATTCTTCATCTGTTTGGAAGTTGATTTTTTTTATGTCAACATGCATGCTGTTGGAAATCACACGTGTAACTTGATTAACCAAGCCTTGTTGATCTATACCGTACAGCACAAGTTCTGCGGTAAATTCCTGTTCAGTCGAATCAATCCACCAAGCAGGAACAATTCTATAGGCAAAATTCGATTGAAGGGAAACAGCATTTGAGCAATTGTGTTGATGTACTTTTATTCCTTCATTGATGGTGACAAAACCAAAAACTTTGTCTCCAGCGATTGGATTACAACAAGGAGATAGTTTGTATTGTAGTTCCTCTCGCTCTTTTCCAAAGACCAATTTGTCATAACGAGAAACAAAGCCCGCATCTTCATTCGTCTTTTTTGGATTGTTTGATCGGAGTCTTTTTTTGAAGAAATTGATAAAAGTATTGTTGTAGGTAGTCGCAAATTCTTTCAATTTTCGATTGTCAACCGTTCCAAGACCTACTCGATAGAATAAGTCCAGGCTAGAATTTACTTTGAAGTAGATGACCAGCTGTTGAATGGTTTTTTCATTGTTCTCTACACGTAAGTGTTTAAGTTTTCGTCTGAGGATTTCTTTTCCTTCTTCAGCAATTTTGTTTTTCTCCTCATTGAGCGAAGATTTAATTCTATTGCGTGCTCGTGAAGTGATGACATAATCCAACCAATTTGCTGTTGGTTTAGCATTTTGTGAGGTGATGATTTCTACAGAATCTCCACTTTTCATGGTACGAGATAAGGGAACGAGTTTTCCATTGACCCTTGCTCCACGTGTTTTGCTGCCAACCTCTGTGTGGATGGAATAAGCAAAATCTAGTGCCGATGATCCCTGCGGTAGTGACTTAAGTTCTCCCTGGGGAGTAAAGACAAATATTTCTTCAGCGTATAAATTGAGTTTGAAATTCTCTACAAAATCTACCGCACTGGAGTCCTTGGTTTCTAATACTTCTTGTAAACGATTTAGCCAACCCTCAATACCAGAATCTTTTTCCTCTCCTTGTTTGTAACGGTAATGCGCTGCATAGCCTTTTTCAGCAATTTCATGCATGCGTTCAGAACGAATTTGAACCTCAATCCATTTGTTGTTTGGCCCCATTACCGTGATGTGAAGTGATTCATATCCATTTGACTTGGAGGAAGAGATCCAATCTCGTAATCGAGTGGGGTTGGGGGTGAAATGATCGGTGACAATGGAGTATATTTTCCAGGCCAAAAACTTTTCATCCTTGGGAAGGGATTTATATACAATACGAATGGCAAACTTATCAAAGACTTGTTCGTAGCTGATATTTTGCGTCTGCATTTTTTTGTGAATCGAGTATATTGATTTACTTCGACCTTTAATGAAGTAATCCAAATCTTCCTTATCTAAAGACGTTTTGAGGAATTTTGAAAATGCCTTTATGTATTGGTTTTGCTCTTCTTGACTTTGCTCTATTTTATCCTTAATTGCCGCAAAACGATCGGGCTCTGTATATTTTAAACTAAGATCTTCTAGTTCAGTTTTGATGTTGTACATCCCAATTCTGTGGGCAAGTGGTGCATAAATATAAAGTGTTTCCGATGCAATTTTAACCTGTTTGTATTCGGGCATCGCATCCATTGTTTGCATATTGTGCAAACGATCAGCAATTTTTATGATGATTACCCGGATGTCATCGTTCAGTGTCAGTAACATTTTACGGAAATTCTCTGCCTGTAAAGAAACATCCTTGTCTTTTTTAAGGTGAGAAATCTTTGTTAGTCCATGCACGATTTTTGCGACAGTATTTCCAAACAGTCGTTCAATATCATCAAGGGTGTACTCGGTGTCTTCAACCGTGTCGTGCAAAAGGGCAGCCGCAATGGAAGTGGCGTCTAAACCAATTTCAGAGGCGACAATTTTGGCCACTGCAATAGGATGGAAGATGTACGCTTCTCCAGACTTACGTCGCTGTGTTTTGTGCGCATCTACGGCCGTGTTAAATGCAAGCCTAATTAGCTTCTTATCTTCAGCAGATAATTGCAAATAGCTTATTTTCAGTAACTCTTTGTACTGTTTTGCAATTTCTTTATTTTCTACTTCTTCATCGATTAGCATTGAAGAAAATTACGCAATTCTTTTAAATTCATCCCAACCTTTGGCTAGTTTCTTTGTCTTCGGGCTTCTGCGAGTAAAATACCTGCTGCTACAGAGACATTTAGCGAATCATTTTCTCCTGCCATTGGAATGTAAATTTGCGTTGTGTTTTGTGCCAGCCATTCATCGGTCAGTCCGTTATCTTCTGTACCTACAGCAATAGCGATGCTTCCTGTGAAATCTTGTACACTATAGTTTTTTGCATTGGCTGTTAATGCGGCACTAAAGATGTTTATTTTTTGATTTCCAAGGAAGGAAATGGTTTCTTCGATACTTCCTATTCCTACTGGAACAGAAAACAAACACCCCACACTCGATCGAACCACATTAGGATTATAAAGATCAGTTTTTGGATTAACTAGCAACATAGCATCAACGCCAATGGCATCTGCAGTTCGCAAAAGGGCACCGATGTTTCCGGGCTTTTCAGGAGCTTCAGCAATGAGAATAAAGGCATTCTTTTCAGGCAGTTGTAGCCGATCAAGCTGATGTGACTGCATATGGGCAACACCGATTAGAACAGAAGTGTTTTTTCGATAACAAAGGGTTTCAAAAAGTGCATTTGCAACTTCGATGCATTCACAGTCTGTAAAAGCCTCATCGTTAACATTGTGGGTGTATCCTTGCTTAACGAAAACAGTTTTTAATCGAAAACCACCCTTTAGTGCGTGGCGGATTTCTTTTTCTCCTTCTATACAGAATACACTTTCTTGCTTGCGCTTTTTCGCTTTATCTTGATAGGCCTTTAACTCTTTAATGTGTCCATTTTGAGGACTGGAAATAAATTGCATTCTTATTTTCGACTAAATTTATCCATGTAGCGTTCCCATAATTCTGTTTGGTGGGTTTTTAAGGAAAGTGTTCTTCCTTGGATAAAAGCGTGGCTCAATTGATTGGTGCGCATGTCCAATGCATCTCCTTTTGCAATAAACAAGGTGGCATCTTTTCCTACGGTTAGACTACCTAGTTGTTCTTCAATACCAAGTATTTTTGCAGCATTAAGAGTGATCATTTCAACTGCTTTCTCTTTTTCTACGCCATAGGCCGCAAAAGTGCCCGCATAAAACGGAAGATTCCTTGTGTTCATTCGCTCCATACGACCACTTACGTCAATGGTAATGGTAAGTCCGGCATCCATTAATATTTTCGCCATTTTGAAGGGTAATTTGACGTCTTCGTCTGCGGTGTTGGGCAGGCGGTGTGGTCGCGATACAATGACTGGGATGTTGTTTTTCTTTAAAAAAGGAAGGATTAAATAGGCATCATCTCCCCCCACTAGAATGATTTTTTCGATGCCGTGTTTTTGTAAAAATACAATCCCATCGAGGATTTGTCTTTTTTCTTTCGCATGAAGGTATACCTGTTGGTCTCCACTAAAAGTAGCTTGAAGAGCAGCGTGTGGTATGTGTCTTTTCTCGCTCTCTGGGGTAAATGTTTTGGCCTCTTTTAGGTAAAAATCTAGTTCATGAACTTGCTTGTCATAATTTTTTTGATCGTACACTAAGGGGTCTTCTCCTTTTGAGGCGTTTCCTCTTCGATAGGATCGTGGCCAGTAGATATGCATTCCTTCATCGGTTTTGATGGCAGCATCTTCCCAGTTCCATGCATCCAACTGAACCACTGTAGAACTTCCTGCAATTCGACCTCTGGTAGGGACAATCTGTGCAGTTAAAATTCCGTTTGGGCGAAGGGATTCGACTACTTTAGATTCAGCATTATAGGCGATTAGTGTTCTGATGTTCGGAAGAAATGTTCCAATTTCATTTAAGTCATTGGTTGGGCGAATGGCATCAATTTCAACCATTCCAACCGTACTATTCGCAGCAATAAACCCGGGGTAGACATGTTGTCCGGCGGCGTTGATTATTGTGGTGTACTCGTTCTCTATGGATGCAGCAGATCCGAGTTCTACAATTTTCCCGTTCTCCATTCCAAGGGAACCATTTTCAATAATTGAACCGTCTCCAATATGGAGGGTTGCTCCAGCAATCAGGATGGATTCTCCTTGGGTAGCTGCCGGTGTTTGCTGAGCCATTGCCACAAAACCTAGGCAAAAGGTGCTTAATAAATAAACTATTTTTTTCATCTGTAATGTTGTTAGTCTAATGTTTCACAGTGGAATTCACGTGCTTGTTTTTTCGGTGTTTTTTGGGTTGGTGCGCCTCCATTTTTTGCTTCCACCATTTGTTGGATAAGTTGATTGCGTTCCTGTTGAATCTTCTCTACCTGTGTCGTTGCGCGATCAAGTTCATAGTAGAAAACACCTTCAATCATTGTTTTTTCTGCTACGGCATAGATGGACATTGGGTGATTGTTCCAGAGGACTAAATCGGCAGATTTACCCACTTTAACACTCCCAACTTGATCATCAATATGCATCAATTTCGCTGGATTTAGGGTGACGAACTTCCAAGCATCTTCTTCAGAAATACCTCCGTATTTCACTGCTTTGGCTGCTTCTTGGTTTAGTCGACGTGACATTTCAGAATCGTCGGAATTGAAGGCAACGGTTACTCCTTGACTGTGCATGATGGCCCCATTGTATGGAATAGCATCGTTCACCTCAAATTTATAAGCCCACCAGTCAGAAAAGGTAGATCCACCAACACCGTGTTCTTTCATCTTGTCTGCTACTTTGTAGCCCTCAAGTATATGGGTAAAGGTATTGATCGTAACACCAAAACGTTCGGCTACTTTCATCAACATATTGATTTCGCTTTGCACATACGAATGGCAGGAAATAAAACGCTTTCCCTCCAAGATTTCCACCAGTGTCTCCATCTCAAGATCATAACGTGGTGCGATCGTATTGGCTTTGGCTTTTCGGCTCAGGGAATTAAAGGTATTCCATTCGGTCTGGTACTCTTTTGCTCGCTGGAAGTAATCGACAAATACCTGTTCAACACCCATGCGTGTTTGTGGAAAACGTGCATAGCTTGACCAGTTGGATTGTTTTACGTTTTCACCAAGGGCAAATTTGATGAATGGAGCTGCTCCTTTATATAAAAGTCCCTCAGCATCTTCTCCCCATCGAGGTTTGATGATGGCAGATCGCCCCCCAATTGGATTGGCTGAACCATGAAGTATTTGCAAGGTGGTCACACCACCAGAGAGGTTGCGGTACAAGTTAATGTCGTCCGGGTTGATGACATCTTCGATGGTTACTTCGGCAGAAGAATTGTGCCCACCTTCATTTATACTCGATGCACCAATGTGGGAGTGTTCATCAATAACACCGCTGGTAAGGTGTTTTCCTGTGGCGTCAATTGTTATTGCAGCGGGTGCATCTAGGTTTTGACCAATGGCTTTAATTTTACCATTCACCACCCAAACGTCTGTGTTTTTTAGAATACCTTCTGCTTCATTGGTCCAGACTGTAGCATTTTTAAACAAAGTGTTTTTTGCAGTTGGGAGGGAAGCAAATCCGAATCCATTGTTTGGAAAAGTGACTGCTACAGGAGAATGCTTTTTATTTTCCTTCTTGCTTTTTTTCTTGTCCTTGACGGCTTCTTTAAAATGGGCCATCCATTGAACTGAGCTTCCGTCAAAGAATGTGCCCTCTCCATCAATATGTTCAGCACTATTAACCTTAGCCGACAATTGGGCGTAAGCATCTTTTGCTTCATTCTGAATTTGTAAACTCATCCAGCCACTTTTGTAACTTGCTTTTGTGGCAAGTTTAACAGAGCCTTTTTTGACCGTAGCTACTATTTTTGATCCACTGCCTTTGATGGTTAAACTCAATTCTTCTCCATTTAACATTAGGCTGTATTTGCCATCGAAAGTGATTTCAGGAGCACGAACTATTTTGTGTTGTCTTCCTTGTACCCAATTTTCTTCAATTTTGGTCGACTCCTCAAATAATGGACCGCTGGTTACAATAAAGTTAGCCATCGCGTCTTTTTTAAGCCTCCCAGCAATAGCTTCCTTGCCCAATAAACGTGCTGGGGTGGTGGTCAACGCAGCTAAGGCTTTTTCTTTGTCTAAACCATAGTTCACGGCTTTTTTTAGGTTGGCTAAAAAAGAAGTCTTTTTCACCAAACCTTTGGTGGTGAATGCAAAGGGAATGCCTCCTCTAGCAATTTCAGCAGGATTCATAGGTGCTTGATTCCAGTAGCGCATATCACTCAAGGCAATTTTTTGCGTGCTAACAGGGTCAGTTACGTCGTAGGCTTTTGGAAAGTTGACTGGTACCAGCAGGGTTGCATTCAAGTCTTTTAGATTTTGAATATGCTCATATTCTTTTCCACTTGCGGTTATGGCGAAAGAAAGACCAAATTCCTTTCCAATTTTGGCAGCCCTGGCCACATCTAATTTATTTCTTGCATCAAAAAAAGCGGGGAGTGACTTGATGGTGTTAAATGCTTCAATAGCCATATCCTTGTTGTGAGCACCTCCTTTTTTATACCAATCAGCATCGTGAAAAAATTGGCGCAAGAGGGCCATCGCTCCCATGATTGAACCCGGGTAGTATTGTGCAGATTGTTTACTCTTCGTAAAAGATAGGTGTTGTGCTGCTTTTTCATCTAACAAGCGTTTGGCATCGTTATCCATATCGTTAAGCGCAACGAGAACACTAGTGCCTCGGTGAATTCCTTCTGTGCGGTGACTATTCACTAGTCCAAAGCCCGCATTACGCAGTTGTTTAGCACTTGCTTTGTCATAGTTGTAATCTTCAATGCCATTGTAGTCACTCAGAATGTGGTCATTCCAGTAGTAGCCTTCACGTTTAGCTTCATATTGGGTACTTCTTCCTCTTCTCCCAGCTGTAGTGGCAGATTTGATACCAAAGTTTGAGTGTAATTCTATGAATGAAGCGTAAATATGTTTTCCGCTAAAATCATGAATCAAGGTATTGGAAGGGAAATCGATGTTTTGACCAATGGCAACGATTGTTCCATTTTTGATCAAGATTGAACCGTTTCTTAATACTTGATTAGGTCCGGGGTGGACTGTTGCATTGGTGATTGCTTGATAGTGAGAGGCAGATGTCTTCACACTAGTATTGGTAGGGAAGTAGTCTTGACCAAACCCATGAAAGCTAGCGACCAAAAAGAGCAGCAATAAACGTATATTCATTTTGATAATTTTTATCCAAACTACAAATTATTTTTCGATTGGACGAAAATTATCAGATACTTTAAACTGCTGTAAAAGAAGCGAAACTACTTGGTTATACGATTGAATTCCAGATGCTTGATTGTTTACTTTTAGGTAATTGTCGTAGGATTTTTTGAACAGGGGTTCAAAAGGGTTTTGATGCGCTTTCCAAAAGGCAGTTGAGGTAGCAAAATTGGCAAAAATTCCACTCTTCAGGGTTTGGGCAATTTCTTTTGCCTGAGCAGGATTAGCCTTTCGCAATTCATCATAACAATACCGAAACGCAAAAAGACAAGCGGAATATTGAATATCCAAATCAGGGTGGTTGTAAGCATTGAGAAAGGCAATGAAATTGGCTTCATTCTCTGCAGCATAACCCTGTTGATGTGCCATCTCATGCGCAATTGTTATGGGAAGGTTGATCTTGGGAATCCGTCCATTTACCTGTGCTTCCAATGTAAAGGGATTGAGATAACCAGAAAACCCCATATAACTCAATGGAAGACTAAAGAGCGAAACTTTTACTTTGCCTATATTGTCAGTTGCTGAGTAAGCCAATTGCATTCGTTGGATTAGACCAGTTGTATTGTCAGTAAATTCAATAGCTAAGCTATCCACATTACTTAATTTTGCATGTAATTTATTACTTCTTACCGCAAAAAAACCTGTTAAACGGATGAGTTCCTGTTCACTATATTTTTCCTCAGTTTTGAATTGTTGATTCATTGGTGTTTTGTAGTAGTTAAGTCCCCATGAAAGTTGGAACCATGCAAATAATACACTAACCAAAAGAAAAAGATGCAAGAGCCCATGTTTCCATTGTTTGCTGAAAAGTTGTCTCAGCTGAATGAATACGCTACCTATTAGGCAGATATAAAAGCAATCTCCAATTGAAAAAGGAAAGCTACTAAAGAACCATTCACGTGAATTAAAGATGAAGGGATAGGCCAATTCGGCATAGAATGTATCGATCCACTGAGGCTTTTCTTTGGCAACGAAAAGTAGACCGTTACCAAGGAGGAGAGTGAACAGACTAACTAGAAAAATTGTGCTCTTTTTCATTGAACAAAAAACCCACCAAAGTGGTGGGTTTGTATGAATTTATAAGAATGAATTATTTTATTAATTCAACAATTTTCACCTCAAAAACAAGGTTCGATTTCCCGGGAATTCCACGGCTAGGATTTTCTCCATAGGCCAATTCATAAGGAATGAAAAGAGTTGCTTCATCTCCGACACTCAATAAACTAAGTCCTTCTTTGAAGCCGGAAATCATTGCTGCTTCTGGACTAACATCCGCAGGAATGGGTTGGTATGCATCTGCTAATCGTCTTTGCTCATTGACAACGCCTAGTTCTTCGGCGGTTTCCAACATGCTGGTTTCTAGTAATTTTCCATTGTCAAAATAAACAGCATAATGCGTTTTCGCTTTATTGGTTGTTTTTACAGCTTCACCATCACCTTTTTTGGTAATAAGGTATTGAAGTCCAGATGCAGTGGTGGTACTCTGCGCTTTTTGCGTTTCAAATTTATCTTTTGTATTCAAAATGCCAATGGCTCTTTTTTCTTCCTCTTCTGCTTTGCGTTGCTCTAAGCTTGTAAAGTATTCCGTAAACATTTTCGAAGCATCGAAACGTTTTGCTTCGCTTCCTTTTCGGATGATTTTAATGGTCTGAATAGTGTCGTTTTGTGCGATAGAATCAACGATATTTTGTCCCTCTACAACTTGACCAAAAACCGTGTGTTTCCCATCTAACCATGGAGTAGCTTTGTGGGTGATGAAAAACTGACTTCCATTGGTACCGGGACCAGAGTTGGCCATGGAAAGAATTCCGGGTCCACTGTGCGTTAGGTCCGTAATTTCATCATCAAAGCGATAGCCGGGATTACCAGAACCGGTTGCCGTTGGATCTCCCCCTTGAATCATAAAGTCTTTGATTACACGATGAAAAAGAATGCCATCATAGTATTTTTTTCCTTTGTATTGGTCGTCAACAAATTCATTTTCACCTTCTGCAAGGGAAATAAAATTGGCCACCGTAATGGGGGTTTTTTCTTGTGCTAGTGAAACAATAATCGAGCCTTTGTTAGTGACAATATCTGCATAAAGTCCTGCTTCTAAATCAGGGTATTGAGATGCGCATCCAACCAGTAAAAGGATCGATAGTATGTGTAAGCTGAATTTTTTCATGGGTACGTGTTTAAATAATAATCAAATGTAGTTTTTTATTTTGAATCGAGACGGTTGCTATTTTGTTTTAGAGAGTTGAGTTGAATGGTAAATCGTAGGGGTTGATTGATGCCTATTTTTTCACCGTCTCCTTGATAGCCATACCCCAAAAAAGAGGGGACCAAAAAGACACCTATTTCAGTTTCTTTTAGTTCTTTCACAGCGTAGCGTAAAGCGGGTAATAAATCCTCTTTATCTACCAAATAATTGACATTGCCTAATTCCATTTCATCGTAGAGCGTTTCTCCAGAAAGATTTTGGATTTTGTAACGAAACACTACTTCATCACCAGTTTTTGGTTTGGAAAGCGTTGGCGCTTTTTTTTCAATGGCAAACCAGTATCCATATGCACTGGATTGGTAGTTTAATAATGAGTCTTTTTTTATTGCCTCCGCAATCAACCGTTGCTGCGACTGGTTGATTTTTTTATTTCTTTCGACCGAAGCTTGTATTTTTAGTTGATTGCTTTGAAAGGTAGGTTTTCTTGGTGATGGTTCTTGACAACTTACCAGCGTAATAAAGGCCAAGAAGAAGAGACTTGTTATTTTCATTGAAGGTTGGGGCTATATTGAAGAATAATTTGATGCAGTTTTTCTTTTGTTTCGGTTAGCGAAAGGGTAGACATCCCTCCTGCTGCATTTACATGTCCTCCTCCGTTAAAGTGTTTTCGTGCAAATGTGTTGACATCAAAGTCGCCTTTGGAACGAAAAGACATTTTGATGATTTCTTCTTGCTTATTTTCAACCATGATGACGGCCAGTTTCACCCCTTCTAGACTTAAGCCGTAATTGACAAAGCCTTCGGTGTCCCCTTTTTGAAAATCACAAGCGTCAAGCTCTGCTTGACTCAGATGCATATACACTGCCTGAAGCTTTTCTACACGTGAGAGGTTTTTGAGTCCTAAACCGAGAAGTTGAAGACGTTCAAAACGGTAGCTATCGTAGATGTGTTGATGTATTTTGCTGTGATCAATACCACTGTCTAATAAATGTGCAACTACGCGGTGTGTTTTTGCTGTGGTTGACGAAAATCGGAAGGAGCCCGAATCCGTCATTATTCCGGTGTAGATACAGGTAGCTATATCCTGTGTAATGCCTTTAGCATCCAAAGCTGTCAATACATTATAGACCATTTCGCAAGTTGATCCTAAACTTGGGTCAGAATACATCAAGGTAGCATAATCTTGTGGCGCTTCATGGTGATCAATCATCACAACAGTTGTGTCAGCCTTTTCTATCCATTGATCAATTGGTGCAATTCTACCAAGGGCATTAAAGTCTAGGGTAAAAAAAAGATCAGCTTCTTCGATGTGTTTCCTACACATCATTTCTTCTTTGTTGAAACAAAGAATGTTTTCTTGGCCTGGCATCCAAGCCAAAAATTTTGGATATTCATTCGGAGAAATAACCTGACAATCATGTCCTTTTTTTTGTAGAAAATGTCGCAAGGCTAAGGTGCTTCCAAGTGCATCACCATCGGGGTTTTTATGTGGAAAAATCACACATTTTTTTGGGCTAGAAAGTAAAGTGGAAAGTTGATTGATGAATTCTTTTTGCATAACAGGTCAAATATACAAATGCTTGTAGAGAAAGAAAACATTCCCTTAGTTTTATTGGAAGAAGAGCTTAGGCATTTCCTTATATATTTCCTTATATTTGCAAAAAAAAAAATCAACTATGACTACCAACAGAACTTTTACCATGATTAAGCCCGATGCGGTGAAAAATGGACACACAGGTGCAATTCTTGAAAAAATAACAGCTGCTGGCTTTCGTATTGTAGCGTTAAAGAAAACGCAACTTTCAATACTAGATGCTGAAGCTTTTTATAGCGTTCACAATGAGCGTCCATTTTTTGGAGAATTGGTTAGCTTCATGTCGAGCGGACCTATTGTTGCTGCAATTTTAGAGAAAGACAATGCAGTCGACGATTTTAGAACCCTAATTGGAGCAACTAACCCTGCTGATGCTGCCGAAGGAACTATTCGTAAGTTGTACGCAACTTCTATCGGAGAGAATGCAGTACATGGTTCTGACAGTAATGAAAATGCTGCCATTGAAGGTGCATTTCACTTTGCCGGAAGAGAATTGTTCTAACGTAAAATAATTTTCTGAATCCCATCAAATCCTAGGGCATCGTTAAGATGTTTTAGGATTTTTTCTTTTCCATAGGATAATTCTTCTCTCAAGGGAGCAGAGGAGAGGTGAATATAGAGGGTTTTCCCTCTGAGTGATAATTCTTGGGTAAACTGCATTACGTTACTTCCAACAGTTGCTTCCCACGCTTGTTTTACCTTGAGTTCATTTAAGCCTTTTGCCAAGTTTCGTTGCTCCGTGATTTGGTGCAAAACATCCTGGATAGGTTTTGGTTCGAAAGACCGCTTTTTTTGACTCATGCTAAAGCGTTATTTTTTGATGACGTTTATAGTGGTATGCTTTGTCATTGTGAAACAAAATCATTTCGTTTGAGTTAAGCGAACGTATTTCTTCCTTCCAAGGACCTAGGGCATCATCGAAATGAAGGAAATAACGATTCCCTTCGTTTTCTATGTAGAATGTAACCAAGTCTTCTGAACTTTGGTAGGGGCCGCTGAACGTCGGTGTCATTTTTTTCTTAAAACCGCCCTTTTTTGAATTTAGGTGATAGAAATCTATCATCGGAGTAGTTCCTTTAGGTTGGAATACTTCTCCATGTGCATGGACAGATTCAATCTCCCAGTAACCTTCTAGAAGCACCAGGTCTGGAGCAGTAACCCTAGTGCATGCTGTAAAGAGCAGGAGATAGATGAAAGCGTTGAAGAAAAGGATTGATCTCATTATTCGAAGGTAAATAAAACTAGCTTAGCTCAAATAGCTTATGTGATAATTGTGTTGTTTTTAATGCGGCTAGGGTTCTTTCTGGATGGGTGTCAGATAGGAATAATTGTCCAAAATGGTTACTTTCGACCAATTGCATAATCAACGACACTCTTTCTTGATCCAATTTATCGAAAACATCATCCAAAAGAACAATGGGGGGAACCCCAGCTTCCTTTTTTATAAAATCAAACTGGGCCAGCTTGAGGGCGATCAAAAAAGATTTTTGTTGCCCTTGACTACCGAACTTTTTGATGGCTTGCCCATGAATTGTAAACGCTAAATCTTCCTTGTGTGGTCCTGCTGTAGTGAACTGCGCTGCCCGATCTTTGGGAAGATTTTGTTCTAACAGTGTTTGAAAATCAATAGTATGCAGGTCACTTTGATAAATGATATCAATGTTTTCTTCACTCCGACTGATGCTGTGGTAATGTTTTTTTACAATGGGAATAAACGTTGTTAGGAATGCCGTTCTTTTTTTAAAAATACGTGTTCCAAGGCCAATAATTTTCTCATTGTATATTTCCAATGTTTCATTTTCAAATGTTTGATTGGCGACAAAGTATTTTAGAAGTGCGTTTCGCTGTACAATGGCTTTGTTGTATTGAAGCAGATCCGTTAAATAAGCTTTATCTGTTTGCCCCATTACTCCATCAATAAATTTTCGACGCGTACTACTTCCCTCAACGATCAAGTCTCGATCGGCAGGAGAGATTATGACTAGTGGGAGGAGTCCAATATGATCTGCCATGCGATCATAGGCCTTTCCGTTGCGCTTGATGGTTTTTTTATGTCCTTTTTTTAGGCTGCAAATTATTTTTTCATCCCGTTCATCACGAGTAAATTGTCCTTCTAGAAGAAAAAAGTCTTTTCCGAATTGAATGTTTTGAACAGCAGAGGGATTAAAATAACCCTTTCCGAAACACAGGTGATAAATGGCATCCAAAACATTGGATTTACCAATACCGTTTTTTCCCACAAAACAATTGATTCTTTCGTCAAAAATGAAAGAAGAGGCTTCAATATTTTTATAGTTTGTTAAAGAAAGTGATGTTAATTTCATTGCTGCTAAGATAAGAAACACAAAGTCTCTTTTACGATTGGAATAAAAAGTTTATTTTTGGGCTCTTTAATACATAGA
This sequence comes from Flavobacteriaceae bacterium, assembly GCA_022425945.1. Classification (GTDB taxonomy): domain Bacteria; phylum Bacteroidota; class Bacteroidia; order Flavobacteriales; family Flavobacteriaceae; genus Arcticimaribacter. The sequence continues at coordinate 38,709 of JAKMEK010000071.1, forward strand.
TCATGGCTACTTATAAAAAACGCGGAGCAAAAAAATCGGTAAGCTCACCACAACTTTCCGAACAAGAAATAGAAAGTACAACAGCTGAGGTATTCGAAACCTTAGACGCAAGTGCATCAAGAACAGAGGAATTTGTTGCGAAATACCAAAATGTAATTTTGGGTTTCATTGGTGTTGTTACCGTTGGAGTGTTGGGTTATCTAACCTATGATGCTTATGTTGTAACGCCTCAAAAAGCGGATGCTGTTACCGAGCTTAACCAGGCACAGTACTACTTTAATATAGCGGTTAATGGAGAAGATGCAGAAGCAGCTTACCTCAACGCAATTAATGGTGCGCAAGGGAAATACGGTTTTCAGGACATCATTGATAACTATGGAAGCACACCTGCAGCAGCATTGGCCCGCTACAGTACCGGAATGGCGTTCATTAACATTCAACAATACGATAAGGCCATAGACTATTTAAGTGACTTTAGTTCTGATGATGTATTGTTATCTTCATTAGCCAAAGGCGCACTCGGAGATGCTTATGCTCAACTCGGTCAAGACGAAAAAGCATTAGCTAGCTACAAAGCCGCTTTTAATGCAAGCATAAACGACTTTACAACGCCTAAGTACTTGTTCAAAGCAGGTATCATTAGTGCAAGTTTAAATAAGAATAGTGAGGCATTGGATTACTTTAAACGTATCCAAAGTGACTTTTCGAATGCACCTGAAGCAGAACAAATTGAGATCCAAATCGGTCGTTTAGAAAATCAATAGACCATGGCTACTGCCCTTAGCAACCTTTCTAATTTCGATGTAAATGACGTCCCTTCTGGTGAGGGGTTGAAAATAGCCCTAGTTGTCGCCGAATGGAATGCAGAAATAACCGATAATCTTCGTCTAGGCGCGCATACAACTTTAGTCGAATGTGGTGTTCGTGAAGCTGATATAACCACAACACAAGTCCCTGGAAGCTTTGAATTGGTTTTTGGGGCCAAAAAAGCACTTGAACAGGCTGTTGATGCAGTAATTGTGATTGGAAGTGTAATTCAAGGGCAAACGAAACATTTTGATTTTGTATGCCAAGGTGTTACTCAAGGGATCGTCTCGCTAAACCTCAGTTCCGATCGACCAGTGGTGTTTTGTGTTCTGACAGACAACACGCTTCAACAATCTATCGATCGAAGCGGGGGAGTGCATGGGAATAAAGGAGTTGAAGCTGCGGTTACTGCAATCAAAATGGCTCAGTTGGCCAAGCAATAGTTTTTTAACTGTAGTTTACTTCTTGGTTTTTCCGAAAAAATGTACTTTTAAGTCAAAGAAAGCAAATGTTCAAATCATCCCTTTTTAAACTCAACAAGAACCGAAGGTATAACTATACCCCACGTTATTATGAGGGGAAAGAAATTTCGAATATTTACGAATTTGACTCCAAATTCTCTAAATATCGAGACACTTATAATGCTAATGACTTTGGGAAAAAATGGGAAGAAGCACGACTGGATAGTCGTACGCGAAGCAATCGCGCATTCTCACCTATGTTGTTGTTAATTATTGCTGTTTTGTGTTTGATTTTTCTATATATCATAGATTTTGACTTATCCATCTTTAGACAATAGTCCATGGAAGATGTGATTGCTCTACTCCCCGACCATGTCGCTAATCAAATTGCAGCAGGCGAAGTTGTACAACGTCCTGCCTCTGTGGTCAAAGAATTGTTGGAAAATGCCATAGATGCTCAAGCAACCCGCATCCAACTCATTATCAAAGAAGCCGGAAAGCAACTCATTCAGGTTGTAGACAATGGCTTGGGAATGAGTCCAACCGATGCTCGGTTGGCCTTCGAGCGTCATGCAACTTCTAAAATCAAGCAATCAGATGATTTGTTTGCTCTGCATACCAAGGGTTTTCGCGGTGAAGCCTTGGCATCTATCGCCGCTGTCGCTCAAGTAGAAATGCACACTAAACGATCGGAAGACGAATTAGCAACCAAAATTAAAATTGGGGGAGGAGAAATAAAAAAACAAGATCTGGTAGTCGCTCCAGTTGGGACGTCAATGTCAGTAAGTAATTTGTTTTTTAATGTACCTGCGAGGAGAAATTTCCTGAAATCCAATGCTGTGGAATTGCGTCACATCATTGATGAATTTCATCGTGTTTCTATTGCCCATCCAGAGATTACTTTTTCCATGCTCCAAGGGGGTACTGAATTATTTGACCTGCCTGCTGGTAATTTACGCCGACGCTTGACCCATATTTTTGGATCAAAACTTGATGATAAACTTGTCCCAGTTGAAGAGCAAACAACGGTTTCAGGTATTCGAGGTTTTGTGTTAAAACCCGAAGCGGCAAAGAGAAGTAGAGGAATGCAATTTTTCTTCGTCAATAATCGGTTTGTAAAAAGTTCTTTTTTGCATCACGCAATCATGACGGCTTATGATGGCCTTCTGCATGAAGGTTGTTATCCGGGCTATTTTCTTTTCTTTGAATTAGAACCTCACACCATTGATATTAATATTCACCCTACAAAGACAGAGGTGAAATTTGAGAATGAGCAAAGTTTATTTGCCATACTGCGATCTGCAGTTAAGCACAGCTTGGGTATGTTCCAAGTAGCACCTACTTTAGATTTTGATCGTGATCCCAATTTAGATGTTTCTTATGACCAAGTAGATCACAAAGTTGAGCCGCCCAAAATAGAGGTCGATCGAGATTTTAATCCCTTTCAAGAGAAAGCGACCCATTCATTTTCATCGAAAATAAGCCCTCAATGGGAATCGCTCTATCAAGAAATTGGCTCAACAGATTCGGCAGAAATGAGTTTAATTGGGGCTCTGGATTCGAATCCCAGCGATGCGACCCAAAAGATTTTTCAGTTGATGAATCGTTATCTGGTTAGTTCTACTGGTGCAGCCTTATTATTGATTGACCAAGAGCGCGCCCATGAACGGGTGTTGTACGAATTGTTTTTGTCCAATATTACCCATGCTTCCACTTCAAGTCAACAATTATTATTTCCGATTAAAATTGAATTAAATTCCTTGCAAAAAGCGTTCTATAACGACTATGCATCTTTGTTAACAGAGGTAGGATTTTGTTTGGGAGAACTAAAGGAAGATCATGTTGAGGTAGTCGGAATTCCAAGTGTTTGTTCAGAAAATAAGGCAGTTCGTGTATTTGAAGATTTGTTTGAATCCTTATCGAACGAACAGCCTGAAGATACATTTAGTCAAACCGATTTAGTGGCAAAATCAATGGCAAGAACCCTCTCAATTAAACGCGGAAAGCGATTGGAAACTGAAGAGCAGCAACAATTGATTAACGACTTATTTGCTTGTAAAGAGACACAACTTTCTCCCTATAATCGACAGATTTTTGTTTCTTTGACCAAAGAAGAATTAGAGAAAAAATTTAACTAATGCGCGGGATAACAGATACGGTAAGGCACTTATTGATCATTAACGGAATATTCTTTTTCGCTTCAAATGTGTACGGTGAGTTTTTCTATGATTTGATGGCGCTTCATTTTTTTGAGAACCCCGCTTTTCAATATTGGCAGCCCATTACTCACATGTTTATGCATGGTAGTTTTAATCATATTTTGTTTAATATGTTGGGTTTATGGATGTTTGGCTCACCCCTTGAACAACTTTGGGGGAGTAAAAAGTTTCTGTTTTACTATTTCTCTACAGGTTTGGGCGCTGCAGCTTTGCAGCTATTTGTTTATTCTTTGTCTGCCTATCCAGTATTGGAAATACTGAATGGGGCTGGGTTTGCTTCTCAGGATATCTTAGACACTATTGCATTAGGCGACCTAAATCTTAAATGGTTAGATCATGTTTCACGTGATGAAGTTCAATCACTCTATAATTCATATGTTGTCTCAATGGTAGGTGCCTCCGGTGCACTGTATGGAGTATTGGTAGCTTTTGCTTTTCTGTTTCCAAATATCCCTTTGCGCATAATCTTTTTGCCCTTTCTTCCCATTAAGGCTAAATATTTTGTTCCCATCCTAATTCTTAGCGACTTGTTTTTTGGATTCTCATCTTACTCTCTTGGCCCAGTTGCTCACTTCGCGCATGTTGGAGGAGCAGTTACTGGATTTGCAATGATGCTTTATTGGAAACGCAATCAGTTTAATCAAAACCGTTGGAATTAACATGACCTATATGAAACGTCTACTCAATCGTTTTGAACAATTTAATATTGCGGAGAAAATAATCTTCATAAATGTGGTATGTTTTGTACTGCCTTTTTTTATCAAGACGCTATTGTTCTTATTTGATTTACCCGAGCAAATTTTCTTTGATTGGTTCGAGTTATCTCCTCATCTAGCAACGTTTATCTATCATCCTTGGTCACTCGTGACTTATGGTTTCTTGCACGGGAGTTTTGGTCATATTTTATGGAATATGCTACTGTTGTATTATGCATCCCAATTTTTCCTCAATCTATTCCCAGCTAAGCGTTTTTTGAATGTTTACTTTTCGGGGATAATTGCTGGCGGTCTTGTATTTCTTATAAGTTATGCGTTGTTTCCGGTTTTTAAAGGACATTATCCTAGTTTAGTGGGTTCCTCGGCTGGTGTAATGGCCGTTCTAATTTTTAGTTGTACTTATATGCCCCATCAAGAAATACGCTTATTATTCTTTAACGTCAAACTCATGTATCTAGGAATTGGGCTAGTTGTCTTGGATGTGTTGCAAATCCCTACAGGAAACGCAGGTGGGCATTTAGCTCATATTGGTGGAGCAGCTCTAGGGTATCTATATGCTAGCCAATTGCAAAATGGAAAAGATATTGGACAAGGGTTTGATTGGGTAATCGATAGGGTAGCCGCATTATTTCAGCCTAAAAGAACAATGCATACAGTACATAAATCTAAATCTAAAATGCCTCCAACTTCTTCATCAAAATCGCAAAAGGAGATTGATGCTATCTTGGATAAGATCAGTGATTCTGGCTATGAGAGTCTGTCCAAAAAAGAGAAAGACCTTCTTTTTAAGGCAGGTAAAAATTAATGTTAACGGTATAATAGATGAAGTTTAGTTTTCTTGAGAATTGTTTATTAGTACTGAATGGTTTTTTCCTTGTATTTCAATTGATGTTAATGGGAAGTACACCTTCTTTATTCGATTTCTCAATATTAAACCTCTTTATTCCTATTGTTGTCCTAGTCAACTTATGCTTATTTTGTTATTGGTTACTGAAGATGAAATGGCCTTTTCTTTTATTTATGGGTGCGTTTTTGATTGGATATGGGGAATGGACTCTCCTGTATCAATTCCCAAACAAAACTGTCCGTAAGAGTAGTGCTACCTTTTCTGTAATGAGTTACAATGTGCGTTTGTTTAATAAGTACCGTTGGATTGATTCTGCAGAAGTGCCTACCTCCATTGAGCAGTTAATTCAAGAAGAAAAACCCGATGTGGTGTGTTTGCAGGAGTATTCACGATCAGAGGCACCCCGTTTAGATGAATACGAGTATACCTACATACAGCCTAGTCGCGAAATGGGAAAATCTCCTTTGGCTATTTATTCCAAATTTCCAATTCTCGATCAAGGCTATATCGATTTTGAGGCCTCTTCCAACAGTGGTGCTTTTGTCGATGTTTCTTTTCGGAATAAACGTTTAAGAGTGTATAATTTGCACCTTGAGTCTTTTAGAATTGACGCAGAAGATAGCTTGTTCTCCAATCCCAACTCGGCTGCCTTACAATTAAAATTTGATGAAGTTTTCCGAAAGCAACTTACTCAGATCGATCAGTTTAATGAGGTGGAGTCTTTAAATGATTTTCCTTCTGTTGTGTGTACGGACTTAAACAATACTCAGTTTTCAAAAGCATACAAAGCGCTATCTGCTGATAGGAATGACGCTTTTACCCTTGCTGGGAAAGGGTTGGGTGAGACCTTTTATTTCTCTTCTTTTCCCCTGAGAATTGATTTTATATTTACCCACAAAGACTTCAAGGTTAATTCGTTTGAAGTGGTTAAAGAAACACTTTCTGATCACTATCCCATCATCACCCATTTGGGTTGGGACTAGCAACTTGCTTTAAATAATCATAGCTCTCTGGACCTAGATTAAAGATTAAATCCAATACACTTAGGTTCGGTAGAAAACCATGTTTTGAATTAAAGACTTGTATATATTTTGGAAATGCGAGCCTACTATCTAGCTTTGGATTGAGCAAATTTTGTGCAGTATCTTCTGAGGTAACATAGTCTTCAGCAAAAGAAAAATTATCTTCGACCTCTAGCCATGCATTAATGCATGAAAGTAGTGATAAGTTAAATTCGACCAAAGTTTTTGGTTGTAAGAAGAATACGGCCTTTAGCTCATCTTCATAATACTCAAAAAAAGGGGAGGAACTATAGGCAGAAGCAATTGATTTCCAGTGCTGTTTTTGCCAGTTTTCATCCCATTTAATACAGACCTCACTGTCCTGCTGATGTGCTTTTGTTTTATTGTGTTCTACGGGAATAATTAAATTTAGTTTCCCGTTTGCTCCGAAAATACTACAACGGTTCCGGAAGGTTTGTTTTTGATAATTACCCAACAGAGTAAAACGCGTGGGCTGCGCTATGTACTCTGCCATATAGGCGACATTAGGAAGGTAAGCAGGTACTAACTGCATTAGGCTTTGGTGTCTTCTTTTCTTCGACGGATAAACACAACAATCTGCCATACAATTACAACACCAATAAAGTAGGGGAAGAATGAAATTGGCTTTCCTTTCCCTTTTACCGTCGTCATGATTCTATCCCATCGAATACGCCAATTGCGTATCCCATCATTGATTCCCTCGATACTGAACCAAATCAGTACAGGTTTTCCAACGATATGATTTTCTGGTACAAAGCCCCAGTAACGACTATCTTCAGATCGGTGACGATTGTCCCCCATCATCCAATAGTAATCTTGTTCAAAGGTATAGCTTGTGGTTTCTTCTCCATTGATAAACACACGTCCCTCCTTAAGGTCAAGTGTATTGTGTTCGTATTCTCGTATAATTTTTTTGTACAGTGGCAAATTCCCTTCATTTAAGCTAACGCTTGTTCCCGCTTTTGGTAATACAATTGGACCAAAATTATCTTCGTTCCAATCAAAGGGTAAGCTGTTAGGGAATAACGCTGTATTGGGTGTTTTAACTCTACTCACTTTTCGAATAAGACTATCGAAGATCTTTTTTTTATTCAATAATTTTGCTTCAGCCAAGGTTAAAATTAGTTCTTTGGATGGCTCTAAAATTTCCTTCACCTTGAGGCGAAGTTGTCCGATCAGTTTTGGTGGTAAGCCCGCCGGGGGAGTAAGGACAATAAAATTATTGATGTCGTTTGAAAGTCTTCCATGGATGTAAGGAAGGATTTGATCATAGGTTTGTTGCGTAATATTTTCAATACGGTATTTGCGCATGTAATCTTTGATTCCTTCTTGATTGAGTTTTCTCGATGAGACCCCTTTTGCATCATAGGCAAAGTGAACGTATTGGGTTCTTGCGCGGTCCGGAAGAATACTTCGTTTACCATCAATGTGTACTAGACCATTGATGACCTCAAGCGTATCACCAGGTATTCCAACACAGCGTTTGACATAATTTGATTTTTTATCTATGGGTTTACGAACTCCTTTTTCTTTAACGAAAAACTGTCGAACGGTGTCTGCAGGCCAGCTAAACACGACAATTTCATTTCTTTTCACTTTTTTAAATCCTGGTAAACGGTAGTAGGGGAGTTGTGGAAAGTCTAAGTATGATTTAATTTTTGCAATGGGTAGGGTGTCATGTACCATTGGGAAAGCCACAGCAGTTGTAGGTGTTCTAGCGCCATAATGAAATTTACTTACGAAGAGAAAATCTCCTATAAGTAGTGTTTTTTCCAACGAACCGGTGGGAATAATATACGGTTGAATGAAATAGTTGTGAACCAAGGTAGCGGCAATAATCGCAAATAAAACAGCACTTATCCATTCACCAAACCAAGTTTTTGGTACTAAGCTTCTGTCTTTTTCATAAACAGTCGATGGGTCATAATTGGCTAAATAAGTATATAAACCAAAACTCAGTAGCCCAAACGCGGTGTCTTTTGCTGTGTTTTTTCCAAAACTTCGTAATGTTTCGACCCAAATAACGGGGAACATCATTAGGTTAATGATGGGGATGAACAATAAAACTACCCACCATTTTGGTCTACGAATGATTTCCATCAAAACGATGGCATTGTAAACAGGGATGAGCGCTTGCCAGGCTTGTTTACCTGCCTTTTGATAAAGTTTCCAAGTTCCCGCAAAGTGAATTAGTTGTACGGAAATAAAAAACAAAAACCATTGTGTAATTGTCATAGCAGTTGTGTTATAGGTTTAGGACATCGTTCATGGAAAATATTCCTTCTTTTCCTTTTAGCCATTCGGCTGCAATAACAGCACCCAGAGCAAAACCTTCTCTTGAGTGTGCTTTATGCTCAATGGATAATTCATCAACGGTAGAAGCATACGTAATGCTGTGGGTTCCGGGTACTTCTCCTTCTCGATAGGAAGTTATTTTAAGATCCTTTGTGTTTTCTTCCATTGACCATTTTGCATAGTGATCATTCTCAGCTCCAATCCCTTCAGCTAAACTGATGGCTGTTCCGCTGGGAGCATCAAGTTTGTGGATGTGGTGTGTTTCTTCTAAGTGAGCTGTATACTCTCTTTCATGCCCTTTCATTAAGCGAGCACAAAGCTCATTTAATTTGAAAAATAAATTAACACCCACACTAAAATTTGAGGCATATAGGAAAGCACTTTTCTTTTTTGCACAGTGCTGATGTACTTCGTCTAATGCTTCTAGCCAGCCAGTGGTTCCACAAACAACGGCTACATCATGATCAAAGGCTTCTTTGATATTACTCACCGCAGCATCTGGCACGCTAAAGTTAATCGCAACATCTGCTTTAGCAATAGAACCTTCCTGTTGCTCTTTGTCTACAATGCAGACAATCGAGTGTCCTCGCTCAAGTGCGATTCTCTCAATGGCTTTTCCCATTCGTCCGTATCCTAATAGCGCAATATTCATAGTTAAAATTTTAGTTGTAGCGCTAAACCAACAGAGGGGTCAGCGAAGATATTTTCTTGATTAAAGTAGGGTTTGAAAGTAAGAGTATCGTCTACATTGAATTGTAGTAAATGCGCGCCAACATTAGCATCTAGTATGTTGAGTAAATAAATACCCACAAACCAAAGAATAGAGAGGTCGCGATAGTTTTGATGGAATTCCATCCCTTTAATTAATTGAGAATTTTGAGGAATTTTAGAGGTAAACTCATCTGAAAAATCCCCCCGAATACGTTGTTTGTATGCTGTTCGGTATTTGTTCGCTTCTTTGCTTTGAAAGTTATAATAATAAGCAGAAACGCCCATGCCTCCATAAATAAATGGAAGAGTCCAGTATCGTCCAGTATGGATTTGTCCTAGTCCAGGAACTACCGCCGAGTAAAAAGCAGCTTTGGAGGGAGTCAAATAATCTTTTTTGATACGAATTTTCCTTGGCAAGCTGTCTAAAGCTGCTCTGTCTTGTGCAAAAGCTCCACAAGTAGTGAATAGTAAAATAATAAGAATGAGGCTATTCTTCACGTTTTAAACGTTTTTTTATGCGGCTAAAGTCTTGCTGCGAATCAAAAGGAATGTGAATGGTGCCTTTGCCCTCGCTATTGAATGTAATTTTCACCTCTGCATCAAAAAACGCTCCAATTTCTTTTTCTCCTTCTGCCAAATACGGGGGAGTATGCACTTTTTGTTTTTCAACAGCCGGAGATTTTAACTGCTTGACCAAAGCTTCTGTTTTGCGAACACTTAAATCTCCTTTGATTACTTTTTGGTAAAGGTCGAGCTGGTCTTCTCTATTCTCTACGTTGATGATGGCTCTTCCATGTCCCATGGAAAGAAATCCATCCCGCATTCCTGTTTGTACGATCGGGTCAAGTTTTAACAAACGCATGTAGTTTGCTATGGTCGAACGTTTCTTCCCTACACGTTGACTGAGTTGTTCTTGTGTTAATGAGATTTCGTCGATTAGTCGCTGATAGGAGAGCCCAATTTCTATGGGATCTAGATCTTGTCGTTGGATGTTTTCAACCAAAGCCATTTCCAAGGATTCTTGATCGTTGGCTATTCGGACATAAGCAGGTACAGTGGCAAGTCCAATCATTTTGGAGGCTCGGTAACGTCGTTCTCCTGACACTAGCTGAAAGGAGTTGAAACCAGTTTTACGAACAGTTATAGGTTGGATAATGCCCAATTCTTGAATTGAACTAGCCAGCTCTTTGAGGTTATCTTCATTAAATTGAGTTCTTGGTTGAAAAGGGTTTACTTCAATTTGCTCAATGGCCAATTCGATAACATTCCCAACTACTTGATCAGCATTTTTATCTTCCGCAGATTTAATATCATTATTAGGATCCTGCAAAAGGGCTGAAAGACCTCTTCCTAAAGCTGGTTTTTTTCCTGACTTTGCCATAGCGATTTACTTGTTTTTGTTTAACACCTCTTCGGCCAGACTAAGGTAGTTTTGGGCACCTCTACTGGTAGCGTCATATTGGATAATATTTTCGCCATAACTTGGGGCTTCGCTTAGGCGAATATTTCGTTGAATAATGGTTTTGAAAACCATGCTTCCAAAGTGCTTTTTCACTTCTTCAACCACTTGGTTAGAAAGGCGAAGACGCGCGTCGTACATGGTCAACAACAGGCCTTCAATGTCTAAGGCGGCATTGTGAATTTTTTGAACACTTTTGATCGTGTTTAAAAGCTTGCCTAAGCCCTCTAGAGCAAAATATTCACATTGAATAGGAATGATCAATGAGTTGGCTGCAGTAAGCGCATTAAGTGTGATTAATCCTAGAGAAGGAGCACAGTCAATGATGATGAAATCGTATTTATCTAAGATGGGTTCAAGTGCTTTTTTAAGCATGAACTCACGTTGTTTTTTATCGACCAACTCTATTTCAATAGCCACTAAGTCAATGTGAGAGGGGATCAAATCCAAATGCTCAACCCCAGTTGGGATGATGGTTTCCTCAACACTAGCCGTATGTTCCAAGAGTTCATAGCTGCCAGCTTTTTGATCCTCGACTGAGATTCCTAGACCAGAAGTGGTATTCGCCTGAGGATCCGCATCAATCAGAAGTATCTTTTTTTCGAGCACAGCCAATGCTGAAGCAAGATTCACTGACGTTGTCGTTTTTCCTACTCCTCCTTTCTGATTCGCAATGGCTATTACTTTCCCCATGGGTTCTTATTAAGCATTAAAAATACAATTATCCTGCGGTTATTAAAACAATTTGTATTTGGTTTTTGTAAATTTTAATAGAAAAGCTCTAATCCTCTTTATTGTTCAATGATGAAGATCGTCTCCGATTCTTTTTTGTGCCCATACTGTTCTCGGGCATACTTTTCTAGGCTATCTAGATTATTTAATTGTTCTATCGCTTTTTTGTCCTTTTCTATGGATTCTTTTAAGGTTTTTTTTCGCTGTTCTAGGGTTTCAATTTCGTTATTCAATTCTTGATGTGTTAGCCAAGAGTGGCTGTCGAGAAATAATATCCAAAAAAGAAATAGCGCTCCTATGGAGAAATAGGCAATGCCGTAGGCATTTTGCTTTTTGAAGATGCTTTTTAGTCGATTCAAGTAATGGTTATTTTTGAATTGTTGAGATGCGTTCTTCGGTAATTATTTCGTCTGTACTGTTTCCCCAATTGCGGAGTATATAATTCATTACATCAGCAATTTCTTCATCATCTAAGCCTTGACTTACCATAACAGAGTCATAAGGTTTCCCGTTTACAGTTATGGGGCCTTTGAGGCCAAATTTTAAAGCATGAATAGTTTTATCAACATCTTCTAGATAATCAGAATTAGCCAAAGGAGGGAAAGCTCCAGGAACGCCCTCTCCATTTGTCATGTGACATTGCATGCAAAAATCAGTGTAAATTTCTTTTCCATCAATTAGACTTTGTTTTAAGGGTTTTTGCTGATAGAAGAATAAACTTAGGCCAGTGAATGTGCTTATTAAAAATAGCGTAATGAGTTTCATGTTTATGATTTTGGGATAATTTTGAGAATCCCTTTTCCTTCTACACCAATATATAGATAACCGTCCGGTCCTTGTTCAACATTGCGAATACGACCAATTGAGTCCAATACTTTTTCGCGTTTGATCACTTCATTGTCTTCAAGAACCAAGCGCTCAAGGTATTCAAAGCGAAGCGAACCTACGAAGAGGTTGTTCTTCCAATTTGGGTAGACGTCTGAGGTAGAGAAGGCCATTCCTGAGGGGGCTATAGAGGGGAGCCAATAATACAGGGGTTGTTCCATTCCTCCTTTTTCTGTACTATCGGTGATGGGTGTTCCGCTGTAGTTGATTCCATAGGTGATTAAGGGCCATCCGTAATTTTTCCCAGCTTTGACAATGTTGATTTCATCTCCCCCTCTGGGACCGTGTTCGTGTACCCAAATTTGTCCAGTATCTGGATGAGTAATCATACCTTGTGGATTGCGATGTCCAAAGCTGTAAATTGCTTTTCGGCTATTTGCTGTTGTGTTAAACGGATTATCATCTGGGATGCTCCCATCTAGGTTGAGACGATAAATTTTTCCACCATCTCTTGAGATGTCTTGTGGATTTAACTCGCGATTTCCTCGGTCACCGATGGAGAAATAGATGTGTCCTTTTGCGTCAAAGGCTATTCTTGATCCCCAATGCTGACCTTTTTTGGTGTTGTAATCTCCTTTGTAAAGAAGGGATGTATTGACTAGGCTATCGTTTTTAAGTTGGGCGCTGTAGAGCGCAGTATGGCCTCCTTTTTCTTCGCCAAGAGGTGAGCTGGTGGTGAAAAAGATTAAGCCATCTTCTTCGTAATTAGGGGAATGAGCTACATCGAGCAATCCACCTTGTCCGCGAACATAAACAGGCGGAAGGCCTTTGATGACTGTTTTTTCGCCATTCAAAACGTGGTAAAGTGTTCCTGCCTTTTCGGTAACCAAGAAATCATTAGCACTGCGAAGGCTTAGCCCCCAGGGGATGTCGATGCCGTCGGCCACAATTTCGTAGCTATAATCAATTGTATTTGCTGTGCTTATTTTTGGGCCATGATCTTGTGCATCACAAGCTGTTACAAGAAGTAATGTCAGGCTGAAAAAAGAATGACGTAGTGTTTTCATTTTGATGTTCTTAAAGCATAAATGTACAAAAAAAGGGCATAAAAAAACCACTTGTAAATCAAGTGGTTATGGGTGTTTGATAGTCGGGATGACAGGATTTGAACCTGCGACCCCACGCCCCCCAGGCGTGTGCGCTACCAGGCTGCGCCACATCCCGTGATCCATTTTTTGTCGGGGTGGCAGGATTCGAACCTGCGACCTCCTGCTCCCAAAGCAGGCGCGATGACCGGGCTACGCTACACCCCGAAAAATGGTAGGCAAATATAGTATTAAAAATTGGAGTCTAACAAGCTTTTTTAAAAGAGTTAAAGATTCTGTTTCTAGGTGTTTTTATTCCTCCTTTTTTTTGATTTGCAAGCCCTCGTCATCAATTGTTATTTCTAGACTTGCCTCTTCGCCTGAAATATTCAATTCCATGCCTTCTTCGTCTATATGCAGGCTTTCTTTTGTCGATGGACAGTCTTGACAAGTCAGTATTCCCTTTTCCATTTTCCATAAGTGTCCCGCGATGCGTTTTCGGTAATAATCACGATCATTCTTGATGTCCCTGGCCAGAAAATTCCCTAAATCATTTTCAATATAGATGTGTTTTTCATCAGGGATGGAGAGGTTAAGTCGAACTTTTTCCGGATTGGTTTTGCGACCGATTGGAGCAATCCAAAAGTTGTCCAATACTAGTTGATCGCCATAACGATCATGTTTGTACGATATTTCAGTTGCATTATTAATTGCCTTTTTTTGTGACCAACCTTTGGCAATTTTTTCAATCGTTAATTCAATTTGATTTTTCTTCCCTTTTTCAATGTATAGTTGAACATTGTTATCCAGTCGATAACTTTCCCCTTGTTCGTTTTCTACAATGGTTAAATCGTTGAATAAGGTTATGGTTTCAGCGTATTTTTGTTGTTCGTTTAGATAGATTTTCAGGGTATCTGTTGTGTTGTTTTCCCATTCAATCAGTTCACTTTTCTTTGAAGTTACGGCAAATGCTTTGGACTCAATGATACCAAAAACTGAGAGCGTTATTGCTGCAAAAACCCATAGTCCAAAGAGAAAGAGTTTTGTTGTTCGTCCCATCAATTGACCATTGTTGCCCAGTAAATGAAGCCCGAGTATAAAGAGAAAAATAAAAGGTATGCCAACAATCATAAATGCGAACAAACCGATAAAGATCACTGGTAAGTCCATGCTGAGACCAATTTGCAGTAATTCATTTGGAAGCATGGCCGTGAATACACTTCCTAGGATTGTTCCAATAAAAATGCCCAGTAGACTAATGCTTGATATAATTAGGAATATAATTCCAATAAAGAGTCCAATAAGTTTAAGTAGTCCTCTAATTAGTTGAAGGAGTAAATCGGAAAATCTTTTGGATTTTTTTTTTAATTGATTGCCGATATTCTCATAATCCACTTCTTTTACGGTATCACTTACTTGATCTAATTCTTCCTTAATCTTTTTTTTAATGTTTGAAACATTAACCGGTTCTCCTTTCATTTTCAATTTGTCGGCAGTTGTAATTGCTTCAGGAACAATGATCCACAGAAGTATGTAAACTAACACAACACCTCCCACTGAAGAGAAAAACAGTATGAGAAGAATTATTCGAATCCAGACGCTGTCAATGCCTATGTAGTGACTTAATCCGCCGGCAACTCCACCGATAAATCGATCATCAGTATCCCGAAACAATTTTTTTGGTTCAGCATATTCTTTCTTGGGTTCGTAACTTTCGGATTCTTCTCCTGCAAGGTCTTCTGGTGAGCCAAGCGTTTCGATTACTTGTTCTACTTCGCTTACAGAAATTACATAGCGTTCATCTGTTTTGATCTCTGAAAATAATTCAGAAATCCTTACTTCTATATCCTCTAGGATGTCTTTTCCTCCCTCGGTTTTAATAAAGATGAATTCAAGTCTTTCGAGGTAGTTTTTTAATATACCATAGGCTTGTTCATCCAAGGAAAAAAGCGTTTGCGCAATGTGTATGTCAATGGTTTTATTCATGATGTTATTTTTTGATTAGGGTGGTTACTGCATTGGAGAGGTCACTCCAAGAAGTGTTTAGTTCTTTTAAAAAAGCCTGACCTTCTTTGGTAATGGTGAAGTACTTTCTGGGCGGTCCTGCATTAGATTCTTCCCAGCGGTATTCTAGTAAACCGGCATTCTTTAAGCGCGTAAGCAGTGGGTAAAGTGTGCCTTCCACCACGAGGAGTTTAGATTCTTTTAGGCGATTCAGGATTTCTGACGAATACTTTGGTTTTTTATCAATTGTTGATAAAATACAGAGCTCCAGAATTCCCTTTCGCATTTGGGCTTTTGTGTTTTCTATGTTCATGAGTTGCAGTATTGATTGTGGTACTGTCTTTTGCAAATATATATACAAAAGATAGTATTATGCAATACATAGTACATATTTTA